>DASZPH010000019.1:0-294254 GCA_035550375.1 Pirellulales bacterium | reverse complement strand
CGCTCTCGCAAGGCCGCACGATCCACCCTCGAAGAACTCGAATCCATGACTCGCTCCATTCTGCCGAAAGAACACAGAACACTCCTTCCCCATGTTCTACAGCTTGCGCAGCCAGCGCGCCAGAGTTATTTGCCAGACACGCGTCGGGGGTGCGGTTCGTGAACGTCCTTTGGACCTGGTACAACGCGGCGATCGCCGGCTTGCAGGACTTTGGCTGGGATACGCACGAGCACAACTTTGCCACGCTCGGACGCTTCCTCCCGCACCTCGATCTGGTTTATTCGTCGCTGATGGAAGATCTCGACGAAAGCGGCCTGCTGGACGAGACGCTGGTTGTGCTGACCAGCGACTTCGGTCGCACGCCGGTGGTAAATCGCACGGCGGGGCGCGACCACTGGACGCACTGCTATTCGACCATTCTGGCGGGAGCGGGAATCGCCGGCGGGCAGATCTACGGCGCGTCGGACAAGCATGCCGCCGTGCCGATCGACCGCCCGGTGCGCCCGGCCGACGTGTGCGCCACCATCTATCGCTGTCTGGGGATCGACCCCGACATGGTGGTCTACGACCGGTTGGCCCGCCCGCACAAGATCGCCCAGGGAGGCGAGCCAATCGAGACCCTCCTCGTTTGAGCTTGTTTGGCCGAGACGCTCAGAAAAGCAAAAGGTGTCTGCGTGCCGCTGAGCTCCCTAGCAGTCTGTTGAAATATTCAAAAACCGTGAAAAGACCATCGCTTTTTACGGCGTTTTTGCACCCTCTTTGACGCGTTTCCGAATATTTCAACAGACTGCTAGGCGCGGCCCGGCGCCGCGTAGACGGCCCGGCAGGCTCCGGCTCGCCGCTCAACTTGCAGAGTTTGTTTTGGTTCGCTCCTTACTTGTTGCGATGGGCCGTTGAAGCCAGCGTTCCCGTCACCGCCCGAATCGCCAGATCGGGGCTTACGCCCGTCGCTTCGGCCTCCGCTTTCGCGCTCTTCAGCAGGGCCAGCACTTCTTCTGGCGATGCCTGTGCCCTTCGAGCGGCGGCCTTCAGATCGCTGACGCGAGTTCGGATGACTTCTTCAGACGCATCGCCGCCCGCGAGCTCACGCGCGTAGCGCTCGACAACTTCAAACTGGTCCCGGCCGTTGGCATCGTCTCCCGCTCCGCCGACAACAGACATGGCAGACCGGTTGGTCGCTTGAGAGTCGAGCCGTATCGAGTTCAGGAAGCGATCGACCTGCTCACCGAACGGCAAGCCGGTGTCATTTGCCGAATCCCGACCCACAAAGGCTGCGGTGAGGACGATGGTTCGACTGCCTTGAGCAAAGACTCTCACTTTGTGGGTCTCGTTTCCCTGCTTTGATACAAACTCCGTACCCGAAAGGTCTCCAATTTTCACGGTCGTGGAAGTCGTACCAGCAGGAACCAACTTAGCCGGGGAGCGAGCAGCCGAGCCGTCGACCCACATGGCCCGCAGCGCGACTTCTCCGATCGCGGGCCATGAATCGATCGGATCGCTGGTGTTCGGAAGCTGGACGAACTGCGACTGCACACCCTGGCCATCAACTCCAAGGCTTTCGCTTCGGAGATTCTGTTTCTCTTCCCTTCGATCCGGCATGTACACGCTGAAGCCTCCCTGCCTTGAATGGTAGGTGCTCCAGTTGGCAAACGTTTTCTCCTCGTCCGAGGCGGGTAGAGCGGGCTTCTCGGGCTTGTCTGACTTGAGGTTCCCGGCAGCGTCCTCAACCGGTGAAGCACTGTCCGCCCCTTGTCGGACGTTCGTTGCGGAGGGAGTCGCGGTTGGTAGATCGCGTCGCTGTGAGAGAAAAAATGCGACCGCGAGGATGGCTGCCATAGCGACAATGCCCCACAGCCAGGGTCTTCGTTTTTCACGCGGCGCGGTTCGGATCCTTGAACCATTGCGGCTGTCCGAGAAGCGGGAAGCGGTCCTGGTTCTCCCCGCGTCGAACGGGAGGCCCGGTTGCCATGGGGCAACCGTCGATTTGCTTCTGGGCTGCCGGTGCCCCCGCTTTAAGCCTGGTCTTGTTCGACGACTCTCTCCGGCTGTGGTGGCCACAACCTTGGCCGTGAAGCGGCCGTTGCACGAAGGGCAACTGAGAGCCTGGCCGACCTTCTTCGAGGGGACGAGCAGTTTCTTCTGACACCGCGGGCAGCGAAGGGTGAGAAGCATTTCAGCTCCAGACTGACGCCGACGCGTCGTTCAAATTTGTCGGTGCGGCTGATCGATTCCTCTCGTAAACGTTGGCTGCCCGCCGTATGTCCCACGGCCCATTAAATCTAACGACGGCCGCAGCGACCAGCAAACTGTTACGAAGAGCGCCCACAATCGCGCCCGGCGGCCTTTCCTCCGTTTGGCCGCCTGGGGCGGCCCAGCGCTACCCGGTTTGTCGAACCCACCCAGCTTTTGACATTCGAGCGGGAGTTGTCCCCGACGGCAACTTCCGGCTCATCGTCAGAACTTGCGCAGCCGATAATGCAGATTGCTTGGGGCTGCCTGACCAATCCTGGCGGTTGTGCGGAGACTAAATTTGCGCGCGAGTCTTCGGCTGGCGGCTTGTGTCGCCCTGCTATGGCAGGCGGGCTGCGCTTCAATGAAGGAATCGGACACGGCGCGCACGGGCGTCGAGCAGTTGCTCATCTCCACGGCGGTCGATCGCACGCTCGACAAAGTCAACTTCGCGCCGATGCGCGGGGCCAAGGTGTTTGTCGAAGAGAAATACCTCGACTGCACCGACAAAAACTATGTCCTCGTTTCGCTGCACCAGCGCGTGATGCGGGCAGGGTGCACATTCGTCGACAAGGCCGACGACGCCGACGTAATTCTGGAGGTCGCCAGCGGCGCGGTCGGTACGGACCGCAACGACCTCTTTCTTGGCATTCCTCCCATCCCCCTGGCGATGCCCTCGCCCATCTCGATTCCGAAGATCGCTTTCTACGAACGGGCCAAGGCGATGGGCACGGCCAAACTGCGCATCCTGGCCTACAACGCCAAGACCCGTCAGCCCATCGTCGATTCCGGCGCGCCGCTCGCGAGGGCAGACTATCGACACTGGAACCTGCTGGGTGCTGGCCCGGTGGTAAGCGGCAGCGTGCCTCAGGAGTTGGCTACCGCGACCGGCCAGAGCGAGTCGATCCTCGACCTTCCGTCTACCGTCACCGCACAAGCCCGCCCGTCCGTGACGCGCCAGAACTAGGCGCAAGTCGCTGAGAGCCCAAGGACGAGTCGGTAAGCCGCCTTCCCTAACGACGCCGACGCCCGTCGGGAGGCGCAAAAAAACGGGCCGCCCCGTGGCAAGTCCGGGGCGGCCTGCGTCTTGGCAAGAGCTTGCCCTGCCGCGACAATATAGATACTAGGTCGCCGTTAAGATCCCGTAAATTCCTCGTGTGGTGCTCGAATCGAGCGCCAGAAGAGGGGATTTATTATTGCAACTTTAAAATTAACTTGACAAGCGCCGCGTCCGCCGACGCCGGCACGGACGCCGTGGCGACGTGTCGCTCCCGAACCGATTCCCCACTGACCTTGCGTCGTCTGGGTAAATCGGGCACTCTGGTGGGCGATCGCCGGAAGAGAGAGGGGCAAACAGAAACCGTTGAGAACGCACGTTATGTCCATTACCGTTTGCACGGGCAAATTGCACCGCGTCCACGTGACCGACGCTAGGCTCGATTATGAGGGGAGCATCACGATTGACCTGCGGCTGATGGAGGCGGCCGATATCGTCCCCTATCAGTTTTTGCACGTGAACAGCATGGCTAATGCCGCCCATTGGGAAACATACGCCATACCCGGCGAGTACGGATCGGGCGTGATTTGCCTCAACGGTTGTCCGGCTCGGCTCTTTCAGCCGGGGGACGAGGTGATCATCATGTCGCTGGAGCAGATGACGCGCGAAGAGGCAGGAAACGTCGAACATCGTGTGGTGTACGTCGACGCGCAGAATAAACCGGTTCGCACCGAAATTAAGACCGCCAAGGCTCCCAAAGCGTCGGCCCGTGCAGCAAGGAACGGCGCTGGCGCCGCATTTGATCCGGACGGCTCGTAGATGCTGTGGCTCGTGACCTTCGCGGCGGCATGGCCCGTTCTATATGGGAGACAGGGATGCCGCGTGTCCGGTTTGACTCCCACTTCCAAACCAGATGAAATACTCGGGCAGCTAGATACCTTTTCGTGGCTGAAAGAGTGAGCCCAGAAGGGTGTACGTTGGATTCACGGCAAAAAAGCCACTCGGCCTTCGCGCGGGCGAAGCAACTCATTCCCGGCGGTGTGAACAGCCCGGCGCGGGCCTTTGGTGGCGTCGGGGGCGAGCCGCTTTTTATCGCGCGGGGCGAAGGGGCGTACCTCGTCGATCTCGACGGTAACCATTACCTGGATTACATCGGCTCCTGGGGGCCGATGATCCTGGGTCACGCCCATCCCCGCGTTACGGCGGCCCTCGAAGAGGCTATCCGTCGGGGCACGAGTTTCGGCGCGCCGACGGAGGCCGAAAGCGAGTTGGCCGAGTTGATCGTGGAAGCGGTGCCGTCCATCGATAAGGTGCGGCTCGTCAGTTCCGGCACCGAGGCGACGATGAGCGCCATTCGTCTGGCGCGCGGATACACCAGGCGAGACGTAATCGTCAAGTTCGCCGGCAACTACCATGGCCACGTCGATAGTCTGCTCGTCGCCGCCGGCAGTTCAGCCGCGACGCTAGGGGTTCCGAATTCGCCCGGCGTAACCAGCGGCACCACCCAGGATACGCTCGTGCTCGAGTACAACGACTGCGAAGCGCTCCAGCGTGCCTTTGCGAACCATGGTCCGCGGATCGCGGGCGTGATCCTGGAACCGGTCGTGGGAAACATGGGATGTGTTGTCCCCACGCCCCAGTTTCTGCAAGCCCTGCGGGAGGAAACGCGTCGCGCCGGCGCCCTGTTGATCTTCGACGAGGTGATGACCGGTTTCCGCGTTGCTTACGGGGGAGCCCAGTCGCTGTTTGGCGTCACTCCCGACCTCACGACGCTGGGCAAAATCGTCGGCGGGGGTTTGCCGGTGGGTGCCTACGGCGGGCGGGCCGAGATCATGGACCACGTTTTGCCCGCCGGCAAGGTCTTTCAAGCCGGTACGCTCTCGGGAAATCCCCTGGCGACCGCGGCCGGAGTTGCCACCTTGAAAGAGCTGCGAGACAACCCGCCTTACCCGCGGTTGGAAGCCGTGGCCGCCAGGCTGGAGGACGGGTTGGCCGATGGGGCTCGCCAGTCCGGCGTGCCCCACAGCACGGCCCGCGTCGGCAGCATGCTCACGCTCTTTTTTTACGGCGATTCCTTGGGCGGCGGAACGGTCACGAACTGGAGCGAGGCCAGCCGTTGCGACACAAACCGCTTCGCTCGTTACTTTTGGGGCCTGATTGACCGGGGCATTTACATGCCTTGCAGCCAGTTTGAGGCTCTTTTTGTCTCGGCGGCCCACAGCGACGACGACATCCACCGCACCATCGATGCGGCGAGAGAGGTGCTCCGGGACATCGCCTGACGGCCTCGCCGCCCGTGTCTTGATGGTGCCGACCGCCTGAAAACAGAGAAACAGTTGCCTAGCCCGGATTCACCGGCCCCCACCAACCCGAAGCGTAAGAGCGTAAGCGAGGAGCGCGACGCAACTTCCCTCGCTCACGCTTCGGGTTAGTTTCAGCCTACGGGGCCGGTGAATAATCCGGGCTAGCGGTAGCCGATCTGATCGCCACTCGTTACCCTATAGGATGCATTCGCAAGGGCGGTCGCCCGGTTCCAGACCGGCCGTGAATGAGGCAAACTTTTCTGACCGCCAGCCAGACTCTCAGTCGCATTGGCACTGCGCGGCAATAAAGACGGAGAACCTTCATGGCGATAGAACTCCAGAGCCTTGTAGGCGAGCTGGAGAATAACATATCGAAGGTCGTGCTGGGCAAGGCCGACGTGGTTCGGTTGTGCGTCGTGGCGTTGCTGGCCGGTGAACACGTACTGCTGGAAGACGTGCCTGGGGTCGGCAAGACGCTCGTGGGCAAGGCGCTGGCCAGGAGCATCGCGGCTAAGTTCTGCCGCATCCAATTCACGCCCGACCTGCTTCCCAGCGACATCGTCGGGAGCAGCATCTTCAACGCCAAGACCACCGAGTTCTTTTTCAGCCCCGGACCCGTCTTCGCCAACGTCGTGCTGGCCGACGAAATCAACCGCACCACTCCCCGGACGCAGAGTGCCCTGCTGGAAGCGATGAGCGACGGCCAGGTGTCGATCGACGGCACGACGCACCAATTGCCTCGCCCCTTCATGGTCATCGCTACTCAAAACCCTTTTGAGTACGAGGGGACGTATCCTTTGCCGGAGAGCCAGCTCGATCGTTTTCTGCTCAGGATCGGCGTCGGTTATCCTGATCGCGACGACGAGCTACAGGTCCTCTCGCTCCACCGCACCGGCGAGCCGGTGGATGAGCTTGCTCCCGTGCTCGATTGCAACCAGGTTCTGGCCCTGCAGCAAGCCGTACGGCAGGTCACCGTCGAGGAGTCGATTCACGAGTACATTCTCGACCTGGTCGAGCTGACTCGCCGTTGCGAGGAGCTGACCGTGGGGGTGAGCACGCGTGGGGCGATCTGTCTCTATCGAGCCAGCCAGTCGCTGGCGCTCGTGGAAGGGCGGGAATTCGTCGTTCCCGACGACGTTAAACGGCTGGCCGTGCCCGTGCTTGCCCATCGCGTCATCACCAAGGGCTACGTGCATGGCAGTCAACGCGGCGCGGTGGAAACGCTCATCCAACGGTTGATGGACGAAGTGCCCGTGCCAGGATAGTTTTGAGATCTTGGGTCGGGCATCGGTTCGGGAGCACGGCCTAAGGGCCGAGACTTTTTCTGCCGTGGCAAACGCGCGATACAGCCTGTCGTTCACCTTCGAAGGATGCTGCTTCGTGATCATCGCCGGCTTCATCCTGGCCGGTGCGATGACCCGGCAGATCAACCTGCTGATGATTCTGTTTGGCTTGCTGGCAGGCACTTTTTTCGTGCACTGGATCGTGGTGCGCACCATGCTGCGAAAAATCGAAGTCGAGCGGCGCGTGCCGAAATCGATTTTCGCGGGTGAATTGATCGTGGTCGAGCTTCTGGGCAAGAACCAGCGCCGTCGGCTCGCCGCGTGGGCGCTGGTCGTGACCGACATCCTGCGACGCGAAGGAGCCTCGAAAGGGAGCCGGGTCATTCGCGCCCGCACGATGTTTTCGCACATCCCGGCGGGAGGAACCAGCGTCACGACGTACCGCGGGCGACTGATGGAGCGCGGCTGCTACCGCTTCGAGCCGCTGCAGATCTCCTCCCGCTTTCCTTTCGGCTTTCTCCGCTATCGAGCGGTGTTCGACGTCGGCGATACGCTGCTAGTCCATCCAAGATTGGGAAAGCTGACGCCCGTCTGGCGACGCTGGCAGGAGGGGCTCGAAACAGGCGCCGGCCGCACGTCTCCGCGTCAAGGGCTGCTGGAGGGTGACTTTTACGGCCTGCGCGATTGGCGCAGCGGCGACAGCCGCCGTTGGCTGCACTGGCGGACCAGTGCACGCCGCCAGTCGCCGGTCGTGCGACAGTTCGAGCGGCAGCGAGACCGCGGCCTGGCCGTGCTCGTCGATCTCTGGCAGCCCGCCGAAGTGGGCCCCAACGAGTTGGACGCCGTGGAGATCGCCGTCAGCCTGGCGGCCACGATCGCAACCGATCTATGCCGCGCCGGCGGACGCCGATTGTCGGTCGCAACAACCGGCGAACGCCCTTGGTCCATCGAAGGGCCGGCCTCGACGGCCTTGCTTGAAGAGGTGATGAACCGGCTGGCGACGAGCCAGGCCGCCGCCGAAGAGCAACTGCCGCAGACGCTCTGGGAACTGCTCGACCAGATCCGGCGCAGCACGCTCGTTATTCTGGTGAGCAGCCGGCCGATCGATCTCGCGGGCGATCCGCGCTTCGATTTGATTCGCAATGATTCGCGTCACAAGAGATGGCTTTCTCGGTTGAAGACCGTCGACACCAGCAGTAATTCCTTCAGCGAACTGTTCCAGGTCTCGTGAACGCCCCTTCTCAGATCGCCGTGCCGGCCCAATTCGCGACGTCCCAAGCGACGACGCATCGCGCGGAGCGTTTGCTCCAGGTCTGCCTGGCGGCGCTCACGTCGCTGGGCACGCTGCTGTTGGGAATGGGCGAGCGCAACGTCGTCTTGCCTGTGCTGGCCATCATCGTGGCCGTCAGCTCCGTCTATTTGACGGACGTAAAGGGTTGGCTGCAGCTCAACACGTTTGTGGCCAACATTGCCGGCATCATCGCCGGCGCGGTTACGGTGCGCGACTGGAACGCCTATGCGGCCGAGGGGCATCTTCTCTCGCTGGCCAACTTGTTGATCTATCTGCAATTCGTGCTCTTGTACCGGAAGAAGAGCGTCCGCAATTACTGGTTCCTGCTCTTGCTCAGCTTGCTGCAGGTAGCGGTGGCGGCGGCGCTGAACATGAGCGTGTCCTTCGGCGTGTTGCTGCCCGCGTACATGTTCGTCGGCCTCGTGAGCCTGGCGCTGTTCGTCGTGCACCGTGAGCAGGCGGAGCAGGAATTCGCTCACGCCGGGCGCGCGCCGATGGGCAAGGTCACGCGCCGCTGGCCCCTGGCCTCGCGGCGCAGCTTTCTGCAGGGGCGCCAACCCGCGGGCACGGCCGACCGCGGCCTGGGATGGGGATTTCTCCGTCAGATGGTCTGGCTGGGCGCCGCCACGCTGCTGTTCGCCGTGCTGTGGTTTGTCGGTCTGCCGCGTCCGGGCAAGAAAGGGCCGTGGCGGCCGACCGGCGTCGTTCCCTACACGAGCGTGGGCTTCTCCGAAAGCGTCACGCTCGGCCAACTCGGCGAGGTCTACGAAAACCCCGAGGAAGTCATGCGGGTGAGCTTCCGCGACGAGGCCACGGGCCAACCGTACCGGATCGGCGGAGACGCCGTCTTGTTTCGCGGCAGTGTGCTCTACAGATACGGCGGCGGCCATTGGAATCCGCTGCCCAACGCCGGCCCGAAACAGGTGTCGGACTTTCCGCTGGTCTCAGAACAGCGCTTTACCGGCAACCAGCAGCCGGTGCGGGAAAAGGTCACCATCCAGGCGCGGGAGGATAAGGTGCTGTTCACGGCCTTGCCCGCCTACGCCGACGAGGGATCCGGTCTGCTGTATGCGAAAGCCAGCGGACAACTGCTTCGGCCGGAACGGCAGCGCGCCGACGAGAGGTTCGAGTACTCCCTCGTCACGACGGCGTTTCGCGACCATATTCCCCAGTCCTGGGCCCCGGCTACCGGTGAGCCCCCTGACGCGGCTTCGGAAATGCCGACCAGGCACGGCGCCGACGCCGTTCCCGGACTGCAAGAGCTCGCCCACGACCTCGGCGACAGGCTCCAGGGACCCGAGCAGATCGCCAGAACGTTGGAGAACTACCTGCGCGAGTCGCCAGAGTTTCAATACTCGCTCAGGCCGGTGCGCCGCACCGCCGGTGTGGATCCCGTGGAAGACTTTGTCACGGAACACAAATCGGGGCACTGCGAGTATTTCGCCAGCGCGTTGACCCTCATGCTGCGCAGTCTGAAGGTTCCGGCCCGCCTGGCGATCGGTTTCAAGGGGGGGGAGTACAATCCATCGGGCCAATACTATCAGGTGCGCGAATTGCACGCTCATGCCTGGGTCGAGGCCTACATTCCCCCCGAGTTTTTGCCCGCCAACATGGCCCATAACGAGCAGGCGCGAAAGCATGGCGCCTGGCTCACCCTGGATCCCACGCCGCACCGGAGCGAGGAAGACCAGTTCGCCGACAGCTTCGGCATCGGCGCCCTGAAGCGGTTGCTGGATCTTACGCAGCTCGTGTGGACGAACTACGTGTTGGGCATGGACTCGCAACGACAGCAAGAGGCGATCTACCAGCCTCTCGTGCAGCGTTTGGAGGACGTCCTCCGCAGTCTCACCGAAGAAGAAGGCCGAGAGAGGATTCGCCAGTGGCTGGCGGACACGGTCGGTCGCCGCATGGGGCTTTCGCACGGCCTGTTCAGTTGGCAGGGGGCGCTGGCGTCCCTGGTCGGTTTGCTGATGTTGATCGCTTCCTGGAAACTGACGTTCTGGACGGTGCGTCGGCTGCGGCGCAGCTTTGCGCCGCGATCTTCCGGAGGGCGGCCCTCGGCCCGGCACGTCGACTTTTACGACCGGTTTGAAGCCCTGCTGGGCCGGTATGGCATGCCCCGAACGCCCAGCCAGACCCAGCGTGAATTCGCCCTGGCCACAGGCGGGCACCTTGCCGAGTCTCCCTTGACCCAGCGCGTCGGCCTGTTGCCTCGCCGCATCGCCGAAGCTTATTATCGTGTCCGCTTCGGCCAGCGAGAATTGTCCGCTGAGGAAATGCGGTCGATTGAGGAGGCGCTCGGCGAGTTGGCCGCGGCACTGGCGGCGCGCCAGGCGGCCAGCGCAGGTTTGACCAACGGCACGGCAAGGTTGCTAGAACGATGAAGATTGGATTGGTTGGGTATCAGGGTTCGGGGAAGACAACTCTTTTCGAGTGGCTCACGGGTGTGGCCGCCGATCTGGCCTCGGCCCATTCGGGACAAAGCGCGATGGCGGCGGTTCCCGAACCGAGGGTGCAGTCGCTTTGCGAAATCTACCATCCCAAGAAGGTGACGCTCGCCTCGCTCGAGCTGGTCGATACGCCGGGGCTCAGCCGCACTCACGAGGGGAACGCCGCCCGGCTGGGCCTCATCCGCGAGGCCGGCTGCCTGGTGCTTGTCGTAGCCGCCTTTGGCGGGCGTGACCCGCTCACCGACCTGGCCAGTTTTCGCGAAGACCTGCTGCTGGCCGACATGGAAATCGTTTCAGGCCGGGTCGGGCGGCTACGTGACAGCGTAAAAAAACCGCGGCCCAACCGCGATCAGGAACTGGCCGAGTTGGCCGCGCTGGAGCGCGTGCTGGCCGCGCTGGAGGCCGGCACGCCGCTAACCGCCGAACAAATGAGCGAAGAAGACCTGCGCGCCACGCGCAGCTTTCGCTTGATGTGGGAGAAGCCCATGCTGGTCCTCGTGAACGTGGCCGACGACGAGGCGGACGCCGACCGTTTCGACCGGCCCGCGGCCGGCGCCGAGCCCCGGATGATGGCCGCCCGCATCGGGCTTGAACGAGAACTCGAACGCATGGAGGCCGACGACCGGGCCGAGTTCGAACGTGAACTGGGTCTGAGCGGCTCGCGCCGCGATGAGGTGTTGAGGGCGATCCTCGACGCTTCAGGACAGATGCTCTATTTCACGGCCGGGGAGAAGGAAGTGCGAACGTGGATGCTCAGGCAGGGCGGAACCGCACTGGAGGCGGCCGACAACATCCACAGCGATCTGGCGAGGGGATTCATTCGAGCCGAGACGATGCAAGTCGAGGATCTGGTGCGGCTGGGTAGCGAACGCGAGGTGAAGGCCGCGCACCTGGTTCGGCAGGAGCCGAAGGACTATGTCGTCCGCGACGGCGACATTTTGAACATCAAGTTCAGCGTGTAGGGTGCGACTCGCGTTGCTCGTCCCACCCTTCATCTTTGCTCGGTAAATGATCCACCGTCATTTGTCGACCCATTCCACCGGCTCAGGCTGAATGTTCGCCTCCGGCCGAGTACCAACGTCCTTGCGGCCGCTTCCTTCCAACCGGCTGATGGCCTCGACCGTCATATCGTGATCGCAAACGATCTGGCAGCTCAGACGCACGCCGCTCAGCCCGCGTGCCGCCAGCACCTGTTTTTCCGCGGCGGTCATTTTGTCGGGCTCGCCGGAGATGAAGCGGACGCGGCAAGTGGTGCACCGCGCGTTGCCTCCGCAAGCATGGAGTTGGTCGATATGGGCCGCGTCGCTGAGCGCCAGCACCAGGCGCGTCCCCGACGGTACTTCAAACTCCCCCACTCCCGCTACGGTCAGTTTGGGCATCTCAGTTCATCCTTCTATGGTCTTGGAGTAGATGTGAACATACCTCCGTCCGGCGGCATGCTGCAACGCCAAGTCCTGCTACCGCGAGACGCCCGCCCCCGCCCGCCATCCGACTCAGCAAGCCTGTGCTGGTCGCGGAAGCGCCTCTCCGTCGAGCAGAAAGTCGACCACGGCCGCCAGGCCGTCGTGGTCATGCGTGGGCGCGACAAAATCGGCCGCGGCCTTCACGTCCGGCTGAGCGTTGCCCATGGCGATGCCGATGCCGGCCCCTTCGATCATCGGTATGTCGTTGACGTCGTCGCCCACGGCGCACATTTCGTGCGCCGAAATGCCCCACTCGGCCGCCACGTGTTGGATGCCGGACCATTTGGTGACGCCGACGGGGGCGATCTCGCACATGTAGCCGATGTATCGGGGGCTGCGAAGAACGTGCGTGTAAAGGCGGTCCGGCAACTCGCGCTGAAGCTCTTCGTGCAACTCGATCATTTCGTCGCGCGTGCCGGTGGAGAAGCCGGCGAACACGCCCTCGGGCGGATTCTTCAAGAGCGCCGGCCACAGCCGATGGCAGCCCGGATTGAGCGTCAGGTAGTCGGCCAGTTCCGGCCGCTCGACGTCCAGACGCTCGCAATAGAAATCGAATCCTTCGTGGTACGAGTCGGCGTAGAGCACCGCCTCAAAGCCGCGCCGCTCGATGACGGCCAACAGATCGCAAAGCAAGCGGCGATCGAAGGCCGCTTTGAACAGCGTGCGATGGTCGAGAGGATGCTTTATGAGGGCGCCGCTGGCCGTAATCAGGGGCACGTCCAGGCCAAGCGGCTCGACCAGGGGCAGGGCACGGCTGTAGCGGCGGCCGGTGGCCAGCACAATCTTCAGGCCCGAGGAGCATGCCCGGCGCAGAGCTTGCCGCGTCACCTCGGTCAGTTCATCGCGGCTGTTGACGAGCGTGCCGTCGATGTCGACGGCCAGGAGGCGGATAGTTCTTGCGGGCTTCAGGGTTCGAGGTTCTCGGGTTCGAGTGTTAAGGCGGCGTTGGCTCGTGAGGTTTTGAGTCGGCGATTTCTTCCTTGGGCTGGGACGGTCGGCCACAGTCGACCGTTGGAGCTGTCACCTCTCTGCTCCACGGTTAGGCCGATGCCATCGCGGCCAATTGCACCACGGCGCGGTTCTGCTCTTTCTCCAGGTAGGCCCGGCCTTTCTTCACGTTAAGGTGGTCCCAGGGAAGGCGGGAATCGAGAGCGAACGGCCGGTGCAGCGACGCCTCCAGATCGATGCCCGTGTCGGCCAGCGCCTGCCACCAGCGCTGCGAGTTGAAATGCTCGCGCCAACTATCCAGCCTGGCGCCGCGCCGCCAGGCCAACTCTAAAGCGTCCGCCATGCGGCGGTCGCCGCGGCTCAGCGCGCCTTCCAGAAGGCTCGTCTCGACATCGTGGCACTTGGTCCACACAGAGCGCAGACGCCGCCTGGCCTTCAGATAGCCGTGCGCCCAGTGGAAATACTCGCGTGTCTGCATGCCGTTCCACTGATAAGGCGTGTGGGCCTTAGGCACAAAATTCGAGACGCTGGCCGTGACCTTCACAAACTGCCCCGTCTCCTCCTTGCCGATACGTGAAATGGTTTCCGCCATGTCGATGATGCCGTCGAGGTCGACGGCTCGCTCGCCGGGCAGCCCGCAGAGAAAGTAGAGTTTGACCTGCCGCCAGCCGTGGTGGAACGCCTCGCGACAGCCGGCGTAGAGGTCTTCGTTCTTGATCTTCTTGCGAATCTGGTCGCGCATGTCGTCACGGGCCACTTCCGGTGCCAGGGTCAGGCCCGACAGGTCGCCGAACATCGACATGAGGGTCGCCACGCTTTTCAACTGCTCGTTCACGCGCAGACTCGGCAGACATACTTTGACGCCCAGCGGCTGGAACGTCTCCTGCATCCGCTTCACAAGCTCTTCAAAGTGCGGGTAGTCGCTCGTTGACAGCGACAGGAGCGAAATCTCCGACTGGCCCGTGTTGCGGTAGGTTTCGAGGGCCGCCTGGACGATCGTTTCGACGGAGCGAATTCGCAGCGGACGCTTGATGACCGTGCTCTGGCAAAACCGGCACTGCCAGGGGCAGCCGCGCATGATTTCGATGGCGATCCGATCGTGAACGCATTCGACAAACGGCACGATGGGCCGGGTCGGCAGCGGAATGCCGTCGAGGTCGTCGCTGACCGACGGCTCGATCGTGGCCGGAACATCGTCTCGCGTGCGATGCAGGGCCACCATGCGTCCGTCGCCGCCGTATTCCGGCTCGTAGAAACGAGGGACATAAGCGTAGGGTAAACGTCTGGCGACCTCGGCCAGGGCGTCCTCGCGATCGGCCTGGGCCTGTTTGAGTTCCAGCCACAGGTCGCAAATGGCGGGCAGGCTCGGCTCCCCGTCGCCCGTGACAAACAGATCGACGAACGGCGCGAGCGGCTCGGGGTTCTGGGCGCAGGGACCGCCAGCGATAACGAGGGGGTCGCGCATCGTCCGCTCGGCGGCGCGCAGCGGAATGCCCGCCAGGTCGAGCATCGTCAGGACGTTGACGAACGAAATCTCGTATTGCAGCGTAAAGCCGACCACGTCAAAGGACGCCAGCGGCGTGAAGGTCTCCAGGCCGTAGAGCGGCACCTCGTGTTTGCGTAGCTGCTCCTCCATGTCGAGCCAGGGGGTGAAGACCCGCTCGCAGACCCAGTCGTCGCGCCCGTTCATCAGCGAATAGAGCACCTGCAGCCCGTGATGGCTCATGCCGATGGTGTAGGCGTCGGGAAAGGCAAGGCAGAGCTTGCCCCGCACCTCGCGGTGGTCCTTCCGCACCATGTTCAGCTCGCCGCCCAGGTACTGGGCGGGCACCTGCACCTTCGTCAGCAGCCGGCTGACGACGTAGTCTTTGAGACGTTCGTTGAGCATGGCTTGATTATGGCAGAATCGCCTTCCGAAGCCAATTTGAGTAGATTGGCGGCAGTGCTTCCTTTTGCGATATCCTAACCCATGAGCCGCCGGTTTCAGTTCAGCGTGGGACGGTTGCTTCTGGCGACCGGGTGGCTGTCTCTGTCGGCGGCCGCTGCGGGCCAAATGTGGCGAACCCGTTTGGACCCCAACCAGAAGTTGATGGTTATCGCCCTTTTCGGCGTGTTCTGGGCTGGCCTAACGGGTGCCGCCTTCGCCATGACCAGCCCCTTGCCAGTTCGGCACTCCTTCAAGCGGGCGAGCGCGGTGCTGGCGGGATTCGCGGCGGGCATCGCGTTGGTGATCCTGATGCGTTTGTGATCCTCATGAACTGTCGCTAGCCCATGTCCCGCCCACAATTCACCCTCCGCGCGTTGCTCGTCCTCCTGCTGGCGGTCGCCTGCTTCTTTGGTGGGATTCGGTTTGAACGCGATCGGCGAAGGCGAAGACAAGGCGGCGCCCGCGACGCTGGAGATCATCAACATCCCTCTCATCATCGAAGAAGAGGACGAAACGACGCCGCGATACGCCGAAGCAGATCGCTAGCCCCTGCCCGCTTCTCGGGCTCCGGAAACCATAGACGTTTAATGCCAAATTGACACGATGGTTGTTAGCAAACAAGGCAGCGGGCGCCCTGACCGTCGCGGAACGAAGGGCGGCCGTACGAGACCCAGGGCCATTCTTGGAGTCGACTTCTTCGCCCGAGACACGCTCGCCGTGGCACAAGAATTGATCGGCACGACGATGATCGTCGGCGATTGCCGCTGCCGCATCGTGGAGACCGAGGCCTACACCACCGACGCGGCCTCGCACTCGGTGACGCGTCGGCACAAGGCCACGATCATGCGCGAGACGTTCGCCCACATCTATGTGTACAAGATCTACGGCGTGCATTACTGCCTGAACTTTACCACCGAACGCGACGGCGTGGGGGCCGTGTTGATCCGCGCGGCCGAGCCGCTGGCGGGAATCGACCAGATGGCCCGACGGCGCGGCACCAGCGACTTGAAGCGGCTGCTGAACGGCCCCGGCCGGCTCTGCCAAGCGCTGGCCATCGACTCCACCTGGACCGGGAGAGCCCTGGGTCGCGAGCTGAAACTCCTGCCCGCCACGCACGTCCCCTCCATCGTCGCCGGACCAAGGATCGGCATCTCGCGGGCCACGGAGTTGGAGTGGCGGTTCTTTGAACGCGGCAGCCGCTTTGTGAGCCGAGGAACGGGTAAGCAAGTCAGCGCACCATCGAAGATGAAATGAACCCAACATCTTCCTGCTGCTGATATCGTCGGCCGTGGCCGCTTGCACGTCGGTGTGGCCCGCCACCCGCCGTTCGTTCGTTGCTGCCATGACTGATTGCGGATTGTGGTCGACGTCCGGCATCCGTGGCTTTCTGGCCAGACCTGCTTCCTTGTGCAGCACCGAACGAGACTTCTAACGGAAGAAATTTCCTGAGCAAGATCAGTTTACCCCAGCCTCACGGCCCTCGGTGTCCGAAGCAAGCACATTCGCGCGCCGAGCCGCACAGTGCCCCCTCGCTAGCACGTTGCCGTCGGTCCGTTCCCGCCGGACCCAGGTGGGAAATATCTGCTGTTTTTCGCCACTGAACAGAATTGCCGCCGCCTCGAGCCGGCGCGGCACGCGACTTGTTAAATGATGCTCGTAGTCATTGTGGCGGCAGGTCACCAATTCGCGGAGTCGCTGAACGGGAAGAGCATTCTTGGAGGTGAATCATGCCAGGACTGTCTACCTCAAATAAGTGGGGAACGGCTGTCGAGCTTCGGGTCAATCTGAAGTTCGGTTCGCACCAATTCACGCAGATGCCGTTCATGGATGCGGTTCAGATGATCCATAACTGGGTCGTCATCGAACGGAGCCAATGTGAGCAGTATCTCGGGCTGTTCAATCAACAGCATTGGATCGTCTCGGGGATCAGTTCCTTCGTCAGCGGCGCGACGCCGCCTACGGACGAAATGTGGGAGAAACCGCTGGATGACCTTATCCAGGCCATGCAACGCTACCAGGAAGCGTGCAGTTACGAAGAAACCCGACCAGCCCCCGGTCACTACAGCCAGGCGCAGTGGGAAGCCTATCAGAAACGGTCGCGGTTGGACACGGCGAGATTCCTGCTGGAATGCTCGGTGAGCGACTTCAACAAGGTCCACAAGGCCTGGTACGACTATCGCAGCAAGATGGAGCAAGGGGCCGAGGCCGCCCGCTGGATCCTGGAGATGCAAGTCCTCATACTCACGACGGCCGCAACGGCCGGGGCTGGCGGCATGGTCACCGGCGCGGCCCGCGGGGGGCTCATGAAGTTCGGCGGCAAGGCGCTGGTTCAAGGAGCCGGCACATTATGGAGCGAAGGTGCCAAGGCGGTCGGCCTCAAGTTGCAGAAGGTGGAGGACATCAACTACCTGAAACTCGCCGAAAAAGTGTTCCTGGCTATGGTTGGATCTAAGTTTGGCGATGCCCTCTCCAAGCATTTCCTTAGCTATGTCAAGCCCCAACTCATGCTCGACTCCTGGACCACCGGGCTGTACCGCGTGAACTGGGCGGGTTCGACGGCCGAACGAGCCTTGGCCGAGTTCCTGGGTAAGGGGGCGGGCAAGGCCATCTTCACGACCGCCGTCAGCACCGTCTTTGGCCGGCTGCACGCCAAGAAGGCTGATCTCGCGAAGCTCAAGATGGAGGACGTATTCAAGGAAGTTCTCCAGGAGATGGTGAAGAATGGCGCGAAGGAGGCTCTCAAGGCATTCCTGAAGTCAGGCGGAATCGGGTAAACCCAACTGCACGACACAGCAATCCCCGGCGCACGGTAAGCCGAATTGCCACGCGCCCTTGATTCTCGATTACTCGCGCCGGTCACATCGTCCGAGCGCGGTTCACAGCGTTGGCGTGCCGAACTAATGCAATTTCGGGCGGCTCGTGTGGGCTTGCTCGGTCGTTTGCCGGCGCTTACGTTGAAGTACTGGCGAGTTGACGGCGACGCGCCTCGTCTTTGAGTCGCTTGGTTACGACGGCAGGTGCGACGCGAGCGGGTCTCTCGTTTCGCGACCTGCCAACGCGACTTGGGAGGATTTGGTCTATCGGCGAGGCGTGACGGCCGAAATCGCTCTCGACGGAGAGCGGGGAAGTGGTCTGTGCGCCGTTCAGATCAAGTTGATGGCCATCCTGATCCTGCGTGAAGTCAGTCTCGGTTTCGGCGGACCGCCGCTCATCGATCGTGTCGACTGGACAGTCGATCGCGGCGAACGCATCTGCCTGTTGGGCCGCAACGGCGAGGGCAAGAGCACGCTGCTCAAGCTGATCGACGGGGAGCTTTCGCCCGACGGCGGCGAGATCGTTCGACAGCAAGGGCTCCGCGTGGCGCGGCTGCCGCAAGAAGTGCCGCAGGGCACGGGCGGCTCCGTCTTCGATGAAGTGGCCATCGGCCTGCGCGCGGCCGGACACGAGGTGCAGGGCGCCGAACACCGCGTTGAGGCCGTCCTCTCACGCATGGAGTTGCCGCCCGAGGCGATGTTCGCATCGCTCTCTGCGGGCATGAAGCGCCGAGTCTTACTGGCCAAAGCCATCGTCGGCGAGCCCGATATCTTGCTGCTCGACGAGCCGACGAACCATCTCGACATCGATGCCATTTGCTGGCTGGAAGACTTTTTGCTTCGTTTCGGCGGCACGTTGATCTTTGTGACGCACGACCGGGCCTTGCTCGAGCGGCTGGCCACGCGCATCGTCGAGCTCGATCGCGGGCGGCTCTTCGATTGGCGTTGCGATTACCCGACGTTTCTTGAGCGAAAGGAGGCGGCCCTCGCCGCCGAAGCCCGACAGAACGAGCTGTTCGACAAGCGACTGGCGCAGGAAGAGGTTTGGATTCGAAAAGGGATTGAGGCACGCCGCACCCGCAACGAGGGCCGCGTGCGGGCACTGAAGGCGATGCGCGAAGAGCGGCGACGGCGGCGAGACGTGCAGGGCGTGGCGAGAATCGAGGCCCAGCAAGCCGAAGCGTCGGGGAGGTTGGTGATCGAGGCCAAGGGCGTGAGCTTTGCTTACGGCGAGCGTCTGGTCGTTCAGGAACTGACGACGTCGATCATGCGCGGCGACAAGGTGGGCATCATCGGACCCAACGGCTCGGGCAAGACAACACTGTTGCGGCTGTTGTTAGGCCAGTTGCCGCCGCGCCGGGGTACCGTGCGCCATGGCACGCGGCTCGAAGTCGCTTACTTCGACCAACTGAAGGCCACGCTGGACGAAGAGCGGACGGTCCAAGAGAACGTCACCGATTACGAGACGATCAGCTTCAACGGGCAGTCGCGGCATGTTCTCAGCTACCTGCAAGACTTTCTCTTTATGCCCGAGCGGTCGCGGACCTTGGTCAAGTTTCTGTCGGGCGGCGAACGCAGCCGGCTGTTGCTCGCGCGGCTGTTCACAAAACCGTCGAACGTGTTGGTGTTCGACGAGCCGACAAACGACCTCGATATCGAAACCCTGGAACTCTTGGAGAGCCTGCTGGCCGAATATCAAGGGACCGTGCTGTTGGTGAGCCATGATCGAGCGTTCTTGAACGATGTGGTGACGAGCACGTTGGCGATCGAGGCGGGCGGGGCCATTCACGAATATGCCGGCGGCTATGACGACTATCTGCTGCAGCGGCCGGGATCCCCGCCGATACGCTTGCCGGCGCCGGTCGCGAGCAAGGCGGCCCGGCCGCAACACGAGCGTCCGCCGAAGTTGACACACAAGGAAAAGCAAGAGCTCGCGGCGCTGCCGCGGCGAATCGAGATCTTGGAAGCGCAGCGGCGCGATTTGCACGACGCGATGGCGAATCCGGCGTTCTATCGGCGCCCTGGCACTGAGATCGCCCAAGACAACGCCAAGCTCTCCGCCCTGGAGCAAGAATTGGTCGCAGCCTACGACCGCTGGGAAGCGCTCGAAGCGCTGGCCGATTAAGGTCGAGCTGCTCGCATCCCGGTCGTCGCGATGCGGTGGATCGTCACCTGAGCCAATCGGACCAGTTCCTACGCCAGTGGCATCGTCGACCGTGCCGAGGTCGGAAAGGTCATATCCCGTCTAGCTTGAAGGGACGTCCGTCAGGTAGAGATCAAACTTCCCGGATCGCTCGCTGACGATGACCAACTGCCGGCCGTCGGGTCGCCAGGCGGAGTAGTCGTCTTGCTCCGGGTGGTTGGTGACGCGCACGAGGCCCGTGCCGTCAGCATTGACGACATAAATCTCCGGGTTGCCGTCTCGAACGCTGGTGAAGGCGAGGCGTCGGCCGTCGGGCGACCAACTGGGGCGCATGTCGCGGCCGGGGCTTGCGGCGAGCCTCCGCAGTTCGCTCCCGTCCGCGTTCATGACATAGATGTCGAAGTCGCCCTCCCGGCTGGAGCCGAACGCGATGGATCGGCCGTCGGGTGAAAATGACGGCCAGAAATTCAGGCCGTCACCCTCAGTCAGCGGTTTGCGGTCTTCCGCCTGCAGATCGACCGAAACGATCTGCTGGCCGCCAGCGCCCGGAATGCTGAAGGCAACGCGCCGCGAGGCGAGCGAGATCGACGGGTGACGCATGCCGGAAAAGCCGCCCCCCGGCTCAAGGGCACTTTCCTTGCCCTCCCGCGTGTCGTGAATCACCAGCCGCAGAGTCAGGTTTCCTCGGCTTTGCACGTAGGCACAATATCGGTCGTCCGTGGAGAACGCCGCCTCGAACTCGGCCGTCGTGGCTTTCGGGTGCAACCGTTCCTCCCTGCCATCTTCGAGGTGGAGGCGGTTCAAGACGGTCTGCGTCGGCGTTTCCAGCACCGTGAACACGATGTCTTGGCCCTGGTTGACGAAGACGGGGTCCATCTTGAGGCGACCGTCGAAAGTGAGGCGCGTCGGCTCGGCGGCGACTAGGGCGCCGGCGAATGTCAGCCCGGCCAGGGCCGAACAGATAAAGCGGGCGACGCTACAGCAACTCATGAATTACCTGTCCGCCCGGTAGGGCCCGCATTTCGGCGCGCGTTTGCGAGCTCAGGCCGGCCAACTCGCAAATCGTCGTTCCGACCATCGCCGGACTGATCGGCGCCGTCACGGGTTCCTCACCTAACCGATCACTCTCGCCGATCGTTCGGCCAGGTTGCACGCCGCCTCCTGCCCAAAGCGAAAAATAGCAGTTGGGCCAGTGGTCTCGCGCGGCCTGGCCGTTGATCTTGGGAGTACGGCCGAACTCGCCCATCGCCACCACCAGCGTCGACTCAAGCAGGCCACGCTGCGAAAGATCGTCGAGCAGCGTCGAAAACGCCCGATCGAAAATCGGCCCGTGCCGGTCGGCCAGCAGTTCGAAATTGTAGATGTGCGTATCCCAGCCGAAATCGCAGTTGGGTGTCATAGCCTCGACGTACTGGCTCCAGTTGACCTGGATGTACGGCACGTGGGCTTCGACCAGTCGCCGCGCCAAAAGACAGCTCTGCCCGAACGACGTCTGGCCGTAGGCCGAGCGAGTTTGCTCGCTTTCTTGCGACACGTCGAGCGCGCGGCGTGCCTCGGGAGAAGCCAGCAAGGCGTAGGCCGCCTGGTATCGCTGGTTCCAATCGAGCACGCGCGAGTCGTCCAGCCGCTTCCTGGTTTCGTCCAGTGTCGCCAGCAATAAGCCGCGGTTCGCCAGCCGATCGGGCGACAGGCCCTCGATGAGTTCCAATTCGGGAATGTCGACCTGCCCCAACTCGGAGCATGACAACAGGAACGGATCGTAGGCTTTACCCCACTGTCCGCCACCGTAACCGACGATCGGCCGCACCACATCACGCGGGATGCCACGGCCGATTGAGACGAAGGGCGGCAGCGCCCCGTGCCCTCGGTGGCGGGCGACGATGGAGCCGAAGTTGGGCCAGACCGGACCTGGTGCTTCGGGAGCCCCGGTGAGAGCGACCGTGCCGGCGTCGGGATGGCCCGGCGCCGTCGTCCGATTCGAGCGAACGAGGGTGAACCGGTCGCTGCGTGCTGCCAACCGCGGCAAGAGCTCCGTAAAGTGCACGCCGGGCGTCCGCGTGGCGATGGTGGAGAACGGCCCATGATGCGTACTCGGCGCCTTGGGTTTCGGATCAAACGTGTCTAAATGGCTCGGCGCCCCCCAGAGCCAGACGAGGATCACGCTTTTCGCCCGCACGCTGCCGTAAGCCGTTTCGTCGGCAGCAACGTGCCTGGCCACGGCGCTCGTCAGCGGCAGCCCCGCGCCGAGTTGCAGAAATGCTCGCCGGCTCATCCCCTGGCACAGCCTGGCGTTGAAACTGCCGATCTTCAGCACGACGTTCTCCAGATAGCGGCGGCCGGTAGCGGGTGCTTGATGAACATTCCCGACCTAACCCAGCAGTTCTTGAATCGGCTGACCGGTGCTCGCCGGTCGAGTGAAGCCGTCGAGCCCCAGCCGCGTGCCCGGCTCGATGCCCAGGGCCCGAAAAAGAGTGGCTCCAAATCTCTCGGGCGAAACGGGGTTGTCGCGGACAAACGCACCATGTTTGTCGGACGATCCGTACACGCTTCCGCCGGGCGTGCCTGCCCCGGCGAGCAGCGCGGAGTAGCAAGCGGGCCAGTGATCGCGGCCCTGGTTGCTCACCTTCGGCGAGCGGCCGAACTCGCCCACCATGACCACCAGCGTGCTCTCCAGCAGGCCGCGATCGTGCAGGTCGTCCAACAGGGCCGAAACGGCCTGGTCGACGCGAGGCAGAGCGAAACCGAGTCCGTACGAACCGGAGCCGAAGATGCTTCCGATGTGCGCCGCCACGGGACCGTGCATGTCCCAGGTCTGGACGTTCGTGAACTTCTCTCCGGCCGCGACTCCGCACCAGGCGGTGACGCTCACCAGTCGCACGCCGGCTTCCACCAACCGCCGGGCCATTAAAAGGTTTTGGCCCAAAGGATGCCGGCCATAGCGATCGCGAAGCGGGTCGTTTTCCTTGCTCAGGTCGAACGCCTGGCGGGCTTCGGCGCCGACCACAAGCTCGAAGGCTTTTTCACGGAACCGCGTGAACGCCTCCGGACCGTCTTCCTTCGACGACGGAGGCGCGAGACGCCCCAACAACCGCTGGCGAGCGAGGATCGATTCCGGCGTCATTCCGGACGGCGGATCGAATCCTGTAAAACGAAAATCGGGCGAGCTGGGATTATCCAGGTCGGTCGCCACCCGCAGCGGACTATAGGCGGGGCCCAGAAAGCCGCCAGCAAGGTAGCGTGGCTGAACGTCGCCCGCGAGGTTTTGCAGCCAGACGTAGGAGGGGATGTTGCGGGTCGAAGGGCGAATCCGGCTCGCCACGGAGCCAAAATAGGGGGTGTCGAATTCGGGCATCGAGTGCCCCGTCATCGCCACGTGCATGCCGCCGTCGTGGCCGCCGTTGCCGTGCGTCATAGAACGAATGAGCGCGAAGCGATCGGCGAGCGTCGAGAGCTTGGGCAGCAGTTCACCGAGCTGCATTCCAGATACGCGACTGGAGATTGGTCGGTAGGCACCGCGAACGTCTTCCGGCGCGCTCGGCTTCGGATCGAGGCTGTCGATGTGACTAGCGCCGCCGTATTGGACGATGAAGATGCACGATCGCTCGGCCCCGGCGTTTCCGCTTCCCGGTTTGAGCGAACCCGCGTGCAGCAATTCAGGCAGAGTGAGCCCCAGCGCGCCGATTCCGCCCACGTGCAGCAGTCGCCGGCGTGAAAGCGGGCGATCGTGGCCAACCATTTGGGCGCTCCTCGAGGCGGGTGACGGGGTGCAGATTAAGCTATCGCGAGTCGGAACGAAGCGTCAACCTCGAAGACTTGCCAAGTAGTGTCTTAAAACCGTGTTGTGCACCTGCACCAACTCGAAGCGTGAGCGAGGCAATGGTCCGTTCTACCTCTCGCTAAGGCTTCGGGTTCGGGTCCGTTCGCCACGGTCAAGATCATGGAACGCTCCCTTTCTCGGTGGTCAATTCCAGCGCCTGCTCAAGCACGCCTTGAAACGCGGCAGCCTGCCGCACGAAACCTAGATCGGTCGGGTGCGAGCTGTCGACGGTGGCCTCGCCGTCGTCGCCCAGCAAATCCTTTCCTGGCAGATAGTGCAACCCTTCTACGCCGTCAGCGGCCAGTCGATCGAACGCCGCGCGTAGCGCCGCCTGGCTGGCTTCGTTACGCTGTCGCTTGGAGGTGACCAGAAAACCGTCGGTATAGTTGCGGTCTTCCACCAGCACGATCGGCGTAGCAGGACGCGCCGCCCGAAGCGTGCGGACGAAGGGCTCGACGCGCTCGCTAACCTCCTGCGCCGACATGTTCGGCAGGCAATCGAGCACGTAAACCGCGGGGTCGAGCTCGGCCAAGAGCGTCGCCAGTTCCGGCTCCATCTTGCCGTTGCCCGAAAAGCCCAGGTTGATCACGGGCCGATCGAGCCGGCGGCCGAGAATGGCGGTGTGGACCATGCCGGGCCGAGAGGCGCAGCCGCCCTGCGTGATCGAGGTGCCGTAGAAGACGATCGGCTTGTCGCGCGGAGCGGGCCGTGGCGGGGCCTTGGCGAGAGCGTGTTCTTTCGGAATGCCGACTTCCACCTTTGTGACGCCGTTGTAGAGCGGCAAGTAGAGCATGTATTCACGCTCCGTCTGCGGTAGACCTTGAACCAGCACCGCTTCGTTGCTTTGTGCCGCGGGAAAACCGCACGCGAGCCATCGCCAGCCTTGTTCCGTCTTGACGTAGAGATCGACGCCGCTGACGCCGGTCGCCGGCATGTGCGGCATCGCCAGGTTGGCTGACGAGAGCGACCAGCGAACTAAAAGCGTTGGTGCGTCGGTCACGAAACGAGCGCACAGGCCGGCCGCTTGCCGACTGAGATTCCAGACCGGTTCACGGACCATTTTTTCGGCCTTGGCCGGCAGCCGATCGTAGACGGCCTTCGTCTCCGACCACCCTTTCCCCTCGATGCCCAATTCGCCCAGGTCGTACCACAGGACGGCGCCGTTGGCCGAGGCGGTCGCCCGCGATGAGTCGAGCCTTTCGGCGCCCGTTGCCTGCCAGATGGGGGCCAGCAGAAGCGTGAGGCTGAAGAGCGAAGCGCAGCGGCCGTGGAGCACGTTTTGTTCTCCCGTTTCGACGACGGCGGGTAGGCGGTCTGCCCACTCTTTAAGAGCTTATCCGAGAAGCGGCGGGCAGGCGAGTTGCCCATAGCACGAGGCCGGTCAATTCAGCCAGTCGTCGGGAACGTCGATGTCGGGTCCCGCCTTGAAGGTTGGAACGGGGAGCGCGGCCTTGAGCGGCGCCTGCTGCACTGCCGGATTGCCCGGCAAGGCGACCCACACGGCCCACCCGTTCCCGTGGGCGTAGTCGCGGTAGTTCTGATAACCGGAGAACGACGGCTGCCAGTCGTTGCCGCTTCCGCCGATCCGGACGTACAGGTCGCCGCGCTTGCCGACCACCCTGGCCGCGTAGACCACCTTTTGCCGGGCGTTGTCCTGCAAATAGAGCTGGCTGCCCGACGTGACGCCGGCAGCCTTACGCGCGTTGATCAAAGCCTTGATTTTTTCCTTCAGGTCGCTGCCCCAGTCAAAGTAGTGCTTCCAGTAGACGCACGGCACGCCGGGGTGCGTGAGAACATAGGCGTAGGCCTGCTCGACCTGCCAGTTGTTCTCGAACGAGTCGAATTGATGATCTTTCTGCGGCGTCCCGTCGTCGTTCGTGCGGTAGCCGGTGTCGTGGTTCTCGAGGAACGTGGAGGCGCGCTGCTTCCAGGGCAGCCCGTCGGTCGTGTCTCCCATGACGCCGAGGCCGTTTCCGAAGCCGTACCACGCACCGTAGCTGCCCTTGTTGTCTTTCAAGGTGAACTGCGTCGTGAAATCGAACACGTCGCTCGACGTGCGGAGATCGCCTGGAGTTGTTGCCGTGTAGTACACCCATCCCCGCTGGCCGGGCTGATCGCCCCAGTCGTACTCGCCGACGGAAAACGTCGGGCCGGTGCGCTTGTTGTAGAGAGCGACCCAGCGGGCGTGATAGCCGTGCGCCATGTCGTACCGCCAGCCGCGGTAGCCCGCTGACTTGAGTTGCAGCAGGTATTTGATGATGTCGCGACGAACTTGCGGGTTGGTGTGGTCCAAGTCCCGGAAGTCGCCGTAGCCGTAGGCTGTGGATCGCGACGGGTCGTAATCCAGGTGCTCCTCGTCCGCGCCGCGCTCCGACACAGGCGTGTTGTAGACCTCGGAGTCATGATTTGAGAAGGCCTCGTCATTCCGGCAGATCGTCTTCGTTCCCCAGTCGGGGTTCTTGAAGTCGGCCCATTTCGTCTCGCCATCACGATG
This sequence comes from Pirellulales bacterium, assembly GCA_035550375.1. Taxonomy (GTDB): domain Bacteria; phylum Planctomycetota; class Planctomycetia; order Pirellulales; family JAICIG01; genus DASSFG01. The sequence goes on along the minus strand of DASZPH010000019.1, from coordinate 268,096 downwards.
ATTGATCACGATGTCGGCGACGGGCTCGACGCCGTTGGTAAGCAGCGCCTCGAGCACGCCACGCTGCTTGTCAGAATCTCCGTAGCTGTTGTCCAGTTTCCAGTACTGCTTGGGGTTGTAGCCCGCACTCTCCTCACCGGCCCAGCAGGGCGGCGGAAGCCAGATCAAGTCAAACCTGGCGTCGCGGACCACGCCCACGTTATCGCGGACGATGTCGTACCATTTGCGCGTCCCGAACTGAGGGAACTTCGGATTGCCGTGCCGGTAGGATTCCCAGTAAAAACCCTGGAGCATCACCCGATCGTCGTCGAAGCCCGACTGTGCCGACAGCGTAACCGGACAAGCGATGAGGGTGACGACGAGGATCGCTTGCAACGTTCGATGGTCAGATCGCACGGGCAACCTCCTGCGTTGATTCGGGGGCCGCGAACCCCTTTGACTCGCGAATCAACTCACCTTACCAATGGGGGGAATGTCGGTCAATCGTCTGGACAACCAGCGCGTCGCCACCGAAGCCGCGACCGGCGAGACGCCCGCCCCACCATGCCGGCTCTCGGGTAGGCAGATAAATCTCTGCGACGCCTTTGCGCGAAACCAGCCCGTAAAAACTCCAGCCCGTTGTAGGCAGATACCGATAGTTCCAAGAGGCTGCCTGACTCCCATGTTGGCGCGGCCCGCGGAGACGGTCCCTAGGGCGACCCCTAAAGATAGCGGCGGTTATGGGGATGACGCTCCCCGCAAGATCCGGTCGGCCGCAACGCGAGCCCGGGGCGGTCTGTCTCACGCTTCGCAGACGCGCGGCCTGCGCCGCAAGCCGACCAAATCACCTCTTCCCGGCAATCTTCATCGCCGCGGTGGTGAGCGTCTCGCTTGCCTCCCCCCTGGTGTCCGCCCAACAGCCGGCGCCTGCGGACGGCCCCCCGGCGGTTGCCAACGAGCCGGAACAGGTACAAGAAGAAGCCGAGAACCCGCTGCGGCAGACGCCTCAGCAAGCCCGGCCGGCGATGGAAGCCTATAAGCGCCTGTACTTCGACAACAACTTCTCGTACCTCAACGATCCCGCAAACAGCGAGTTCTACTTGGGTGACATCTTCAAGCAGTGGCCCGTGGGAAGACGCAGCATGCTTGATCTTGGCGGCGAATACCGGCTGCGCGACCAGCACGAGTTCAACCTGCGCGGCCGTAATCTGACGGGCGTGAGCGACGATTTTTTGCTCCAACGGACACGCTTCTACGGCAACCTGAAGCTGGACGACGGCGTGCGGCTCTACGGCGAGGCGCTCGACTCGGCCACGTCGTTTCAGCGCCACACGCCGTTGGCCAGCGAAGAGAACGGCATCGAGGCTCTCAACCTGTTTGCCGACCTGCGTCTGGTGGACGCCGAGCGGGGCGAGCTTTGGGGGCGGGTGGGCCGGCAGGAGTTGGCCTACGGCAACGAGCGACTCGTTTCGCCGGCCGAATGGAATAACGTGCTGCGCACCTTCGACGGCGCCAAACTCTTTTGGCGGGGAAAGAACTGGGATATCGACGGCTTCTGGACCCGCCCCGTCGCGTTTGGCATCCTCACCGAGCCGCCGCGGCAGCCCGACCACCTCGACATGACTCAGGACTTCTATGGCCTGTTTAGCACCTACAAGCCGGCCCCTGAGCCGACCGAGGTCAAGGAGGAGGCGCAGGTGCCCCGACGGCCGCTGGGCGTCAAACAGACGTTCGATTTCTACTACCTGGCGCTGAATGTCTACGACGCGCCGATCTCTGCCGCCTATCCGGTTAACGCCAGTTTTCAGACGATGGGCACACGTTGGCAGGGCCGACGCGAGAACCTGCTCTGGGAGTTCGAGGGGGCCTATCAGTTCGGCCGCTACGGTTCGGGTCTGCAATCGGCCGGCATGACCGTGACCGGGATCGGTTATGAATATGCGGAAAGGCGAACGAAGCCTAGACTCTGGCTCTACTACGACTGGGCCTCGGGCGACGCCAATCCCTCCAACGGCGTGCACGGCACGTTCAATCAGTTGTTCCCCTGGGCCCATCGTTACCTGGGCTGGATGGACCTTGTCGGGCGTGAGAACATTCGCGACCTGAACCTGCAATTCGTTATGTCGCCTTCGGAGAAGACGAGCCTTACCCTGTGGTACCACATCTTCCACCTGGCCCAATCGCGCGACGCCCTCTACAACGCCTTCGGCACGCCGATTCGCAGTTCGCCCACCGGCGCGGCCGGCACCTACGTCGGCCAGGAGCTGGACCTGCTGTTTCAGGTTGTCATCAACCCGCGGGCCGACGTCCTCTTCGGCTACTCCTACTTTTTCGCCGGCACATTTGTGAAAGCCACCAACCCGCCCGGCGTCAGCGGCAACGCCGATTTCTATTACTCCCAATGGAGCTGGCGGTTTTAAAACCAGGCCGGATAGTAGTAGGCACACTCCGTGTGCCGTTAAACTTTGGGCAAATGGTTGATCGATCGGCGCGCAGCGACGGCACGACGGAGCGTGCCTGCTACGATGGTGGGACTCGGCCGGGTCGGCGCTACGAGCCGAACCGGCAGCTTGGCAGATAAGCGACAACGTTTTAGAAATGGTTCGGACGCTCCGGCCCGTTTCCTCCTCTCGGCAAGAATGAAGGCTTCTCACGCGTTCATCACTCCGTCATCGAGCGGCTGCGGGCCGAGTGCGAAATCGACGTCAACGAGAGCGGCCAAATCCTCTCGCGGGAGGAAGTTCGCCGCCGTGCCGGCGACGTCAGGGCGATCATGGTCTTCATGACCGACCACGTCGACCGGGATTTTTTGGAGGCCTGTCCCGGGTTGCAGATCGTCGCCGGCGCACTCAAGGGATTTGATAACATCGACGTCGCCGCCTGCACCGAACGCGGCGTGTGGGTGACGTGCGTCGCCGATCTTTTGACCGTCCCCACCGCCGAGCTCGCCATCGGTCTTCTGTTGAGCCTGTCTCGCAACATCGCGGCGGGCGACCGACTGATGCGGAGCGAACCGTTCGCCGGCTGGCGGCCCATCCTCTACGGCGCGCCGTTGGCGGGCCGATGCCTGGGCATCTATGGAATGGGGGCGGTTGGCCAAGCCATCGCCCAGCGGATGAACTGTTTTGGCGTGCGAACGATCTACCACGATCCGCGGGCCTTGGCGGCAGAAAGGGAATCGAGCCTTGGGGCGCGGCACGTGACGTTCGACGTCTTGCTCGCCGAAAGCGACCACCTGATCGTCGCGGCGCCGCTTACGCAAGACAACCTGCACGCTTTCGACGACGGCGCGATTGCGCGCATGAAAGCCGGCAGTTTCCTGGTCAACGTCGGGCGGGGTTCCGTCGTCGACGAGCAGGCCGTCGCCCGGGCGCTGCAATCAGCCCGCCTGGCCGGCTTCGCGGCGGACGTCTACGAGATGGAAGACCGATCGCGCGGGACTCGGCCGACCCGAATCGAGCCCGCGCTGGTCCGTGATGCCGATCGTACGGTCCTCACGCCGCACTTAGGCAGCGCCATCGATTCGGTCCGCGAGCAGATCGAACTGGAAGCCGCCGAAAACATTCTGGCCGTGTTGCGTGGCCAAACGCCGCCGGGCGCCGTCAACCGGCCGGTCAAAATACCAAGCCGCACTGAGAATTGAATCGTGTTCAACCGCATGCGTGCATCTCAGGGGTGGAAGTTTTTTTCGGTTCTGCCCGAGGCGGACCGCGGGCTGGCGATCGTGTGGTGGGTGATCGTCGTGCTGCGGGGAGTGCTGCCCGCCGTCTTTGCCATCGCCATGGGACTGCTCATCGCGGAAGTCGAGGGCGGGCAGAGTTTGATCGCCGGGCTCGCGCTCGTCGGCGCGGTGTTTGTGCTGCTTCAGGTTCTCGCGCCGATTCACCAGGCGGTCGGCGCCAATCTGGGCGACCGCACCGCCGCCTGGCTCTACGACCGGCTCACCGAGGCCTGCGTGCGTCCGCCAGGTATGGCGCACCTGGAAGACCCGAAGCTCACGAGCGACCTCACCGTGGCGCGCGACTTCGACCTGGGGATGACGGGCCCGCCGCTGTTTATCTCGATGGATTTTATCGCCAGCGGCCTGGTGGACATGGTGGGCGGGCTGACCTGCGCGGTGGTCCTCGCGGGGTACGCGTGGTGGGCGCCGATCGTGCTCGCGGGCGCGTGGCTGGCCACGCACTGGCTGCTGCGCGAGAGCTCGGTCTGGCGGGACCGCAACACGGAGGAAGTGCGCGCCGCGCAGCGCGACGCCGATTACGCCTACCGCCTGGCCGTCGATCCCCCGGCGAGCAAGGAACTGCGGCTGTACGGACTGGCCGACTGGACGATCGACCGCTTTATCGGGCGGCGCACGCGTCTGCACGCGCTGCAGTACGAAGCCACGCGACTGCGCGAGCGCCCCGTTCTATGGTGCGCGCTGCTCGTCACCGGCGCCAACGTTGCCGTCTTCGCCTCGCTGGCGTTTTCCGCCGCCGACGGCAGCCTCGAACTCGGTCGAATGATCGTCTTCGCCCAGTGCGCGATCGGGACGTCGATGATCGCCTTCGGTGGACTCAACTGGGCCCTCGACGGAGCGTCCGCACCGGTCGCCGCCGTGCTGCGTTTGGAGCCGGCGATGAAGCCGGCCGGCGCCCTGCCAGGCGGCAGGCGCGACGCGGCGGGTATGCCGTCCCACGAAATCTGCTTTCGGGACGTGACGTTCGCCTATCCCGGTGGATCGCCCGTGCTGGAGGGGTTCGACTTGCGCATTCCAGCCGGTTCGTCGCTGGCGATCGTGGGGCAAAACGGCGCCGGAAAGACCACGCTCGCCAAGCTGCTCTGCCGGCTGTACGATCCCCAGGCGGGGGCGATTGAGGTCGACGGAACCGATCTTCGCGAGTTCGACCTCGCCTCCTGGCGAGCACGGGTGACCGCCGTCTTTCAGGATTTCATCCGTTTCGAGCTGTCGCTGCGGGAAAACGTCGCCCCGACCGGAGCCCCCGACGCCGTGATACGCTCGGCGCTGGAGTCGGCGGGTGCGGGGGATCTGACCAGCCTCGACGCGACGCTGGCCCGCGGCTACGAAGGCGGCACCGACCTTTCGGGCGGGCAATGGCAGCGGGTGGCCCTGGCCCGCGCCTTGTGCGCCATCCGGCTCGGCGCCGGCGTCGTCCTGCTCGACGAACCCACGGCGCAGCTCGATGTCCGCGGCGAAGCAGAGATCTTTGACCGCGTGCTCACGGCCAGCCGCCAGTGTACGACGATCTTGATCTCGCATCGGTTTTCCACGGTGCGGCAAGCCGACCGCATTTGCGTGCTGGAGCACGGCAAGGTGGTGGAGCTGGGCACCCACGACGAGTTGATGGCCAAGGAGGGGCGCTACCGCACGATGTTCGACCTGCAGGCGAAGCGTTTCAGCGCCACCGAGGACGAAGAAGGGAAGACGTATGATGTCCTCACTTGAGCCGTCGCGGGCCGCGATTACCGACGATCTGCCGCCGGCCCTGTCGTCGATGTGGCGGCTGTGCAAGCTCGGCTACCGGTTCGAGCCGGGCATGCTCTCGGCTTCTTTCTTGCTCGCCCTGTTGGCCGCGTTGCCCGACGCGCTCTTGGCGCTGTGGTTCTGGCTGCTTGCCAAGGGCGTGCTGGAAGAGCGCCGCGGACTGGTGATCGCGGCGGCGGTGGGGCTCGGCGTCTCGGCCGCCGCCACCTGGTTCTTGCGCACCGTCAGCACTCGCGTCCAGCGCCGCTTCCGCGACAAGGTAACGATCGCCCTGGAGTCGCACGTCGCCCGGCTGCAAGCGTCGATCGTCACCATCGCCCACCAGGAGCGCCCCGACTACTTGAAGCGGCTTGCCATGCTGCGCAACCAGGTGTTCGTGCTCGACCACCTGTATATGTCGCTCTTTTCGACGTGCGGCTGGTTTCTTCGCCTGGGCGTTACCGTGTTGCTCCTGGCATCGATCCACCCCGCGCTGATTCTGCTGGCGGTGTTCGCCCTGCCGACGGTCGTCTCATCCACCTGGCGACCCGCGGTGGAACGTGCTGCATACGAACAAGGCGCGCTGTTCACCCGACTGGCGCGTCATCTGTTCACGATTGCCACCACGGCGGCGCCCGCCAAAGAAGTGCGCGTGCTGGGAATCGGCGACTATCTGACCAGCGAGCGCCGCCGAGCCTGGCAGCGCGGATACGCCCCGGTGTCGGCCGCACGCTGGGGCACGGCCCTCTGGCACACCTTGGCCTGGGCCGTGTTCGGCCTGGCGTATGTGGGGGCGGTCGTCTTCGTGTCGTCGGGCCTGCACGCCTCGGCGGGGGACGTACTGCTCGTCTTGGCCGCCGGCGCACGCCTTTCGGCCTACGTCGGCGCCACGGTCGGCGAGATCGGATTCTTGCGCGGCATCTGGCTGGACGGCTCGCGACGCCTGGCTTGGCTCGAGGACTACGCGGCGGCTCTTGTGGCTTCGGCCGACCTGACCGCGCCCGACCGCCTCACGCAGGGCCTTCGCTTCGAGCACGTTTCCTTTGCCTACCCCGGCACCGATCGTCTGGTGCTGGACGACGTGAATCTCGAACTGCCCGCGGGGGCGGTCGTCGCGATTGTGGGCGAGAACGGTGCCGGAAAGACGACGCTCGTCAAGCTGCTCGCCAGGCTTTACGAGCCGAGCGCCGGCCAAATTCTGGTCGACGGCGTGAATCTGGCCCGCATCTCTGCCGACAGTTGGCGAGCGCGGCTGGCCGGCGCGTTCCAGGATTTCTTTCGCTTTGAGTTTCGCGCCCGGCACTCGGTGGGCGTGGGCGACGTGCCGCGCCTCGACGAAGAGCCCGCGGTGGTTACGGCGGTCGGGCGCGCCGGTGCGGGCGACGTTGTCGGGCAGTTGTCCGCCGGTTTGGAAACCCAACTCGGCGCAGGTTGGCCTGGGGGAGTCGAAGTCTCCTTCGGCCAGTGGCAAAAGCTTGCGCTGGCCCGCGGTTTTATGCGCAACGATCCGCTGCTGCTCGTCCTCGATGAGCCTACGGCCGCGCTCGACGCCGAAACCGAACACGCGTTGTTTGAGCGCTACGCCGCCGCGACGCGGAGCCGGCAAGACGACCCACACGCCGATTCTGCGAATCTGCGCGACGTGGGACGAATCACGATCCTGGTTTCCCATCGCTTCTCCACGGTGCGCATGGCCGACCTGATTGTCGTGCTGGACGGCGCACGCGTGGCCGAGGTGGGCACGCACGATCAGCTCATGGCCAAAGGCGGCACGTATGCCGAGCTCTACGGCATCCAGGCCGCGGCGTATCGGTAATGGAGCCGGTTCACTTGGTCAAAGGCCGGTTGGTCTCGTATACGACCGCGGAAAAAACCCGCTGGAACTCGCCGAGAGGAACGGTGAAAAGGCCGTTTCGGGTGACGTAGCCATGCACCATGCCGGGTGGACCCGTCGGCGCAAAATGGTTCCCCCAAGGATTGAAGATCGTCACGTGTCGCTCGTGAACGTCGTAATCCAGGACGGCGTACGCGTGGTTTTTCACAATGCCGGGGGGCGCCTCGTCGTGGCTCGTGCCTGCGCACACCAGACGCTTCTTCCTGATCATGTCGGCCAGTAGGCTGTGTACTTGCTCGGCATGGGACGACTTGCCCAGCCGCAACTTTTCGGCATGACGGCCGGTCATCAGCGATATGATTTCGCTAGACTTGCCGAAGTTGAGTGTTTCGACGGGTATGGTATCCGCGTCGCGGGTTGTCTCGTCCAACCTTTTAGCCCGCTCGCGCTTGCGGATGATGCCGTACGCCTTTTCCAGCACGGCCAGCCAACTGCCGTGTCGGTGGTCGAGCTTGGCGCCCAGCAGCAACTCGCCGTCGGTCAGCGCGGGAACCTCGATTCTGCGGCCGTCGCCGAACACGACCTTGAATCCCCCGGTCACCTCCGGGTGAATCATCTCTCGGATCGCCTTGGGACTACGGTGCACCTGGGCGGCGATGACGGCCAGCAGGTAGCAGTCGTCCAGCCGGCCCTGGCTGAAAGTGTCCAGGTTCGGGTCGGTCGGCAGGAAGAGCTCGCGGTCGATCGTTTCCAGGTGCTTCGCCGTTCGCTCCACCGACCTGGTGAAGTCGTGCTCCTCGACCAGCTTCAGCAACTCCTTCCGTGGCAGGGCGGGCGGATTTCCCTTTTTGGTCAGGTGATGGCGGAGCGACACGACGAGCGCCGCCTGGCGTCCGTGCACGGAGTGGTCCTCGATCAGCCGATCAACCTCGGACAGTTCTAAGATGTCGTCGTGGTTCCGATCCCAGTGAGCAAAATGCTTTTCGGCGAGTTGGCTCAGCGGCTCCTGGGCCGATTTGGGGTGAGAAGGCTTCTTTTGAGCAAGCGCGCACGAGCAACCGAAAGCCAAGGATAACGCCAGCAGGGCCGCTTTGTTGACTGTCCACATGCGATCGTCGCAGGGCTTGCTCAATGCCCGAAACGGCTCCGCAGGTCTCGTATCGCGTTTTCCGTCGGGCCGGCTCATGAGACCGCGCGAAGTGTCTGCGGTCAATGCGAGGTTACGGCGGAATGGCGCCTCGGGAGCCCTCGTTTCTGCCACCGGACGGCGTCCAGATGACGGCTAGAGCTTTGCAACTCGTCGCGAATCGTGGTAGACGTGCGATGGACGCACCTGTTAGAGAAGCGATTCCCGACCAGCGCCCCCAAAGCAGCACGTCGTTCGCCCTTTACCGACCACGATATCATGACCGATTTCCAACCAGCCGCCCCGTCCCTGTCGCCAAGAGAACACCGCATCCGACGCTGGTCGGCACGAGCGGGCGACGCGACGATCGCGCTGCTGGTCGTCTACCTGGTGGTCGCCTACGTCGTCCTGCCGTTTTTGTGGCGGCACTTCGAGCACCACCCGGCCATGTCGGACGCGCCCAAAACGACCTACACCGCCGACCGTATTCCCGGCGACCCGCTTAACATCGCGCTCGTCGGCAGCGAGGCCGAGGTCGTTGCCGCCATGCACCTGGCCGGCTGGTTTCCAGCAGACCCAACGACCGTACGCTCCAGCGTGCACATCGCCGAAAGCGTCGTGCTCAAGCGTTCCTATGAGACGGCCCCGGTGAGCAACCTTTATGTGTGGGGACGGCCTCAGGATCTGGCGTTCGAGCAGCAGGAAGGTCAGAGCGCGAGTCACCGACACCACGTGCGGTTTTGGCGATCCGACGAGTTGGGCATCCAGGACCGTCCCCTTTGGCTGGGAGCGGCGACATTCGACCGAAGCGTGGGGCTAAGCCATTTGACCGGGAAGGTGACCCACCACATCGAAGCCGACGTGGACAGCGAGCGAGACCACGTGATCGACACGCTCAGCCACGTCGGGCAGTTGGTGGAATACTTTCAGGTGACCGGCGTAGGAGCAACGCTCGACGGCCGCAACGGGGGCGGCGACCGCTATTTCACCGACGGGGAGCTGACCATCGGCGTGCTGTCGCCGAGCAACGCCGTGCGGCAAGAGCCACCCAAGTTTCTGCCGAACGGTTCCTTCGTGCGGGTCAAGAACGACGCCATGACGCGCCTGCGGCCGCTGCTCAAGTGACCGCGCATCAAGTGATCCAGCGAAACCACCGCAGGGCCAGGACGAACGTCGCCAGGCCCCACGCGGCAAGCCCGGCGATCTGCGTCCACAGCGATGTGAGCGTGGCGGCTTCGAGCATCACGCCGCGCAAAGCGTCGATCAGCAAGGTCAGCGGCAAGGCCTTGATCAGCGGCTGCAAGGCACCCGGAAATCGCTCCGAAGAGAAGAAAACCCCCGACAGCAGCCACATCGGCAGCATCACCAGGTTCATCAGCCCCGAGACGGTCTCCAGCGTCTGCGCACGGCTCGCCACGAGGAGACCGACGCCGGCGAAGGCGATCGAGCCCAGCAGAATCAAGAAAACCAGGCTCAGTAAATTGCCGTAGATCACCACGCCGAACGCGAGGCGGGCGAAGAGCAGGATGATGAGCACTTCGGGAATGATGAACAGAATGCGGCTGATCATGATTCCGCCGAGAAAATCGGTGCGCCGCATGGGCGTGGCCAGGAATCGCTTGAGCAGCTTTCGGATCCGCATGTCGACGATCACGAATCCCACGCCCCATAAGCCGCCCCCCATCAGACTCATGCCCAGCAGCCCTGGTACGAGGAAGTCGATGTAGCGCCCGCCTGGCTCGTCGACCGCCCGGTCGGCGACGGCGGCAACGTCGCGGCGGCCCGCCGCCCGCTGCAAAGCGTCGTCAACCGCGCTGCGGGCCAACACGCTCTCTGGCCGGGTCGGGTCGAAGAAATACTCGTATTTCGGCGTACTGCCCGGCGCGGCGGCGACGACCAGCGCCGTTCGCCCGGTCCGCAGCCGCAAACGGCACTCGTCGGCATCGTGCAGCGAGGCCACGAAGCGAGGATCGGATTTGAACGCCCGGACGGTTTCTTCCGCCGCCGGCCCTAATTCAACGTCGACCGTAACCTGCTCGACCGGCTTGTTGCGAAAGGCGATGCCCAAGCCGACCGTCATCAAGATCGGAAAACCGTACACCCAGAAGACGGCCTCCGGTGTGCGATAGAATTCGCGCACGCGGGCCAGCACGATCTGCACCAGCGGGTGAGGACGCGACCGCGCGCGGTCGTGTGTCGATCCCCCGCCGGGCGACGCTGAGTTCCCGCTTTGGCTCATGTCGCCTCCTCGTCGCTCAGGTGGCGGCCCGCCAGTCGGACGAAGACGTCTTCCAGACTCGCGTGTCGCGTCGTCAGGCTGGTCAGTTGCAGTCCCCGCGATTCGATGCCGGCCAGCAGCGTCGGCAGCGTCACGTGCGGCTCGGCCACCGATAAGCAGATTCGTCCGTTGTCCGAGCCCGTGGACCTTACCCCGGGGAGGTCGGCCAGCCAGCCGTCGGGGTGCTCCTGGTCGACCGTAAACTCGATGACGTGCTCGCCGCCCAGGCTGGCGATGAGCTGGGCGGGGGTGCCCAGGGCGATCACGCGGCCGTGGTCGACGATCGCCACGCGGTCGCAGAGCCGCTCGGCTTCGTCCATGTAGTGCGTGGTGATGAGCACGGTGCGGCCCTCGCGGCCGAAGCCGCGAATGATCTCCCAAAGCTGCCGGCGCGACTGCGGGTCGAGCCCCGTGGTCGGTTCGTCGAGAAACAGCAGCTCCGGGTCGCCCACCAGGGCGCAGGCCACGGCCAGCCGCTGTTTCTGCCCGCCAGATAGCTTGACGACCCAGGTGTCTCGCTTCTCTTCCAGTCCGACGTGCGCGATGGCCTCCTCCGGCTCGATTCCCCGCTCGTAAAAGCTGCGAAAGAGGCTAAGGGTTTCCCGCACCGTCAGCTTGTCGGCCAGCCGGGTCTCCTGCAGCGAGATACCGATGCGCTCGCGGATCCGTTTTTCGTCGGTCCCCCACCGCATCCCAAGAACTTCGACGTCGCCCGAGGTGGGAGGCAACAGTCCTTCGATGATTTCGATGGTCGTCGTTTTGCCGGCGCCGTTCGGCCCAAGCAGGCCAAAACACTCCCCCCGCTCAATCAGCAGGTCGAGTCCGCGCACGGCCTCGACCGGGGGACGCCCAGGGTAGGTTTTCACGAGCTGATGGCAGCCGATCGCAAGAGACATTCGCTGCACTTATTTGAGGGCGTCGGAGAGTTTAGATCGGTGGGACTCGCTACGCTCGTCCCACCCTACTTCTCTACTTCACGGCGTCAGCAAGCCCGAACAGTTCGGCCTGCAAAGAGTCCAAGCGGCCGCGAAGCTCACGTTTCGTCTCCTCCAGATCGCCCAGCAACTCCGGCGGCTCGTAAGCAAAGAGGTAGAATTTGACTTTAGGTTCGGTGCCCGAGGGGCGAACGGCCGCGTAGTTTCCCTCGGCCGCCAGATCGAAGATGAGCGTGTCCCCTTTGGGGCCCTCCAGCGGCTGCCGGCCTCCGCTGCCGATCACCACCCGCTCCAGGTAGTCGCGCGTCTGCCGCACCTTCATGCCGGCGATCGTCTTGGGCGGCGACTGCCGGAACCCGGCCATTAGCTTGCGCATCCGGGCCATTCCCTCGCTGCCCGGCATCGTTTTCGAGACCGTGCGTTCGGCATGGCAGCCGTGCTGCCAGTAGAGCGCGTCGAGCTTTTCGTGCAGCGTGTGACCGGCCGCCTTGGCCCGTGCCGCGAACTCGGCCAGCATCAGGGCCGCCACGGCCGCGTCTTTGTCGCGTGCGTACTGTCCGGCGAGAAAGCCGTGCGATTCTTCGCAGCCCAGCAGGAAAAGGTCGGGGCCGACTTCGTCCATCAGGCCGCCGATCCACTTGAACCCAACTTGCAAGTCGCCGTAGGTCGTCACGCCGTAAGAATCGGCGACGCGGCGGATCATCTCGGTGGTGACCAACGTTTTGACGAGGTAGTGCCTGGCCGAAATGTTCCCGGCGTACTTGCGCCCTTCGAGCACGTGCTCGGCCAAAAGCGCCCCGATCTGGTTGCCCGTGAAGACGTCCCACTCGTCGCCGCCGATTTTGCGCGGCGCCGCGCAGCCCAGTCGGTCGGCGTCGGGATCGGTGGAGAGGACCAGATCGGCCCCGATTTGCCTGGCACGCGCGATCAGCGAGTCGAACGTGGCGGGATTCTCGGGGTTGGCCACGTGTTCGGGAATGTTCGGAAAGTCGCCGTCGGGCTCAGCATGAGGTCCGAAAAGCTCGACCTCGCTGAAGCCGGCCGCTTCGAGCACGGGCATCACGCTCGAGGCCCCCACGCCGTGCATGGGCGAGTAGATAATTTTGAGCTGGCGCGGTCCGGGCAGGCTTTGCAGCCGCACGTTCCGCAGGTACTCGGCGTCGACCTCTTGCTGGCAGTATTCGATCCGGCCGTCGGCCAGCCCCTGCGCAAACGGCACGCGAGCGATCTCTTCGACCGACATCACGCGCTCAATCACGCCCTTGTCGTGGGGTGGAAGGAGCTGCCCGCCGGTCGACCAGTAGGCTTTGACCGCGTTGTCGCTGGGCGGGTTGTGGCTGGCGGTCACCATCAGCCCGCACGAGCAGTGCTTGAAGCGGACCGCGAACGACAGCTCCGGCGTGCTGCGGTAGCCGTCGAGGAACCAGACTTTGAAGCCGTTAGCCACGAGCACTTCGGCGCATAGCTCGGCAAAATGACGCGACCGATGCCGGGTGTCGTAGGCAATGGCGCACGAGAGCGACTTGCCGCCGACCGCTTGCTTAACGTAGTCCGCCAGTCCTTGCGCGCTCTCGCCGATCGTGCGATCGTTGATGGCGTTGGACCCGATGGGGTACATTTTGCCGCGCCGCCCGCCCGTGCCGAACGGAATGACGGTCCAGAAAACATCGTCAAGCTGCTGCCATTTGCCGGCGCGAATGTGCTCGATCACTTCCGGAGCGTAGTCGCGGTATCGCGGCTGGGTCAGCCAGGCCCGGATGTTCTCGGCGGCGGTGGCCGTAAGCCGCTGCTGCGAAACGGCAGCGGCGACTTGCTGCAGCTCGGCTTCGTGTTTATCGGAGGGGAGGGTGGTCGACATGCTATCACTGAACCTGTTGCCTGAACTGAAACGGGCATGGGCCGGCGGGTTCATTGTGCCCGGTGGACCGGAAGGCGAAAAGAGGGTGGTTTTTTAGGCCGTTGGATCCCACAATCATGTCGACGATCAGTAGCAGACACACGCCGTGTGCCGTTAAACTTTGGGCGAGTCGGGTAGCAATTGGTATGCTTGGCCGCCCTCACCCCGGCCCTCTCTCGCTGGGAGAGGGAGAGATCGATGCACGAACCTATTATCAGCGTTTCCGGGTTGCGGGGCGTTGTCGGCGTTAGCCTCACGCCGCTCGTTGCCCTGCGTTACGCAACCGCCTTCGCCGAGACGGCGCCGGCGGGCCCTATCGTGGTTACTCAGGACGGCCGTGCAACGGGCGGAATGCTGGCCGACGTGATCCGAGGCGGGCTGGCGGCCGCGGGCCGCGACGTAATCGACGCCGGCATCGCGGCCACGCCAACGACCGGAGTACTGGTGCGACAGTTCTCGGCCGCGGGCGGAATCCAGATCTCGGCCAGCCACAATCCGCCAGAGTACAACGGGCTCAAGCTCTTCTCCCGCGAGGGGCGCGTCGTTCCGGCCGAATTCGGACAGCGGGTTCTGACGGCCTACCGCGCCGAGCGATCGGGGTGGGTCGGCCACGAACGGATCGGCGAGCGTCGCGTCTGCAACGAGACATCGGAGCGCCATCTGGAGCTAGTGCTGGCCACCGTCGACGCCGGGCGAATCCGCCGGCGCAAATTCAAAGTGCTGCTCGACAGCAATCACGGTTCGGGCAGCGTCCTGGGCCACCGACTGCTGGAGGCGCTTGGTTGCGAAACCACCGTGCTGGGCGGGGAGCCCGACGGCCGCTTCGAGCACACGCCGGAACCGCTGGCCGAAAACCTGGCGGGAGTCGCGAGCCGCGCCGTCGATTCCCACGTCGACGTCGGCTTCTGTCAGGACCCCGACGCCGACCGCCTGGCGGTGATCGACGAACGGGGCCGATACATCGGCGAGGAATATACGCTGGCCATTTGCGCCGCGCACTGGCTGGCCCGTCACCCCGGCCCGGTCGTCACCAACTGCTCGACCAGCCGGATGACCGAGGACGTTGCCGGCAAGTTCGGCGTCTCCTTCTTTCGCTCGGCGGTCGGCGAGGCGAACGTGGTCGACTGCATGCTGGCCCACGACGCCGTGCTAGGTGGCGAAGGGAACGGCGGCGTGATCCATCCTCAAGTCGGCTACGTTCGCGACAGCTTTGTGGGCATGGCACTGGTGCTCGACGCGATGGCGGCACGTGAGGCGCCCCTAAGCCGGTTGGCCGACGAGCTTCCCCGGTACGAGATCGTCAAGACGAAGATCGACCTGCCTGCCGAGAGAGTTGCCGCCGGACTGGACCGTTTGGCGAGGCACTTTCGCGAGGCCCAAGCCGATCGACTCGACGGCCTTCGGCTCGACTGGCCCGGCAAATGGCTGCTCGTGCGGCCGAGTAATACCGAGCCGATCGTGCGGGCGATTGCCGAGGCGCCCACGCGCGACGAGGCTCAGCGGCTCTGCGACGAATCGGCCAAAGTGTTGAAAGGTTGAACTGAGATGCCGTTTTCAAACCATTCTCGCCGTCGGTTCTTATTCATGGCGGCCGCCGGCACGGCGACCTGTGCCGCATTCGGCCCGGCCGCCCAGGCAACCGACGCCGGCCTGCCCGTCAGCGGCGAGGCCGACGACGCCCTGAAGCCGTTTGACGACCTGATGACGTCGTTCGTCCAGCGCAACAAGGTGCCTGCCGCGTCGTTGGCCGTGACGCATCGCGGCCGGCTCGTCTACGCGCGCGGCTTTGGCTACGCCGACGGGGCGAAAGAGCCCGTGAAGCCCACGGCGTTGTTCCGCGTCGCCAGCATCTCCAAGCCGATTACCGCCGTAGCCGTCTTGCAACTCGTGGAGCGCGGCAAGCTGCGGCTCGACGACAAGGTGTTAGACCGGATGAACCTTTCGCCCCACCTCGAGGCCGGGGCAAAGCCCGACGCCCGCTGGCGGGAAATCACGGTTCGCCAGTGCCTTCAGCACACGGGCGGCTGGGACCGCGACAAGTCGGGCGACCCGATCGGGCGGCCGCTTGAGATCGCTCGCGCGCTGGGGGTTGCTCCGCCCGCCCGGCCCGCCGACATCGTGCGGTTTATGATGAGCCGGCCGCTCGACTTCGACCCCGGTTCAAAGGAGGTCTACTCAAACCTGGGCTACCTGGTGCTCGGCCGCATCGTCGAAGCCGTCACCGGCGCGACGTATGAGGACTACGTCAAGAACGAAATCCTGGGGCCGCTGGGGATCAAGTCGGCTCGGTTAGGACGCACCTTGCCGGCCAACCGGGCCCAAGGCGAGGTCAGCTACTTTGACTCGCAAAAGCGGAAGGCCCCCTCGCTCTATCCGCCGCACGAGCAGGTGCCGCTTCCGGATGGCGCCGAAAACCTGGAGGGTTTTGAAGCGCACGGCGGCTGGATCGCCTCGACCGTGGAACTGGTGAGGTTCGCGTCGGCCTTCGACGAGCCCGACCGCTCTCGCTTGCTTCAAGCCGACACGATTGCCGAGATGCGCGCCAGGCCGACCGGTGCCGCAGGCTATAAGGCAGACGGAAAACCGAGGGACGCTTACTACGGCTGCGGCTGGAACATTCGCCCCATCCGCGACACGGGCAAGACAAACGACTGGCACGCCGGATTCATCGCCGGCAGCGAGGGACTGCTGGTGCGTCGCTGGGACGGGTTGAACTGGGCCGTGCTGTTCAACACGGCCCTGGCGCCCGACGGCAAGCAGCGCCTTGCCGGGCTGATCGACGGCCCGCTCCACGGTGCGGCCGATCAGGTGAAGCGCTGGCCCACGGCCGACCAGTTCTCGGAGTTGCTGACCTAAGTAACCGTGCGCGGTTACCGGGCGCGCCCTTTTGTCGCCTTTCACAGAACGAACGGCGACAAAGACCAATGTCCATTCATCGCGCACGGCTATTTAGCAGGAACACGTTGGTGCGCTGGTTGCTTTGCAGCGTGCCCTCGCTACACCCCGCTGGCCGACTTCCCTTCGACCGACGTCCCCGTGCTGGCCTGCTCGGGAAAAACAGCCGGCAACTCAAGGATGAATTCGCTTCCCTCGCCCACGCGACTGTTCACCATGATGCGGCCGCCGTGCTCTTTGATAATCTTCTGGCTCACCGGCAGGCCGAGCCCCGTGCCGCGATTGCCTTTCTTGGAAACAAAGAGCGAAAAGACCTGGTCGATTTCGTCCGCGGGAATCCCCTGGCCGTTGTCCCTGATCGCAATCTGCGCCAACCGGCGCTCGCGGTCGTAATCGACGCGCACCTCGACGCGACCGGGCCGGGCCTGCCGGATCAGGATGCCGCTCTCGGAATCGCTGACCAGGGTCTCTTCGCCGGCGGCCGCTTCGATCGCCGCCCGGTCGCAGGCATCCAGGCCGTTGGTGACCACGTTGAGGATGGCCCGGTGCAATCCCTCCGGGTCGAAGACAAGCGTCGGCAGTTTTTCGGCGGGGACGAACGTCAACTCCACGCTCTTCTCTTTGGCCCGCGCCGACATCAACTCGACCACGTCGGCCGCCACTTCGTTCATGTCGGCCGGCACCAGCTCCGGCTCGCGTTCTTTGCTGAACGTCAGCATGTCCATCACCAGGTTCGAAATCCGATCCTGGTTCTTCTCGACGAACTCCCAGCCCTTGCGGACCATCTTCTCGTCGTGCTGCGAAAGGCCCTCCTTGATCAGAAAACTTCCGCCGCGGATACCTTGCAGGATGTTTTTGATGTGGTGCGAGAGCGTGGCGATCGTCTGGCCCACGGCCGCCAGCCGCTCGGCTTGGACCATGGCGGAATAGTACCTCGTGTCTTCCACCGCCAGCGCCGCCTGGTGGGCGATGGCGATCATCAGCTTCAGGTGCTCGTCGCTGAATTTGGTGGCGCCCTGCCGCTGGATGATGCGCTGCGGAGAGACCGACGTGTCGATGTAGATCAACCCCACCAGGTTGTAGCGGCCGCGCATGGGCACGCAGATCGCCTCGCAAACCCCCATCTGCAGAATGCTGGCGGCCGGATTCCAGCGGTCGTCGTCGCCGGCGTCGCTGGTCAGCACGCCCTCGTTGTGCTCCATCACGTAGTCGAGAATCGTCTGGCTGATTTTGATCCGCTCGTCGCCTTTGATTCCCTTGCGGTTGCGGCGGACCGCCGGTTCGAGCTGCCCGTCGTCGGGGTTGACCAGCATGATGCAGCCGCGGTCGGCCTCGACCCACTCGAAAATGAGCTGCATAATCCGGTTGAGAAGCTGATCGATGTCGAGCGTGTGGCTCACCGCCAGCGCCGTACGATACATCACCTGCAGGTTGCTGCGGGCGCGGGCCAACCAGGGGCTCGACAGGCTGTCTGGCGAGCCGTCGAGGATGCGGCTTCCCTCTTCCTCGCTGATCGAGCGGACGATGCGCGACTGATCGCCCGGCTGCTGGCGGGCGATGATGTCGATCTTGTCGGCCAGGTCGCCGGTCGACTCGTCGGTCAGGCACGTATAGAGCATGAGCGTGCCGCCGAGTTGCACCTCGTCGCCGTTGGCCAGTTCGTGGACGGTAATTTGCCGGCCATTCACATAGGTGCCGTTGGAACTGGCCAGGTCGGTGATGCTGAAGGCGCTGCCCGTTCTTCGCACCTCGGCATGCCGGCGCGACACTTCGGTGTCTTGGAGCTGCACCGCGTTGGCGGCGTCGCGGCCAATCGTCAACAAGTCGGCCTCGAGCTCGAAGCGCATGCCTTGGTTGTTGCCGCGAAAAACGAAAAGCGAGGGCACGTAGTGGCTCCGTTGCTGCCAGCGGCGCGAACGCCGCGCCGACGACCATTCCGGATTATCTATCATCCGCCGTCTTCTCGCCACCGCTCCCGCGGCCCCAAAGTGAGGATGGGGGAGATAGGAAGCAGGAAAATCAGCACACCCGAGTAAATAGAACTTGCGCAGTCGGCGCAAGCTATTTCGAGCGAAGGGAGATGCGGCGATCCCGGCTCCAGGTTGCGGAACGCGCGGCCGACCGCGACGAACCTGTCAGGCAGCCAGCAACTCTTCGATTTTTCGGATGAGCGGAGCGTAGTGATACGGCTTGGCGAGAACCTGGCAGCCGTCCGGGTGGCCCGTATCGCGCTTGGCGCTTCCCAGGATGACGAGCCGTCTGTCGGCGGCTTCGCTGGCGAACCGGTCGGCAAGCGTCGACGAGGCGGAGTCTGCCTCCAGGTCGAGCACGATCAAGTGCGGACGGTGCTGCCTGGCCAGCGCCAGGCCGCGGGCCGAATCGTGGGTGCCCAGCACGTCGACCCCCCGGTCACTCAGGGCGGTACGTAAGACCTCGTGCGTTTCATCGAGCGGATCGACCACGAGCACGGTGCGTCGCGGGAGCAAGTCGGCGCCTCCAAAAATCAAGCGGTAAGGGCGGAGAGCATATCGCCGGGAGCAGCCCATGTCAAAAGGGAAATCCGTGGTGGGTTCAGACCGTGTGGTCGGCCCTGCAGCCCTTCGTAGCACCTTGTCGTCCGACAGCCCTTGGTTGCTGCCAGTCCCACGCAGCAGGCCAAAAGAACACAGGAATAACTCTGATAGCCGAATTAAAAATCGAATCAATAGGTAATCGCTTCACGGCCGTCCACGAAACGGCTGGGTGGCAGAGAATGGCAGACAATGACAGAGATTCGCCGGCCAAGTCCGTAGCGGCGGCCTCTTGCCGCCGTTGCCCGGATGGCCTCACATCGAGATCGGCGCCGCAACCGGGGCAGAGGATGGCAGGCTTTGGCAGAGATTGGCAGAGAATCGCAGCTGATGAACTGATCCGGCGTTGGCATGTCGGGCACGACTGCGGCCCGTGGCCGCGTTCGCCAGAAGTCGGGTGGCCGAGGCCGCGGGCTTGCCTGGTCGGGCGTCTCGCCGCCACGGCTGCGCGGCCCTCAGGCCGAATGGCCTTCATCGCCACCACGACAGCCGTTATCCGGACCGTCCGCGGAGATGCGCGGATGATTCACCGGCCCCGTAGGCTTGCGCGCAGCTTGCGCCGACACGAACTCGAGGCGTGAGGGAAGTAGCGTCGTGCTCCTCGCTTACGTTTCGCGCCTGGTGTTGGCCGGTGAAATGAGCCCGGCTTACCGCCTTACGAGCTTCGCCGACTTCAAGTCGAAGGCTCGCCGTACCACCCGTTGTCGATGATGACGGGCGTAAGGTTCCGGCGGGGTCTTTCGTCGGCCGCCTCTTCCAAGCGGGTCAGACGCTCGTCGAGTTCGGTCGACTCACGCAGCCGCGGCCCCAGTTCCAAGACGGCCTTCGCGGCTCTCCGCGCCACCGACGGTTGGTCGCTTGCCATCAGCCGCTCCAAGACGCCGGTGGCCTTGCTGGCGAGACCGGCCAGCCGGCCCAGAGCGATAGCGAATAGGCCGCCACGGGCCCGGCTCACGGCCCGTCGAAAGTCGGCGTCCGCCAGCCGGCGGTGGGCGGTTCGTTCCTCGACGCCGGCTTGCTCGGCGGCCTCCGGCAAGGTGGCGCCGGCGGCCAACGCCAGAACCAACTTGTCGTCGCCCGCGGGCGTTTCGATCCTGTCGATCTCTTCGTCGTCCTCGTCTTCCAAGCGGCTGATCCGCTCTTCGATGTCAGCCGCCTCGCGCAGCCGCGGCCCCAGTTCCAGGACGGCTTTCGCGGCCCCCAGCGCCTCGGACGGTTTGTCGCTTGCCATCAGCCGCTCCAACGTCTCGGCCGCCCTGCTGGCAAGCCCGGCCAGCCGGCCGACAGCCGCGTCGAACAGCCGGTCACGGGCCTCGCTCACGGCCTGCCGAAAATCGGCGTCCGCCAGCCGGCGGTATACGGTTCGTTCGCCGACGCCGGCTTTCTCGGCGGCCTCCCGCACCGTCGCGCCGGCCGCCAACGCCAGAATCAGTCCATCGTCGCCCGCGGGCGTTCCGTTCGGTCTCATCCTCGGCCTCCCATCTTTTGCCTTGTCGTTGACTGGTCCCTTTGCATACCTGAAGAAGTTTTCCAGGCAAGCCATATTCTGCTCTCGGGTGGCACGCCCTGAGGTATTCCGCGGATAAAAAGGGGTCAGAACTCTTTTATTGACAGGCCGTGCGCAGTCGGTTAGATTCGCGGAATGCCGCGACCACTGCGACCGATCGAAGAGGGGCTGATCTACCATGTCATCGACCGGGGGAACAACCGCCAGGATGTGTTCCACAAGGAGGCCGACTTCGAGGCCTTCCTCCAAGCGCTCGGCGATTTGAAGAAGCGAAAGCCGTTTGAACTGTACGGCTACTGCCTCTTGAACAACCACTTTCATCTCCTGCTGCGGCCGATCGCGGCTCCCATCAGCCGCATCATGCAGAGCCTGCTGGTGTCGCACACGCAGCGGTACCACAAACACTACTGCTCAGGCGGCCACGTTTGGCAAGGGCGCTTCAAGAGTCCGGTCATCCAAAACGACGAGCATCTCCTCACGGTGTTGCGCTACATCGAGGCCAACCCCCTGCGGGCGAAGATCGTCAAGCGGGCAGAGGATTACCCCTGGAGCAGCTACCGTGCGCATGGTCGGGGCGAGGGGGACGAGTTGCTGGACCGCCTGATCCTTTACGAGCGGTTGTCGCCCTACGCCGCGGTGCGGCAGCGGCTTTGGGCCAAGAAGGTGCACCTACCGTTGGAGGAGCCCACGTTGGCCGCGATTCGTCGCTCCTCGGCCACGGGCCTGCCCTACGGCGGCCAGCGGTGGGTGGAATCGCTGGCGAAGAAGCTGGACCTGGATCTCACCATCCGGCCCCGCGGTCGACCGCGCAAATCGGATGTGGATAAATAGTTCTGACCCCTTTTTACGGGAAAGGCTCCGTGATGGGACGAATCGTTTTTCCGTGCAATTGGCTCCGCGTTGCCGGCATGCCGCTTTTCCTGGCGCTGAATGCCTTGTGCAGCGCATCGGAACCAAAATCGGACGCCAAGCCATCGCTGACTGGCGTTTGGCAGGGCACGCTAAAAGTACAGGTGATCGAGCTGCGTGTGGTGCTTCACATTACGGCCGAAGGCGATGGATACAAAGCGACGCTCGACAGCCCGGACCAGGGCGCGAAGGGCATTCCGGTCGATCGTGTCGTCCTGGAGGGCGAAACCGTCAAACTCGAACTGAAGAAGATCAAGGCATCGTTCGAAGGCAAGCTCGCCGACGACGAGCAGAGCATCCAAGGTCAGTGGACTCAAACAGGGACGCTGCCGCTCGAATTCAAGCGGCTTGACAAGGAACCCGACTACAGCCGACCGCAGGAACCAAAGAGGCCGTATCCCTACGTCGAACAAGAAGTCTCCTACAAAAACGACGCGGGAAACGTCATGTTGACGGGCACGCTGACCTACCTCGCCTCCGACGCACCGGCCCCCGCCGTGCTCTTGATCTCCGGTTCCGGGCCGCAGGACCGCGATGAGACCATTATGGGGCATAAGCCCTTCCTCGTACTGGCCGACTATCTGACCCGCCGCGGCGTAGTCGTACTGCGCGTCGACGATCGTGGCATCGGCGGCTCGACCGGCGACACGATGGCATCGACCACCGAGGACATGGCCAGCGACGCACTGGCGGGCGTGGCATTTCTCAAATCGTGCGCGCAAGTCGACGCCAGGCAGATCGGTCTGCTGGGCCACAGCGAAGGCGGCCTGGTGGCTCCGCTTGTGGCCAGTTCCAGCGACGACGTGGCCTTTATCGTTATGCTCGCGGGGACGGGCGTCCCAGGAGAGGAAATCATTTCACGGCAGGCCGAACTCATTGCCAAGGCGCAGGGGGCCGACGAAGCGGCGCTGGCCATCAACCGCCGCTTGCAGCAGCGCATGGTGCAAGCCATCAAGACCTCAGCCGAACCGGCGGAGATGGAAAAGCGGCTACGCAAGATCGCCGACGAGGAGTTTGAAGAAATCGCCGCCGACAAGAAAGAAGTCACGACCAAATCGTTTGACGCGCAAATGAAGCTCGCGCTCTCGCCGTGGTTCCGCTACTTCTTGACGTATGATCCGCGGCCGGCGTTGCTCAAAGTGAAATGCCCTGTGCTGGCGATCAACGGCGAAAAAGACCTGCAAGTCGATCCGCGGCAGAATCTGCCCAGCATCGAAGCCGCCTTGAAGTCGGGCGGCAACCCGGATTTTCAGGTGCGCGAACTGAAGGGCCTGAATCATCTGTTCCAACATTGCCAAACCGGTTCGCCGATTGAATATGGCAAGATCGACGAAACCTTCGCCCCGGAGGCGATGGAACTCATCGGAGACTGGATCTTGAGCAAGACCGCGCGGCGCTGATAAAAAGGTGTCAGGAACCTTTTCGTCTGGATAAAAACGGCTCCTGCCACCTTTTCTTCCTCAGGCACGCCAGCCGGTTCCAACGTCCTTAAGTCAGTGCCATTCGCCCCATGACCGAATGGCACAAGGATAAGGGGGTTTTCGCCGGCGCCCATGCCCGAAAAGTAGGCAGAGCGCCAAGCCGCTATCCGAACGCGGGGCTGTGAACCAAAAGGCCGGGCTACTCTTCAGTCAGCGATTGCCAGAGCAACGCGCAACGTATTTGCCATTGGTCCAGCGCGCTCGGGAGTGGTTCGGGCAATTGACTTAGGGGGCTATAAATCACGCAGCACAATTCGTCCAGATCCTCAGATTCAGCTACATTGCAAACAACGCATGCCGGCCCCATGCTGAGTGGGTAGGCGACTACGGCGATTGCCAGAATGGCGACTGTGACGGCTGCAAGTTTTCGCATGCCCAAAGCGTAGCCGTTCCGGCCCGATTCTCAAATACCGATCCGACCGTCCCGCTATTAGACCGCTGATAAAAAGGTGTCAGGAACCTTTTCGTTGGACACAAACGGTTCCTGACACCTTTTCTTCCTCTTTTCTTCCTCGCGAGGCATGGACATCAACGACGACGATTTCAGGACTGACGTAGGTAGCACCCAGGAAGACGGCAAGAGGCGCGACTTTATGCGCGTCATCCACCTACCCACCAGGAAGCAGAGAATGGTTGTCGGCGCCAGCAAAGAAGGGCCGTTGCTCTGGGAACGGCTTGTCCGCGAGATCCTTGACGAGTTGAACGCCGACCAATAGCCCTTCCTCCCTCCCGCCGTGCTATCATCCGGGCATGGAAGAGAACCGAAAACCAGACTGGCGGAGAACGCTCCGTCGCTGGTCATGGGGCCATCCGCTTGAATTCGCGCTGCTCGCTTCATAGCCATCGGCGTTGCGGTAGCGCTGCTCCTGCCGGTCTGTCGGCAATACCTACGGTGAACCCCCTGCCTAAAAACCCGGCACCACCCTAAGCAGCCGAATCATGTTTTTTGCTGACACTTCACTCAAATGGACCCACCACCCGAATCCCGCTTCGCTTGACGCCCCCCTTTGACCGGCCAACAATTGCAAGGCAGGCCCTTCCCACGAGAGAAACCAGCGCTCATGTCCGATCAACCGCGTCCCGGCTTTTCGCCAGCTTGTGTTTCCCGGCGCATTCTGGCGGCCTTATTGCTACCCTTCCTCATCGGGCGACCGCTCACCGCCGTGGCCGCGGAGAACGCGGCCGAGGGCCGGGCGACCGAGGAGCGGCTGTATGAGGCCGTAAAGCTGCTGGCATCCGACGAGTTGGAGGGGCGGGGCGTCGGGACGAAAGGACTCGATCGAGCGGCCGATTTCATCGCCGAACAGTTCGCCGCCGCCGGACTGAAGACGGCGGTCGTCGAGGGCGGCCCATTTCAGAAATTCAACATGGTGGTCGCCACCGAACAGGGAGAACCCAACCGGCTGGCCTTCGCGCGGCCGGCCGACGCCGGGCAGGCGGAGAGCCAAACGGTCGAGCTGAAACTCGGCGAGGACTTCAACCCGCTGGCGATCGGCGGCTCGGGGAAGTTCGATCTGCCCTTGGTCTTCGCCGGCTACGGCATTACGTCCAAGGACGACAACTACGACGACTACGCGGGTATCAACGTCGAGGGAAAAGCCGTGCTTCTGCTGCGGCACGAGCCCCAGCAAGACAACCCGCACAGCGCGTTCAACGGCACCGACAACTCGGCACACGCCTTTTTTACGCGTAAGGTTTCCAACGCCTTTCAGCACGGAGCGGCGGCCGTCGTCTTCTGCAACGACGATTTCGACCTGAAGAAGAACGTCGATCAGCGGACGAAACGCTGGCAAACGGCGGTCGACGAATTGTCAAAGAGCCAGGCGAAATTCCGGGAGGTGGCCAATCCGACGCCGGAGCAAATCGAAGCCCAACGGCAGGAGATCGCCAGGCTGGTGAAGGACGTCGCCTCGCAAAGCGAGAAACTTTTCGGCGAGTACGATCCGCTGCTCGGCTTTCTGGGCGCCGGGCAGGGAGACGAGGCTCATAAGGTCCCGGTCGTCTTTTGCCGGCGGACCGTGCTCGATCCGATGGTCAAGGCGGCGCTCGGCAAAACGCTTTCGGAATTGGAGCGGCAAATCGACGCCCAGCCGGCGCCGGCGAGCGCCGAGCTGGCCGGCTGGCGGTTGCAAGGCGAGGTCACGGTCAACCGACGCGAGGCGGAGGTCAAGAACGTGGTGGCCGTGCTCGACGGCGAAGGCCCGCAGGCCGACGAAACGATCGTGGTGGGAGCGCACTACGACCACCTCGGCCTGGGCGGCGACGGGTCGCTGGCCACGGGTGTGAAGGAAATCCACAACGGCGCCGACGACAACGCTTCGGGCACGTCGGCCCTGATCGAGGTCGCCCGGCGGCTCGCGGGTCGGGCCGAGAAACTGCCGCGACGGGTCGTGTTTGTGGCGTTTACCGGCGAGGAACGGGGCCTGATCGGCAGCGCCCGTTATTGCCGCGATCCGCTTGTGCCGCTCGACAAGACCATCGCCATGCTCAACATGGACATGGTGGGACGGCTGACGGACGACAAGCTCGTGATTCAGGGGGTCGACACGGCGACCGAATTCGGCCCAATCATCGACCACCTGGCGGACCGCTACGGCTTCAAGGTCACGAAGCAGCCGGGCGGGTTCGGCCCGAGCGACCACTCGTCGTTCTACCCGCACAAAGTACCCGTGATGCACTTTTTCACCGGCACGCACAGCGACTACCACCGCCCCAGCGACGACTACGAGAAGATCAACCTCCCCGGCATGCGGCGGGTGGCCGAGATGGTGACCGATACCGTCGTCGTGCTGGCCGAGGCTTCCGAGCGGCCCCATTACCAGGCCGCCAAGCCACCGCGACCGGGTGCCGGCCGCGGGGGCGACCGGCCATACTTCGGCAGCATTCCCGACTTCGCCAGCGAGGAGCCCGGCTACCATCTGGGCGGCGTGTCGCCCGATTCGCCCGCCGAAAAAGGGGGGCTGCAGAAAGGGGACGCAATCGTGAAGCTGGGCGAGTATAAGGTCGGCAACCTGGAGGATTTTGACGGCGCCCTGCGAAAGTACAAGGCGGGCGACAAGGTTCCGGTCGTCGTCCGACGCGACGGAAAGGAGCTGACGCTGGAAGTGGTCCTCGATCCGCCGCGTTAGACCGGGTTATTCATCGGCCCACACAAACCCGAAGCGTAAGCGAGGAGCACGACGCAACTTCCCTCGCTCACGCTTCGGGTTAGTGTCGGTGCGGTCTAGGGTTAGACAGCGGACGAAGGCGTGCGGCGACGAACCGGTCTTTATGCCTCCGCCCGTTCGTGGCAGAATGCCCGGCCGTCCTTGTTAGCGACTGGACGGCCTGGGAAGGCCATCCTCCGATTGCCCGCGAAGGAACGCCACGGTGCAGCCCGTCGTCGATTACTTTGTCTACCTCCTGGTTCGCACATTCATCTGCGTGCTGCAGGCGCTGCGGATGGAGACCTGCCAAGTGGTGACGGCCGGGCTTGCGACCCTCTTCACCAGCGTCTTCAAGGTGCGTCGTGCCGTCCTCGACGACAATTTGCGGCACGCCTTTCCCGACATGCCGGAATCTGAGCGGCGGCGGGTCTGCTGGCGGATGTGGGATCACCTGTTCACGCTCGTTGTCGAGATCGCGCACGCGCCGCGAAAAATCCACGAGACCAACTGGCGCGACTTCGTCACCCTGCACGATGCCGACGTCGTCGCCCGGTTGGGGCTGAGCGGCCGCCCGGTGGTGATCGTCTCGGCCCATTTCGGCAATTTTGAGATGGCCGGCTATCTGCTGGGCATTTTGGGGTTCCCCACGTATACGGTCGCCAGAACGCTCGATAACCCGTATCTCGACGCCTTCCTCAACCGTTTTCGCAGCCGCACGGGCCAGCACATGATTCCCAAGCGGGGCGGCTACGAGCAGATCGTGGAGGTGCTGGCCCGCGGACAAATCATGACGTTTCTGGCCGACCAGTACGCCGGCAGCAAGGGTTGTTGGGTCGAGTTCTTCGGGCGGCCCGCTTCAACGCACAAGGCGATTGCCTTGTTCGCGCTGGGCAACGACGCGCCCTTGATGATCGGCTACGCGCGCCGCAAGGATCGTCCCCTGCGCTACGACATGGTGATGGTCGCCACGGCCGATCCGCGTAGCGGCGACGAGCACGTGTCGAGCGTCCCCCGCCTCACGCAGTGGTATACCAAGCACCTGGAAGACTCGATCCGCCAGGCGCCGGAACAGTATTGGTGGATTCACCGCCGCTGGAAAGACAACCGGCCCGCCAAGAAAAAACAGCAGAAAGCCGCGTGACGGCGACCTGCGAGCCGTGTTCGCGGCCGAGATCGCAACTATAATGCCCCCGACGGCGTGACGCCGCCCGGTTCTGGCGGCAATCGTCACACATTCCTGCGGTCAGCGAAACGACACCTTGGAGAGAGCGACGATGAAGTGGTTTTGCGTAGCGTCCGTTCTGGCAGCGAGCCTGTTGCACGTCGGCCGGACGACGGGGGACGACAAGGCCGAGATCGTCTTCGCTGACTTCGAGGGGAGCGATTACGGCATGTGGCAGACCAGCGGCACGGCGTTCGGATCGGGGCCGGCCAAAGGAACACTTGCCGGCCAAATGCCCGTCAGCGGATTCTTGGGGCAAGGGCTGGTGAACAGCTTCTTGGGCGGCGATGGCCCGACCGGCAAGCTCACGTCTCCCGAGTTCACGATCGAACGTAAGTTCGTCGGGTTTCTCATCGGAGGGGGCGGCTACGAAAAGCAGACGTGCATGAACCTCCTCGTCGACGGCAAGGTTGTGCGCGACGCGACCGGACCCAACACGCAGGGAGGCGGAAGCGAGCAACTCGAGCCCGCCGCCTGGGACGTGAGCGACCTGCTGGGCAAAACGGCGCGGATCGAGATCGTCGACGACGCGACCGGCGGCTGGGGACACGTCAATGTCGACCAGATCGTCTTCACCGATCGGCGGCCCGTCGGCCTGGTGAAGCGGCAATCGCGGGAGTTGGTGGCGGAGAAGCGGTTTCTGCTTTTTCCGGTGCGCACCGGCGCCGCCAAACGCAACGTCAAGCTGAGCGTCGACGGCCGGGCCGAACGCCAGTTCGAGATCGAGTTGGCCGACCGCGACGCCGAGTGGTGGGCACCGCTCGACGTGGGCGCGTGGAAGGGCAAGAAGCTGGTCGTCGAGGTCGACAAGCTGGCGGAAGACTCGCAGGCCCTGGCCGCCCTTAAGCAGGGCGACGACGCCGTCCCCCCGGGCGAGGCCTACCGTGAGGCCCTGCGGCCGCAGCTTCACTTCTCGCCGCGGCGAGGCTGGCTCAACGACCCCAACGGGCTCGCGTTTTACCAGGGGCAATACCACGTTTTCTTTCAGCACAACCCTTACGGCTGGGCCTGGGGCAACATGCACTGGGGCCATGCGGTGGGGCGTGACCTGGTGCATTGGCGGGAGATCGGCGAGGCCCTCTATCCCGATTCCCTCGGGCCCATGTTCTCTGGCAGCGCCGTCGTCGACTGGAACAACACGAGCGGCTTCGGCCGCGACGGTAAGCCGCCGCTGGTGCTCTTCTACACGGCCGCCGGCAACCCGACCGTGCAGTGTCTGGCGTACAGCAACGACGGCGGCAAGACGTTTACCAAGTACGCCCACAATCCGGTCGTCGAGCAGTTCACGCCCGGCAACCGCGACCCGAAAGTCATCTGGCACGAACCGAGTCGCCGCTGGGTGATGGTGCTCTATGTCGAGTCGCCCGACAAGAAGCACCTGATCGACTTCCTCACCTCCTCGGACTTAAAGCAGTGGACGCTGGCCAGCCAGACCGAAGGGTTCTTTGAGTGCCCCGATCTTTTCGAGCTGCCCCTGGACGGCAACGCCGGCCGCAAAAAATGGGTGCTGACCGCCGCCAGCAGCGAGTACCAGGTCGGCACTTTTGATGGTGAGCGGTTCACGCCCGAAACGCCGAAACTGCCCGGCCACCGGGGCCGCGGCTTCTACGCCGCGCAGACCTTCAGCGACATCCCGGCCGCGGATGGCCGCCGCATCCAGGTCGGCTGGCTGCAGGCCCCCTCGCCCGGAATGCCCTTCAACCAGTGCTTGTCGGTACCGCTGAAGCTCGACCTGGTAACCACGCCCGACGGCCCGCGGCTCACCTGGTCGCCCGTGAAGGAGTTGGAGCAACTGCGCACGGGCAGGCAAGTCTTTCCGGCCGGGGCGTTAGAGCCCGGTCAAAGCAAGAAGGTCGCGCTCCAATCAGAGTTGCTTGACATTGCGGCCGTTATCGAACCGGCGAAAGCGGCCGAGGTCGTGCTCGACGTGCGCGGCGTGGCCCTGGCGTATGACGCCGCAAAGCAAGAGCTGACGGTGAACGGCCAGCGGGCGCCGGCGCCGCTGGTCGACGGAAAACTTGACTTGCGAATTTTGGTCGACCGCACCGTGTTGGAGGTTTTTGCAAACGGCGGGCTCGTTTATGTGCCGATGCCCGCGATCGTTCCGGCCGACAACCGCAACTTTTCCGTTTCGGCCAAGGGTGGGGCGGCGCGTTTGGAGAAACTGGAGCTGCACGCCCTAAGTTCGATCTGGGAGTGACGGTCGTGTCGTCAGGCAGCGAGATGTGATTCGCCCGGCGGCGCCATCCGCAGCATCTCGTGGTGCCGGCGGTAGTGGTGAAACGCGAGCCCCAGGAAGGCGATGCCGATGCCCACCACCACCGCGATGAGCAGCGTCACCTCGATGAGCGCTAGCGATGTCGCGCCGTAGATCTGATGCGTGCTCGGATTAACGGTCGCGTCAAACCCCTGGTAACGCAAGCCGTAGCCTACCGCCGTGAGCCCCAAACCGATCAAGGCTCCGGCCGTGATGATTGCTCCGCAAAGCGCTCGCATGGCTATAACCTCGGGTTAGTGGCCGAACATACGCAGGCATCCGCCCATGACGAGCAGGATGCCGGCGAGGATCATGAATACGCTGCTGCAACCGCAACCTCCCCAGGGGCCGTAAGGTCCGGTCGGCTGATACCAACCTCCGCCGCCGCCCCACATGGGTCCGCCGATGCTCATGGCACGTTTTCTCCAAGATTGTCTGCGCTCTACCGTGATCGCCCGCACGCCGGGACGATGCAAAACGAATGCCACGCGATCCGTTCGCCCCGATTAGCCCGGATCATTCACCGGCTCCAACCAAGCGAGAAGCGAGGAGCACGACGCAACTTCCCTCGCTCACGCTTCGCGCCTGGTGTCGGCCTAGTCTGCGCGCAGGCCTACGGCTGGTGCCTTTTGCGGCAACCTGGCCGGCGCGGGACCGCGCGAGGGGCTCTACGACAACAAAGACGACACGGCGAAGCCGATGTAAACCGCCGAGGCGATGAGCATCATCACGATCGAGCCGATTCCCGGCCGGGCCGCCGCGGGCAGATAGCGGAGGTTGATGTAGAGCGTCAGCGGCACGTAGACGGCCATGGCGAAGCCGCCCATGTAGGCCGCCTGAAAGAGCACGCCCAACTCGCGGTCTTTGAAGCCGAAATGCTCCATCGACCAGGTAAGGACGCAGCCCACGACCATCCACCCCAAAGCGATCGCCATGTACCACCAGCTCACGGGGCGCCGCTGCGCCCAGGCGAAGTTCGTGTAGAGAATATCGGAGATCGAACGCGACACGCCGTCGACCAGCGCCAACTGGGTGCTGAAAAGGGTCGCCACGCCGACCATAAGAAACACGATCTGCCCAAGCTTCTCCCCGACCGCCCCCCATTTGCCCCAGGCATGGCTGAGGATCTTCGACTGGTCCCAGATGAGCGTTCCCTCGTTGGGCAATTCACCCAAGGGACGCAGCACGGCCAGCGCGCCAAAAATGAATAGCAAGAGGGTAAAAGTGTTCAAGAGCCAGAAGAAAAGCACCTGGTCTTTGCGAACGTAGCCGAGCCAGGCGGCGAAACGGTGGCGGTTTTCGGGTGTGTCGCTGAAGCGGAAGCCGGTGGCCGGGATGGTTTCGTTCCGGCCTCGCAACGGGTTCTCCAGGTCGGGAACCTGGGCCCCCATGCCGAAATTCTTGTCCCGCAGATAGAACGTGTAGAAGAGGTTCGCCGTGCCGCCCGCCCCGGCGAAGACGATCCAGATGAACAGTTCCCGCGCGGAGACTTGCGGCGGGCGGTGGCCGATGTTCACGGCGCCGTGCGCCAGCTCTCGCCAGTTGTCGGCTGTTCCCACCGTGAGTGCGACACTCACCATGCCCAGCGTGACGATGACGACAAGCACTTCGATCGTCTTCTCGACCGAGTGGTAGACCATTTTGGGCCCAAACAAAAGGGCCGCCGCGATGCCGAAGGTGACGATCGTCCAGCAGGTGAGCGAGCCCCAGAAAGTTCCGCGCCCGAAATCGGGTCCGACCAGCAGCGCCTTCAGCGCGCTGCCCGAAGCCTGCGCCCAGCCGGGGATCAGCCAGCCCAGCACGTTGAACGCGATGAACATTGGCCCGAACCCCCGCCAGACGCGGGCGAAGCCGGTGTAAACCGTCTCGCCTGTGGCCACGGTCCAGCGGCCGATCTCGACGTTGACCCAGAGCTGCAGAAAAACGCCGACGAGCGCCGCCCACACCATGCCGGCGCCGTGCTGGGCCACGGCGCGGGGCCAAATGATGATCTCGCCCGCCCCGATCGACAGGCCGACGAGCACGGCCCCCGGACCGGCGAGCGTCCAGAACGAGCGCGGCGGGGCCGGCAAATCGGACAAGCGAAAGTCGGCAAGCGGCTTGAAAAAACGAGGCATCTACTGTCTGGCGAAAAGGACCCGGCGCAGTTCGTCGTGGAAGGGGGGGCTGGCCTCGATCACGTGTTTGAAGTCGTCCTTGCCAAGCGTGTAGGTTTCCAAGGCCTCGAGGGCGCGCACCGTGGCGTTGCGGGGTTCTCCGCTGATAAGGGCCGCTTCGCCGAAGAAGTCTCCCTGGCCGAGCCGGGCCACCTGCCGGCTCTCCCCCTCCCTGGCCACGAGCACTTCGGCCGAGCCCGAACGGATGACGTAGAGCTTGTCGCCCGGTTCGCCCTGACGAATCACGACGTCGCCCGGGGCGAACCGCTCGAGCGTCATCTTGTCGGCAACTTCGGCCAGCGTGGTGGCCGAGAGGTTTTTGAACAGGGCGTTTCGCTGCAGGAAGTCAGTGATGGTGGCCGCCTCTTGCACCAGCACGTCGGAGATCACGCGGCCGTCGACCATGTTGACGATGCGATCGGCCACGTCGAGAATCCGGTTGTCGTGGGTCACCATCAGCACGGTCGACCCTTTCTCCTTGGCAAACTTGTGCAACAGGTCGACCACGTCCCGGCCCGACTGGCGGTCGAGCGCCGCCGTCGGTTCGTCGGCCAGCACGAGCAGCGGATAGCTGGCCAGCGCCCGGGCGATCGCCACACGCTGCTTCTGGCCGCCCGAAAGCTGAGACGGTTTGTAATGAATGCGCTTTCCTAGGCCCAGCGTGGTGAGTATCTCTTCGGCGCGCTCGCTGATCGCCGCCCGGTCGTAGCCTTTGAGCTCCATCGACATCGAGACGTTCTGCATCGCCGTCAGAGAGTCGAACAGGTTATGCGCCTGAAAGATGAACCCCACGTTGCGGCGCACGTTGACAAGTTCCTTGGCGCTCAGGCCGTGAAGATCGCGTCCTAGCACCTGGAGGTGTCCCTCCTGAACCGTGCGCAGGCCGCCGATGAGGGTCAGCAGGGTGGTTTTGCCCGACCCCGAGGGGCCGGTCATGATCACGATCTCACCGCGAGCCAGGTCGAGTTGATTGTCGAAGAGGACCTGCTTGCGGAGCTCACCCTCGCCGAAGACATGATTGAGGCCCCGGACGCGGACGGCGAACAGGTCGTCGCTCGATTCGGTCAGATGGGCATGGCGGCGCGTTGCCGGTCGTGGATCGGCGACCACCGGTTTTTTTGGCCGTATCGTCGGCATCAAAACAGCTCCGCAGGATCGACGGCCATCACCTTGCGCACCGTCAGCGATCCCGACACGATGCACATGACCACGCTCATCAACAGTACCACGAGGGCCGTAACCGCGTGGACGCCGACTTTAAGCCCCGTGAGCATCGCCACGATGCGGCAGATGATCTCGCTCGAAATCACGCCGGGAACAAACCCGAAGATCGAAAGCAGCACGGCTTCCTGCAAAATGACCCAGATGAAGTAGCGGTTGGCATAACCCATCGCTTTGAGCGTCGCGAATTCGGGCAGGTGGTCGGCCACGTCGGTGTAAAGTATCTGATAACAGATGACGCTGCCCACGATAAAGCCCATCAGCGTCCCGATCCAGAAGATGTAGCCGATGGGCGTGCTCGTCTCCCAGAAGCTTCGCTCCTGGCTTTCAAATTCCTGCTTGGTGAGCACGGTGACGTCTTCGGGCAATCGGCTGCTCAGCTCACGCTGCACCTCGCGCACGTTGCTGCCGGGCTTGAGCCGCAGCAAGCCGAAGTCGACCTGGTCGAGCGGATCCTGGCCGGTAAAGGTGGGGAACAGGCGTTGGTAGGTCACGTCGCTGGTAATCAAATTGCCATCGTTTGCGAAATCGGTGCCGAGCGAGAAAAGGCCGACCACTTTCAGGTCGTGACCGCTCAGCTCGATGGGTGCCGCCTTGGGCACGATGTCGCCGTATTCCTGCTTCGATTTTTCGTCGAAGAGGGCCCGGTCGGGCAACCGCAAGTCGGCCAGTCGGCTTTCGACCTCGGGCATGTCGAACACGGGGCGGTCGGGGTTGAAGGCCAAGACGCGGATGGGGAGCGCTTCGCCCGTTTTGCGGTTCTTCAGCGTGGAACGCCGTGTTTCGATATAGAGCGGGGCCGCGGAGGCCACCGCCGGGCAGCCCAGCGCCTGCGCCAGCCTGAGGCGGTCGAACGTTTCTCGCACGATGATCGTGTACTGGGCACGGCTGGTGATGACCAGGTCGGCCTTCATGTGGCGAATCACGGCGACCGTGCTGTCGAAAAGCGCCTGCCGAAAGCATAGTTCCATGCACATCAACAGGACGGCAAAGCCGATGCCCGCCAGGGCCAGCGCCAGCCGGCGGCGATCGTGCGTCAGGTTCAGCCAGGCTAGAGGAGTACGACGCATCGACGCCCTCCGTTCGCCCTGTTGCTCCACCGTCGCCTCGCACCAGGTCGCTTCACCGGGCGGCTTTGGCTCCCGGTGAAACGACGTGGCTCGAGGCGAAACTCTTGAACTGGCAGCGTCACGCGTAAAACCCTAAAAGAGGTCGGCCGGGTCGGCCCTGTTGACCTTCCGCATCGAGGCGACGCCCGACAGGGAGCACATGGCGACGCTGAGGATCAGCATAAACAACGAAAGCCCAAGGCCCATTCGCATGGGAATGTGGGCGCTCTGCTCGGTGATCATATATAGGCCAAACGAGATGGCCCAGCCGGGAAGGAAACCCAGCACCGCCAGAAAAAGGGCCTGCTGCAGGACCACGCTCGCCAGGTAGCCGTTGGAGTAGCCCATCGCCTTGAGCGTCGCGTATTCGGCCTGGTGGTTGGCGATGTCGCTCGACAGCACCTGGTACACGATCGCCGTCCCCACGATGAAGCCGATCAGCACGCCCAGGGCGAAGATGATCCCGACGCTGGTGCGGATGATCCAATGCTGGCGCTCGCTCTGTTCGATCTGGGCCCGCGTCCAGACGTGCACGTCCGGCGGAAGCTGGCGACGCAAATCGGCGGCGACCCTGGCCGGGTCGAAGCCCGGCTTGGTCCGCACCAGGCCGAGGCTGACGTTCTCCAGCGAGTCTTGGGGAAAGAGCGCGAGAAAGGTCTGGTCGCTCGTCACCACGTCGCCGTCCGCGCCAAAACCGGTTCCCATCGAAAACTCGCCCACAACTTCGATTTGCGTCCCGCCGATCTGAAGATTGCTCGCCCGCCGCCAGTCTCCGAACTGTTTGCGAGACAACCGGTCCATGTAGACGTGGCCGACCTGCTTGAGCGCGGAGAGTTCGCCCGCCAGCTCGGGAATGCGCAGCGGCCGCTGGTCGAGTGGAAAGGCGATGACAAAAATGCCTCGCCGCGAGGCGCCTTCCTTTCCGCTCTCGCGGTTCAGCCAGAGATTGAATCCGAGGTAGACGGGGTGGGCGTCCCGGACGCCCGGCACCGAGGCGGCCTGATACAGTCGCACGCGAGAGAACTTGCCCGCCTTCGAAATCGACTGGTACTGCGGCGATGTCAGGAGGATGTCGAAGTTGAGCTGCTCGTAGATTTGCGTCGCGGTCAAACGCACCGAGTTGAGAAACCCAAGCTGCATCAACATCAGCACGACGGCGAACGCCACGCCCGCGATGGCGACCAGGGTGCGCGTCTTATCGTGCACCAGATTGAGCCAGGCCAGCGGGGTCTTCATGGAATGACATGTTACCCATCACGGCCTCACGGGGGGAGACGCGATGACCGTCACGGGCGTTCTCCACGCCGGGTGACGACGGGGTCTCGCTGGCCCGGATTATTCACCGGCCCCCCACCAAGCGCGACGCGTAAGGGAGGAGCACGACGCAACTTCCCTCGCTCACGCTTCGCGCTTGGTGTCGGCGCAGCCCCCCCGTCCCAATCGCCCCAGATCTCAAGCGAGCTTGTCCCGTCTGGCGGCTGTCGGTTACCATTCCGTCGGCTTTAGGTAAGGGAATTGCACACGACATGCTCAGGAGGAGGTCTACCGTGCGTTGTAAAGCCTTTCGGGCGGGCGGGCGGGTTCTTTCCTGGCTCGTCGCATGCGTTTTCGCCGGTTACCTCGACGCACCTCCCCGCGCCGGGGCGGAGGCACCCGGAGACGCCGGCTCGCTGGCCGAGCGACTCGCCCAGCAGGTGGTCATCTATCGCGACGGATTCGGCGTGCCGCACATCGACGGCATCAACGACGAGGCCACCGTGTTCGGCTTCGCCTATGCGCAGGCCGAGGACTACTTCTGGCAGGTCGAAGACAACTACCTGCTGAGCCTGGGCAGGTATGCCGAAGCGCACGGGCCCAGCGGACTCAACTCCGACCTGTTGAACCGGGCCTTCGAGATCGTGCCCACGGCCCGGGCCGACTACGAGCGGCTTCCCCAGGATATGAAGACGTTGTGCGAGGCGTTCGCCGCCGGGCTTAACTACTACCTGGCCAAGAACCCGCACGTCAAGCCGCGGCTGATCACGCGGTTCGAGCCGTGGCACTCGCTGGCCTGCGGCCGCCAGTTGCTGTTGGAACTGACGTTCCGCTATACGCGCATCCACAGCAACTACATGCCGCGGGTCCACCCGCTGATCGCGGCGGCAACCGGCTCAAACGCCTGGGCCCTCGGTCCCGCACGAACGAAATCAGGTAACGCCATGCTGTTTGCCAATCCTCACCAGCCGTGGTTCGGATTCGGCCAGATGTACGAGGCCCACTTGCGCAGCGGCGAGGGCTGGAATTTTACCGGCGCGACCTTCTTTGGCAGTCCGCTGCCGACGATGGGGCACAACGAAGATTGCGGCTGGAGTTTTACGACCAACGAGCCCGACATCGCCGATTTGTGGCGCGAGACCTTCGACGATCCGGGCCATCCGCTCCACTACCGCTACGACGGAGGTTATCGAAAGGCCGTTGAGTGGCAGGAGCCGATCAAGATCAAGACGCACGACGGCGTGAAAGAAAAGACGTATACCTTCCGCAAAACGCACCACGGGCCGATCGTGGCCAAGGAAGACGCCCAGCACCAGCTCGCCGCCCGTATCGGCCGCCTGCGAGAGTCGCTGCTGCTGAAGCAGATGCAGAAGCTCGTGCGGGCCAAAAACCTGGACGATTTCAAGGCGGGCATGGCCGGGCTCCACTTCCCGATCATGAACGCCGTCTACGCCGACCGGCACGGCGATATCTACTTTCTGTACAACGGCACGATCCCGCGGCGCGATCCGCAGTTCAACTGGAGCAAGCCGGTCGACGGCAGCGACCCGGCCACCGAATGGCAAGGATTTCATCCGCTCGAGGAGCTGCCCCAGTTGGCCAACCCGGCCGCCGGCTACGTGCAGAACTGCAATTCCTCGCCGTTCACAACGACGCACGACGCCAATCCGGAGGTCGACGATTTTCCGGCTTACATGGTAGAAGACAAGGACGACGACAAGCGCCGGGCTAAGTTATCGCGGCAGATCCTGGCCGCCATGCACGAAGTCACCTTCGAGCAGCTCGAGGCGGCCGCATTCGACACCACGATTTACTGGGCGCAGCACGAGCTGCCCCTTTATGCTCGCGAGTTCGAAAAGCTGAAACAAACCGACCCGTCGTTGGCCAAGAAGGTGCGTCCTTTCGTCGAGCACCTGCTCGACTGGGACTGCCGCTCGTCGCACGATTCGACGCAGGCCACGCTTTGCGTCGCCTGGTATCAGGAGATGTACGGCGGAGGCTACCCGGGGGAGCAGATCAAGGAGCGTTTCGCGGACAGCATGCCGCTCCGCTTCGAGGCGCTGGCCAAGGCCGCGGCCGACCTGCAATCGACGCACGGCAGTTGGCAGGTTCCCTGGGGGCAGGTGTACCGTATCCAGCGGCACGCCAACGTGGCGGATTTGGTGAACGTCCCCTTCGACGATCGGCTGCCGAGTCTGCCCAGCGCCGGCGGGCACGGGCCGATGGGCATGATTTTCACCCAGTATTACACGCCGACGATCCGCGTCCCCTTCGTCAAGACGGTTTCCAAGCACTACGGCGTGATCGGCTACACCTACGTGGGCGTGTTCGAGTTTGGCGAAAGGGTGCGCGGAGCGACGCTCGTGCAATTCGGCTCAAGCGGCGACGCCAGGTCTCCGCATTATTTCGACCAGGCGAAGCTCTTATCGGAGCACAAGCTGAAGCCGGAGCTGTTTTATTGGGAAGACGTCTTCGCCAGCGCCCCCAGCGGCTACTACCCCGGCGAGCGGCCCAGCGGCGGCAACGACGCCCCGCGTCTGGCGAAGAAGCCTCGGGACAAGACGATCAAGTAATCTGTCCCCTCTCCCGCCGGGAGAGGGCTAGGGTGAGGGCGGCTTGCAGCGGCGACGGTTTCGCCAGGCGATGTGTCTCGGGCCGTCAGGGTTTGCGTCTCACCACTGCGGACCACATCCCAATCGCGATTCCCTCTCCCGGCGGGAGAGGGCCAGGGTGAGGGCGGCTTGCAGCGGTGACGGTTTCGCCAGGCGATGTGTTCGGGCGCGCGCGAGTCGGACCTATCAATCGCAATTCGTCCCAGCCCCCCGGGGTGCATCTCGCGACGCCGATCCCGAGTTCGTAGCAATGCCCGGCGGGGCGGAGCCGATTCTAATTCCAACCGCCCTCACCCTAGCCCTCTCCCGGAGGGAGAGGGGATGTGGGAGGAGCCTAAAACAACTCGGGGATGACTTGGCCGCGGTCGATGGCGGGCACGGGGCGGCCGGCGTGGTTGAGGAAGCTGACTTGGGGGTCGACGCCGAGGACGTGGTAGATCGTGGCGTGCAGATCGCATGGCTCCAGCGGCCGGTCGAGCGGCACCTCGCCCAAGCGATTGGTTGAGCCCACGATCCGGCCCCCTTTCACGCCGCCGCCACCCAAGAGGCAAAACATCGAGTTGCCCCAGTGGTCGCGGCCTGGCGTGCCCATGCTGAGGGGCGGGCCGCCGTTGCCGCCGTTGTTCATCCGCGGGGTGCGGCTGAATTCGCCGCACAACACCACGAGCACCTTTTCCAGCAAGCCCCGCTGGGTGAGATCCTCGAACAGGGCGGCGACCGCGCGATCCACGATCGGCAGGTAGTTTTCCATCCCCTTTTGCAAGTCCCAGTGATGGTCCCAGCCGCCGAAATGGACCGTGACGAAGGTGGTGCCCGCTTCGACCAGGCGCCGAGCAAGAAGCACGCTTTGGCCCCAACTGTGGCGGCCGTAGAACTCGCGCAGCTTGGGGTCTTCGGAGCTGATGTCGAACGCCTTAGCCGCGGTGGCTCCCGCCACAAGCTCGTAGGCGTCTCGCTGGAAGCGGTCCATCGCGTCGACCGCACCCGTCCGGTCCGTTTCGCGACGGAAGCGATCGAGATCGCCAAGTAAGGTGCGCCGGTCGCCCAGCCGGTCGATCGTCATCGCCGCCGGAGGCCGAACGTTGTTCACCTGAAAGCCTTCGGCGTTCGGATCGCCCTCGGTCTCGAACGGGTTGTGCTCGATTCCCAGGTAGTTGGCTCCGAAGTAGCCGGGCCGCAACCCAATGCTGGCGGCGTAGGGGACGGCCACGTAAGGGGGCATCGCCGGGCGGCGCGCACCGGTCATCTTGGTGGCGATCGAGGCGATCGAGGGATACCGGCCGGCCGTGTCGGCGCCGCTCGCACCGCCGCGACTGGTGAGCATCCAGTGGCCGCCCGCGAAGTGGTCGCCTGTATCGTGATGCAGCGAGCGGACGATCGAAAACTTGTCGGCGACCTTCGCCTGCAGCGGAAAAAGCTCGCTGATCTCGATCCCGGGCACGTTGGTGCGGATCGGCTGCCAGAGGCCCCGATATTCGGCCGGGGCTTCCGGCTTCATGTCATAAAGATCCATGTGGCTGGGACCGCCGTCGAGCCAGATCAGGATCACGGAGGTATCCCTGGCGGTCGTGCTGGCGGAAGCGGCTTTGGCCCGCATCACGTCGGCCAATCCGACCGAGGCCATACCCGCGACGCCCAGTTGGACGAAGCTTCGCCGGCTGATTCCATCGCAGTATTTCTGCGTGTTTCCCGCTTCAATCCGCCACATGGTCGACTCCTTTTTTCCCGGAACCGGATCAACCCCGCGCATCGTGGATGCCCGAAACCCATCAATGGCTCTTGATGGATGAGATTCTATCGCGGTTTTCGCAGCGGTGTCAACGTGATGTGGCCCCGGGTAGTGCTTCCCTTTGAGCCAATGTCAAACAAAAACCGTAAATATCCGCAGGTTTTTTCGGATGCCTGAAAAGCGGGCAATTCTTCCGACGGTCCGGTCAGCGGTAGTTCCAATCGCTCTCGGTCGCTGCTTTGTTCCGGATACGCTCGCGCTCATAGCGGACCCCGGCAAAGAACGCCCCGAGAACAGCATGGCCACCAGCAACGCGCGGAGGGTGAATTGTGGACGGGGCATGGGGCTATCGTAGGTGGATCAGCGTCACCAATACGGCGACGCCAAGAAACGCGAAGACTCCCCAACGCACGCCGGTTTCGATGTCGCGGACAAGTGTCCCTAAGCTGGCAAAGAGGAAGGCAACGGCAAGCACGCCCCAGCCAAAACTCGACGGCTCATCCTCACTCGCCCCCTGAAAAGAAACCGTAGCCAGAGCAGCGAACGCTGTTACCGCAAGTATTTGCCTCAAGCTGAACTGAAACCGTCGGCTCATGGGGTGCTCATGGGGTGAATGGCACTAATTAAGGAAACAGGCGAGCTTGGCCTGCTTGACCGCTGAAACCGCGCCGCAGCGAGACCGCCGGCGAAGCTCAATGCAAATGCGATCACCGCGTTGCCTGCGGCGTCGAAGGATGACTTGTCGGGAATGTCAGTCATTAGACCGCGCCAGAGCGGCGGGGCAAGGATTCGGCCGAGCGATCAGGGGACGATGCCTTGTCGCCTCAGAAGGGCGCGTCGGTTGTTCTTGAGTTCATCCGTCTCGACGGCACCAGCCAGGATTTTGTCGAATGCTGCGTCTGGCATCGGAGGCTTCTCGTAGAGACCACCAGCTTTTCGAGCCGGATCTAGCGCGCCAACGTCGGTCACGTTGGCGTCCCTCGTACTTCACGCAACTCCTCTTCGTGATGAATGCGGGATGATCGTCAGGCTCAAGCACGCACGATTTATTGTGGTGGTTCGCTGCGTCAGTCAGATTGACGAGCAGCGCGTTATCCGGGTCTTCTTCCGGATCGGAGAGGATAACCCACGGATGCGAAGGCAATCCTAGCGCTGGTTTGTTGAAAAAGCAGTCGCCTTGCTCCCACGTGCTTCCCTTTGCCTCTCGACCTGTTCTTTCTGGCGGTCGGATGCCAGGAGCGTCACACACTTGAGGCCCGCGTGGGTGTCCGTCAGCAACGAAATCTAGCGGCCAGCAGCTTCTGTTTTAGGGCGACTGAAAACCAGCTATCCTAACCCCCATGAGCCCACGGTTTCAGTTCAGCTTGAGGGCGCTTTTTTTCGCGACGAGCCTGATCGCTGTCGCAGCTATATTCGCGACGATGGCTCGTGAGGCGTTTCGCCACAACCCACCGTGGGGGATTGTCTTGGGTGTGGCATGTGCTGCGTGCCTGGGCGGAGGTATTGGCGTGCTTGCGTTCATGGGGGTCCGCGGACGCTTGGTTTGTGTGTGGGCCGGGCTCCCCGTCTTCACGCCACTGATCTGGGTAGCGTTGGCGGCTTCGTCGGCCGAAAAAAAAGCGCCGCAGTTCATCGTATTTGCCGTGGTCTTCTGTGCAATGTGGCCCGTGTTCTGCGCGTTCTGGGTCCGAGGGTTCGTTCGCGCTCTCATGCAAAAACCGGGTGGCTAGCCATGCCCCGCCCGCAGTTCACCCTCCGCGCGCTGCTGGTGGCCATGCTGGTCGTGGGGGCGTTCTTGGGGGTCAGGCCATACTGGCACCGGCATGCGCCTAAATGGGGACCGCCTACGCGGGTGTTGTTCCCACCAGAGGACCGATATTGGACAGGGCGCCGCGAGCCGCTTCCCCGCTCCAATCCGCCAGTGCCACCTAAATGACCATGCCCCGCCCCCAGTTTTCCTTGAAGACGATGCTGTGGATGATGGCCGTGGTGGGGGTGTGGTGCGTTGTCTGTCGGGGCGTCCTTTACGCGGCTCCGACTCGTCCCCCTATCCTTCGCGCTCTGGCAGTGGCTGCGCTCCTCCTGGCTACGGCCGGCATCGGCTTCTTAGGCTATGCGGCGCGAATGAACATCGGCCAAGATTGGCAACGCGGCGCCGTCCAATTTGCATGGGCGATGTTCGGCGTGGGGCTGATGCTGTGTGCGGCCTGCCTCGTCTTTGCCGTTTCGTGGATCTGGTGGGCGGCCAACGCAGGATAGCTCTCTGCCCACTTTTCAGGCGCCGGAAAAGTAGAGTCGAGAGGTGGCGCGGCGGTTTAGGTGTGGCCTATCTGGTTCCGGCCCTTTCGTCTGCCGGTGCCTCATTAGCCAAGCCATGCTCCGTTTCCACCTCCCGCTCATCGAACCGGACGGGCGGTTTTCCCGCATCCGGCTCTCGGACAAGGATTCGTAGATCGAGTGTGTCATGCTTTCGCTCGCGGGAGACTGCGTTTCAGCTTGCAGAGCCGGACCAACCCCAATTGGACATCGAGGTAGGCTTCGGGGTAGCGTGCGGTTCCCCGACCCGGCACTTTATGCTTCTTGCACAGCCACCGGCGGAGCCCATTCCGCGCGTAGCGATCTACGCCTCGATAGGCTGAACGGACCGGACCAAGTTGGAAGTAGTTCGCCCAACCCCGTAATTGGCGGTTCAGGCGGCCTACGATCGTTGCTTCGTCCAGATGCTGCGTGCGTCGGCCGAGGGTC
Source organism: Pirellulales bacterium (assembly GCA_035550375.1). GTDB lineage: Bacteria > Planctomycetota > Planctomycetia > Pirellulales > JAICIG01 > DASSFG01. The sequence continues at coordinate 225,770 of DASZPH010000019.1, read as the reverse complement.
GCGTCCAAAGAGTCGCACAGGCGGCGAATCTTCTTGCGGGCCGGGCGAGAGCCGAAATAGGCCCGTCCCGTCCGCGGCGAGTAACATCGGCCAAACGTGTAGCCCAGGAAGTCAAACGTCTCGTCGGGAACGCGGCAGAGCTTCGTCTTCGTCGCGTTCACCGTCAATTTCAGCCGGCTCATCATGTCCCGCATGGCGGCCTGGGCTTGCTCGCCCGTGCCGCGGCAGCAGATCACGAAGTCGTCGGCGTAGTTGACGATTCGGGCGCGAAGTCTTCGCTCGTAATGCAGCGTCTTCCACCCCAACACGAACCGCCGCATGTACAGATTGGCAAGTAACGGGGAGATCGGCGCGCCTTGCGGCGAACCGCGCCCTTCGTCCTTGTTCCGCGTCGTGCGGACCATGTGTCCGCGGGTCTTCCGTTCTTGGACCGGGGCGACCAGCCACATCTTGATGAGGTGTAGCACCGCCTTATCGCTCACACGACGAGCCAAGCATTGCATCAACTCGTTGTGCGGGATTGAGTCGAAGTAACCGGAGAGATCCGCGTCGACCACTTCCGTGTAACCGGTGTCCAGCAGCTTGGTCACCGCTTGCACGGCGTCCAAGGCGCTGCGTTCGGCTCGATAAGCGTATTGCTCGTCTTGCAGGTCCGCCTCAAAGATCGGCTCCAGCACGATTAACAGCGCCGTTTGAACGACGCGGTCTTTGATCGTGGGGATGCCGAGCGGACGCTGCTTGCCGTCCGGTTTGGGAATGTACACGCGACGTACCGGCTGGGCCTGATACGTCTTCGTCCTGAGTTCTTCCGCCAATTCTTCCAACCACTTCGTCGGCCCGAACGCCTCGATGTCCTCGAACGTCTGGTTGTCGATTCCGGGAGCGCCGCCATTAGCCAGGCAGCGCCGCCAGGCCGACCAGAGCACGTCCTTGCGGTACACCTTGTCGTACAGAGCGTAGAAGCGGAACTTGGGTTCTCCCTTCGCTTTGGCATGCAACGCATTCTGCAGCTTTTGAACGCTTGAGAGGGTTGGTAGGCTCATCGCCAATCTCCTGGTCCCTGGCTACTTGTTGCGTTGTCCTTGAACTGAGGCCCCTTCGCTCCACCGGCATTACCCGGCTTCGTCGCTACTACAGGCCTCTCCGTCACCCCATGCGGCCGAGCCTGTCCCTCACGGGCATCTCGTTGGCGGTCACGCGCCGCCACCGCCAGGGCTTCCCATGTTGCCTTGGCTTCCCTTGCAGACATGCCATCGCCATTACCCCGGTGGGACCACGCAGTCTTGTCACTCGTGCCTCTTGCCTAACGCGAAGAAGCGTGTACTGCACGGCGGCGGCCTTCCCCGTTCCATTGGCGGGTCGGCTCCCACATTGGTAATTTTCGGGGCCTGCTCGGCGTTCACTCACGTTATGGCCTGCCTGCTCGCGGGATCGCCTATGCGACCCTTTCCATCGAAGGCTTCGACGGCTTCGTTACCTCCACCGCCGCTCCGATTGCTTCCGGCTGGAGCGACAAGTTGCCGGGCGGGGCTTGCACCCGCTGGGAAACCAAAACCTTTCATGGCGCACAAAGGAAGCACTACCCCAATTGCTTGTCGCCTTTATTCGCCGGCGATACCTTGTTGCATGCAGGCATCTTGAGGACCACTTCGCGTGCTGACGATCCAAGGGTGCGGGCACCATTTCTGTGACGGCGTATCCCGGCGAGCCTTCCTCCAGATCGGCGGACTGGCGATGGGCGGATTGTCGTTGCCCGCCCTGCTTCGGGCCGAGGGAACTACGTCACGAAGGCATAAGTCGGTGATCATGGTTTTTCTTCCCGGAGGACCATCGCACCTTGACTTGTATGACCTTAAACCGGAGGCACCTCTTGAGGTCCGCGGCGAGTTCCGTCCGATTGCCACGCGCGTTCCCGACGTGCACGTCTGCGAGCACCTGCCCCGCCTGGCGGGCCTTATGGACAAGCTTGCCATCCTGCGCACGGTTGTCGGGGGTCCCGACGATCATGCTGCACACATGTGCTTCACCGGATGGTCGCGGCTGGGGTCGCAGCCGGCGGGCAACTGGCCAAGTTTCGGTTCCGTGGTGTCGAAACTGCAGGGACCGGTCGAACCCGACATGCCCCCTTATTGCGGTCTGGCGGCCAGGATGCTCCACGCCCCCTACAACGATCCCGGTGCGGGGTTCTTGGGAATGGCGCATTCGGCCTTCGTCCCCGACGAGAACGGACGAGTCGACAAGCTGCTTGACGGCGTCAGCCTGGAACGGTTAGGCGATCGCCGCGCCCTGCGCCGCGGGCTTGACCGTTGGCGCCGCGAGTTAGACGGCGCTTTGTCGGCGGCCACACTCGATCCGTTCTATCAGCAGAGCTTCGAGCTGCTCACGTCGCAGAAACTTGCCAGCGCCCTCGACCTTTCGCTCGAAGAGCCGCGCGTTCGCGACCGATACGGGCGAGGGACGACGGAGCTGATCGCCGGTTTTAACGCGGCGCCGCGCCTGAACGAACAACTTCTCGTTGCTCGGCGACTTGTCGAAGCCGGGGCCAGGTGCGTCACCGTCGCGTTCGGGGCCTGGGACTGGCACGAAAAGAATTTCATCGGGTTGCGCGGTCAACTACCTCATCTCGACCAAGCCGTGGCGGCCCTCGTAGAAGACTTGCACGAGCGTGGTCTCGATCGGGACGTGCTGGTCGTCGTCTGGGGCGAGATGGGCCGCAGCCCGCGGATCAATCAACTCGCCGGCCGCGATCACTGGCCGGCGGTTTCTTGCGCTCTGTTGGCGGGTGCCTCGTGTGCCGGCCAGGTGATCGGCAAGACAAATCGCTTTGCTGAAATGCCCCTCGACCGGCCGGTTCACTTTCTCGAGGTGCTGGCGACGATCTACCAGCATTTGGGCGTCGATCCGAATCAGATCGCCTTGAACGACGCCACCGGCCGCCCGGTCTTTCCGCTCGACGGAAACGGTCCCCTTCGAGAACTGCTGTAAAATCCCGTTACGGCGCGATTCCGCCCAAAGCATCCTCGCCGGCCGGCGAGCTATGGCCGCTCTCGTTGCGGCACCATGAGCACGGAGCACGGTGCCTGGGAGAGGACTTTGTCGGACGTGCTCCCCAGAAAAAGTAACCGCTCCAGCATGCCGCGGCCATGCTTGCCCAGCACGACCAGGTCGACCGCGTCGTCGGTGATGACGCGCAGAATCTCCTCCGCCGGGTAGCCTTCGGCCACGATCGGCGGCTGCCGGAACGGCGTCGGCAACGACTGGCAGCACCGCTCGAGTTCGGCCCGTTTTCTCCGCTTCTCTTCCTCGTGCTCGCGCTGCCAGGCTTCGGCCATCGCCTCGGTCTGGGCGTCGCGGGCCTGCTGTTCGAGCCAATCCGGCAGCTTGCCCGCGTAGAGCGATTCGACGACGGTCATGCTTCTCCCGACCGTCTGTGGCGGCCAATGAAAGGCGCCCAGCAACTCGGCGCACTGCTGGCTCGCCGGCGAACCGTCGTGGGTCAGAAGCACCTTGAACGGCCCGTGCGCTGCGGGCTCGTCGGCCGTGCGTGCGATCAGCACCGGAATGCGTGAGGTGTGTGCCACGGCCGTGGCCACACTTCCCAGCCGCACGTCGCCCAAAGGCGCGCTGCCGCGCGCCCCCAGCACGATCAGTTCGGCTCGCCAGTCTTCGGCCGCGAGCAGCACTCCTTGCCTCGGCGGCTTGGTGCCGACGATCGTCTTCAGCGACGTCTTGAGCGCGTCGGGGAGCCGGTTGCGGGCTTCCTCAAAGACCGAGTCGGCCAGCGCCTTGCGGGCGCGCTCCAGCACCTCCGGATCGGCGTCGCTCGACGAGGGGTGGCGCATCTCAGGCGGGGTGTAATACAAGGCCACCCGGTCGTCTCCCGACACGATCCGGCTGGCAAGCCGGATCGCCCCGAAACTCCCCGATGAGCCGTCAACTCCGATCAACACTTTCATGTGGGCAACACCGTCTCAGTTCGACGCGGTCAGAGCATGATGATCCCGGCCAGCAGCACCACCGCCACGACCGTTTCCGCCAGGCCCGCGGCCTGCAGCATCCTGGGGTCGGCTTCGACGAGCAAATCCCTGAATTGCCGGGGAAAGACGCTCAGCGTAAATCCCTCGGCCAGCAACAGCGACAAGGCCATAACCGTCAACCAGCGTGCGGCATCCATGAATTCGATAAGATTTGCAGGACCTCAGTGCGGGCGCAAGACGTCGGGCCGCCGGCGGATTCGTGGCAGCGACTCGCTGGAACCGCCACCCCGACGCCTTGATGCCCGACGCCATACGCCTGATATAATCACGGCTTTTCGTCGCTAACACAAGCGGGCGATTCGTGGAGGGACGTGGGGCACGACGGCTCCCCGCCCGCTTCCTTTGGGAGAGTTATGGCACAACTCGGCGTCAATATCGACCATGTGGCCACCGTGCGGCAAGCGCGGCGGACCTACGAACCCGATCCGGTCTGGGCGGCGGCGCTGGCCGAATTGGGCGGGGCCGACGGCATCACCATCCACTTGCGCGAGGACCGCCGCCATATCCAGGATCGCGATCTGAAGGTTCTGCTCGAAACGGTCACGGTAAAACTCAACCTGGAGATGGCCTGCGCCGACGAGGTGGTTGGGATCGCCTGCGCCGCGAAACCCGCTCAGGCCACGCTTGTGCCTGAAAGCCGCCAGGAGGTGACGACGGAGGGAGGCCTCGACGTGGTTTCGCAGCGGGCGAAGGTGGCCGACGTGGTCCGGCGGCTGCACGACGCCGGCATCGTCGTCAGCCTTTTTCTCGACGCCGAGGAGCGGCAGATCGACGCGGCCGCCGCGTTGGGCGCCGACGCCGTCGAACTGCACACCGGCAGCTACGCCCTGGCGGCCCACGGCAGCCCGCAACGAGAGCAGTTGGAAAAACTGCGCCGCGGCGCCGCGCAAATTGTCGAGCGGGGCCTGACGCTGCACGCCGGCCACGGGCTGACCTACCGCAACGTTCTGCCCGTCGCCCACCTTCCGCAGATGTGCGAACTGAACATCGGCCACAGCATCGTGGCCCGCGCGTTGATGGTCGGTTTCCAGCAGGCCGTCCGGGAGATGAAGGACTTAGTGAAAGGGGCGGGGTGAAGGGCGGTCTCACGCCAAGGCGCAAAGACGCAAAGAACGAGTTGCGTCTTGGCGTGAATCTTGTCCGCGAGTGAAGAGCCCCAAACGGCACGGCCTTCTTTTGCTTGCCTGGCGGGAGGGAATTTCCTACGCTGGCTGACGGCGCGCGGTCGCGCTCCAAGCCGGTGAATGCGGCCGATCGCGGTTGCACGTCACCTCTTCGGGGATACCCCGAGGGATCGCCTCAGTGCACGTTTTCGCGGCGCGACGGATTATTCGCAGAGCGCATTACGCGTCGCGCATGGACCAGACTCGTTGGAGCGCGCCGCGCGTCCTTCGCACCCATGATCAAATGGATGGCAGAACGACTCGCCACGGCCTTTCTGGCCGGTCCGTGGGACGCCGACTTGCTTTACGAGCGCGGTGCCCACGTTCTCGAATCGAAGGGGCATTGGTTGAAACGGCTGGCACGCCAAATCCATGCCCGAGGCGAGGGACGGGGCGCATTGCGGCGGCGCTGGGTCACCGAATGGATCTGCGAGAATCGCACCTTCCTCTGGGCTTGGAATCGTTACGACCTGGCCGTCGATACGCACCTTTGGCATGGTCGGCAACCCCTGCGCCCTGCACCCGGCCCGCCTTCTGCGTGGAAGGTGCCGAGCATCTCGACCACCAGAGAGTTGATTGACTGGCTCGGAATCAAGCCCAACGAGCTCGATTGGTTTGCCGATTGCCGCAATTGCCAACGGCGTGCGCCCGAAGGCGCCCTGCGCCACTACCGATATCACTGGCTGCCGAAGCGACGAGGGCCACCGAGACTCTTGGAGATTCCCAAGCCGCGATTGCGCGAGTTGCAGCGCCAGATATTGCGCCGCCTCTTGGACAACATTCCGGCCCATGACGCGGCCCACGGTTTTCGCGCGGGCCGCTGTGTGCGATCGTTTGCCGCGCCGCATGCCGGACAGCGAGTCGTGGTCCGGATGGATCTGCAGAGCTTTTTCCCCTCCATCCGCGCGGGCCGCCTGCTGGGGCTCTTTCTCGCCGCCGGCTATCCCGAATCGGTCGCCCTGTTGTTGACTCGCCTCTGCACACACAGGGCGGCGAGCGACGTCTTCGAGCAGATCACCTCCATCGAAGACCGGACGAGACTCGAAACCCTGTACGGCTGGCCGCACCTTCCACAAGGCGCACCCACGTCGCCCGCCCTGGCGAACCTGGCCGCCTGGCGGCTCGACTGCCGCCTGGCCGCGCTGGCGGCGGCCTCCGGCGCCAACTACACCCGCTACGCCGACGATCTGGCGTTTTCCGGCGGCCCCGAACTTGAGCGGGCCGCCCGCCGCTTCCACGTCGAGGTTGCGGCGATCGCTTTGGAGGAGGGATTTGCGGTCAACACCCGCAAGACGCGAATCATGCGAGCGGGCGTCCGGCAACATCTGGCGGGCGTGGTCGTGAACCGTCATCCGAATCTGGACCGGAACCACTTCGATCGCCTCAAGGCGATCCTGCACAACTGCGTCGCGCAGGGGCCGAAGGGACAGAACTGCGAGGGACGCGCCGATTTTCGCGCCTACCTGGCCGGATCGATCGCCTACGCCGAGATGATCAATCCGGCTCGCGGGCGACGGCTGCGGGCGCTGTTTGACGCGATCGTCTGGTAACGACCGCGGCCAAAACCGCGTTTCACCGCATTTATTCGCCGTTCTTCAGTCTCTTGATAATCTCGGCGCGCAACTGCTTTTCGCCGTCGGTCTGCGGCGGCTGCCCGATCGAAAGGTGATTGAAACCGAGCAGCACGGTATCCTCGACGCCCTCCAGGCGGCCACGCTTGACGGCCACGACGCCGTCGCCCTTGCCGTAGACCAGCTCGTCGGGGTCGTCCAGAACGCGGTCGATCTTCGGACCGAGCAATTGCACAAACCGATAACGCTCTCGGGCCTGCGCGACGTGATCGCGCAAGTCGTCGACGGCGTGCTGGCTGAGCGGCGCCCCGGTGCCGAGCAGCAGAGAATATCGCACCCGCGGATTGCGAGGCAGCGCGTTCAATTGCGCGAGAAAATCCGAGTCGGGCCGCAGATCGTCCGACGCTTCGCAGAGGCCGTCCTCGACCGTGTCGTAGAACCGTTGCGCCGCGGTCCGCGACTTGGGATCGTCGAGGAACTGCCAGATCTGCAGGCCGAAGGCGCAATAAGCGAGCGCCGAACCGTGGTTGGGCGCGGCGACCATCACCAGTTGCACCACGTTACCCGGGTCGAGCGCGGCGTCTTCCAGCACCCACCGCGTCACCAGTCCGCCCATCGACAACGTGACCAGCCGCAGGCGCATGTTCGGTTGCTCCTTGCGGAGCCGCTTAAGCTCGCTCGACAGCAGCCTGGCGGAATCGTCGAGCGGCTCGTCCCCGGGATACGACACGTGGCCCACGCGGAATCCGGCCCGGCGCAGGTCGTTCGTAAGCGAGACATGATATTCGGGGGACGACCCCAGACCGTGCACCACGACGACGGCTTCCTGGTTGGCCGCCGGCCGGTTGCCGTCGGTCCAGTCCAGGCCGTATTTCCTTTCGCTTCTGAGATCGGCCAGCCTTTCGACGGCCGCCAGCCGGAGCAGTTTCTCGAAGCGTTGGCGGGAGGCGAGCATGGCGCGGCGATCGAGGGTCACCTGCAGCTTCGGTTCACCCGCACCTTCCGGCGGCAGCACGGCGAATTGAATGCCCCCCGGTTCCAAGAGCGCGTTCATCAGCGCCAGAACGAACCGCGTCGAACGGCGTCGCAAATCGAACGCCCTGCGACGCGGAACGTCCGCCAGCGCGTCGTCGTCGTATCCCTTGGCGCGGGCCAACGCCGCCATGAGATTGGCCCAGGCGATCTCGCCGTCGGCGGCTTCGATGACCACCTTCGTCACCAGAGACTCCGGGTCGCGCTCGATCGTGATCCCGGGCGACTCGTTTTGCGAGGCGGGCTCGTCGGCGGGAACGGGCCGTCCGAGCGCAGCAGCCGCCAGCGCGAAGGCGGCAACCACGACTCGCCGTGAACAACCGATTCTTGAGATAGCCCGCATTCTTGTAGGGTGAGACGACCGGACCCGAGTCCCGCCGTTTGCTCCTGTTGTGTCACACTTTCCCGCTGAGACTCGCTCGTCGGCTTTGCTACGCAATTCCCTGCTGGGGTCGAAATACGTTACAGGTGAGCCATTTGCGTTACAACTCGCTCGCCCAGTATCGGTCCACATTTGACCGACCGGGTTTGGCCGGCGGCACGGAACCCGACTAGACTGGCGGCATGTCTCACCGCCTTCAATTCTCGACTCGATTCCTGTTTGTGGCAACCATCGCCGTCGCCGCTGGGGTTACCGCCTATCGTGCCGATCCGTCTGTGGAGACGACGGTGGCGATGGATTGCCTCACGGTGCCTTTCTTCACTTGCGCCGTTGTCGGGGTCGTGTACACACGGGATTGGCTGCGGGCCTTCTGGATCGGAGTGTCCCTGGCGCTTAGAATCGCGACGATAATCGCCGCACTTTCGCTGTGGACGATCATCATGTACTACGGAAGTGCTATGCCGTATTCGTTCTCCATGCCGGGGCGGTTCGCGGCAGTATGGTGTGCCGCCCCCGTCAACGGCGTTTTCGCGATCTTCCTTCACTGGGTTTTCTCTCCGCCCAGAGGTGTCGAATCACGCGGCGCATCCCTTGCCGGCCTGTTCGGAGGCCTATTGTTGCTGATGTTGCTCGTCGCCGCCTTCTTCGGCGGCATGCGGTTCGGCGAGAGACGAGAATCGCATCGCCGCGATCTGGAAGAGTGGGAGGAGGAGCAAGCGGAAATAGAGAAACTGAACGAGTGAAATAGGCTCGCCCCAAATTATCCGCTCTAACTAGTCAACCGCCGCATCGGCAAAACCTCCGCCTCGGTCGCCTCTTCATCCTTCCAAAAAATCGGGGCGATGCCAAGCGTCTCCTGTTCCTGAATCAAGCACGTCAGGTTGTGGCAGAGCAGCTTGCACAGGACTTCGTTCACCATCGCCGCATCGGTCTTCGACATAACCGAATCGCCGAATTTCCGCTTGATGGCCGAGAACGTCGATTCGACGTTGCTCCGCTTGTGGTAGTGGGCCATGTACTCTTCTTGGTTGAACTGGAAGAGGTGAAACGCCTTCTTGAACAAGCCGCCCACAAAGCCCGTGGTGCCCTCCTTGAACGCGATGTATGCTTGGCCGTCGCACGCGGCGACCGCCTCGAAATTCTCCAAGCTGCTGTACGCTTTGTCGGCTGACACTTCGCTGATCGTGAACGACTTGGCGGTTTCATGGACAAGGGGAGCGAACAAGGGCGAGTCGCCCGCGTGCTGGTCGAGAATCCGAACGGCGGTCACGACATTGGTTCGGACACCGCACGCGATGTGCGTTTTGACCCACTTGCAGCGTAGCCGCGTGACGCCGTATTTCGCGTCGTACCATCTTTCGTAGCGCGTGCTGCCGAAGCCGCTCGAATCAATCGCGAATTCCGTTTCGACGGCCCGCAAGGCGTGGCACTGAGGGCGATGAGGGACTTGAGGATGGGCGTAAAGTATTCGTCCTCGAAAAACGCGGGCACCTTCATGCCCGGAATCGGGCGCGTCGTGTAGCCCTTCTCGTGGGCTTCCTGCAAGTCGCACGAGAACCGTCGCGAGCTTAGGCCCTCATAGACTTCCATCGCCATTGCGAACACACAGTCGGATACGCAATGCGGCTTCGGACCACGGGCTTTCTTCTCGCGCTCGCGGTCAGGCAGGTTGCGGCAAAGGTCGTGCAAGAGAACCTGTAGGCGGTTCTTCTCCGTTCGCTGACCGACGTTGTACGCTGGCCAGTTCTGCTTGTAGGTGGTCTTCTTCGTGAAGGTGATGCTTTCCGTGTCGATGACCGTGCTACGCGGCTCATCGCGACATGGCGTGGCACCATGCCTATATTCTGGTGAGGTTTTCGGACGAGCCAGGAATCAAAAACGCAGTCAAGACGCTGGCGAACGAATTTGCTAGCCTCTCGACACACGTCCACGCTGCGTTCCCTTCGCTGAGCGGAGACATATCAGTTCCGTTCGATGACATCGACGATGCGGCCCTGCGGAAGTTGCAGGGCATTCAGCAGCGCGTTTTATCGGCCGGCTGTCTTGTTGTAGCCGCGGCTAAGCCGGGCAGTATTTCCAAATTACCGGCCGTTGAAAGTGCGTGGTTTTTCTGGCTAATCGGCAGCGATTTGGCCAGAACCATCCGCAATTCAAGCCTAGGTGCCGCGGCTAGCCGCCAACGCCGGCGCGGTCGCCGCGGCTGGCCATCAATTGCGGTGCGCATCGCCGAAATACGGTGCGCCTGATAAATACGGTGCAAAGTCCAGAAGAGTGGGAGCCGTCAAACGTGTCGCGAACGCTGCCCCCGCGGTAACCATCTTTGCCCCACCGCTCTGGCGCGGTCTAATGGCGGGATGTCCCGACCGTTTCAGTTCAGCTTGGGGCGCCTGCTTGGAGCGGTGACGTTCCTTTCGCTCGCCGGCGCATCGTTGACGGGTGGACTGGACGCGCCAAATACACTTCCGGACTCGCGTTAGGATTCAGCTCTGCCGGCGCGGCGATAGGCGTCTTTTTGGATGGATGGAGGGGCAGTGTCTTGGGCGCAATGCTCAGCATGACCGCTTTCGGCCTGTGGGCATCCAGCATGATAACCTATATGCCCGGCCAACAATTCACCCAAAAAGCGCTGCTGGTGGCCATGCTGGCCGTGGGGGCGTTTCTGGTCATGGTGGCGTTCTTGGGAGGCATTGGGTACGAGCGCGAACGGAAGAGGCGCGAAGAGAAAGAGGTGGAGAAATATCGGGGCATGGCCACTCTCGTCTTGGCATACCCAGACTTCCCGGATGACTCGCCTAAAGACTCCGGGGATACGACGGCCTTAAGTCAGTGCCATTCGCCGTAATGAGTCAACGGTTTCAATTCAGCTTGAAGTGGCCATTTGTCCTGATGGCGGGGATGCTGGCCGGCGGTCAAGCAGCTCGTACGGTCGCTCTGGCCGAAAGCCCCATGCTCGGAGGCGTGCCAATCTCGTGGTCGGCTCGTGGTGAGGCAACTTTCTTCTCCATCGGTTGCGTTGCTGCGATCGGTGCAACGGGGATGTTGGCTTGGACGAACCCCGCACTGCGCCGGCGCGTCGATGATAGCCCGAAGCGCTGGGCGGCCATGCTGGTTGGCGCCTTGGCGCTAGGGTCTATTTCGGGCGCGATAGCCAGCGCGGGGCTAGGATTAGCGTTCTTCGCGATGCCCCGCGAGTTGTTCGATTCCCTCACGGCTCGGTAACCCCCATGCGCCGCCCACAATTCACCCTGCGAGCGTTGCTAGTCCTGATATTTGGCGCGGCCTGCTTCTTCGGAGGCATCCATTTCGAGAGCGAGAGACGCAGGCGTGCAGACGAAGCGATGACGCCCCGGTTTCCGACGGCGGGTTTTCAACTGGCGCTGCCGCAGGTCGTCGATGAAAGCGATGCCCAATGAGTCCGATGATTCGGTGCCGGAGGAATAGCGCGTGGCCCACAATTGCGTTACAGCTTTTTGAATTGCGTTACAACAGGCAATTGCGTAGCAAAGCCCACAATACGCAACTACGCAAGGATCTCCGTCACCGGGTTCCCCGCGGCAATCACCAGCGGCCGGTTGGCCCGGTCATAAACTTCCGTCTGCGGGTCGATGCCGAGTAAATAGAACATGGTGGCCGCCAGATCGTCGGGCCGCACCGGGTCGCGGTCGGGCAGCGCGGCGTTCTTGTCCGACGCGCCGTACACGAAACCTCGCTTCACGCCGCCGCCGGCCAAGAGCACCGTGTAGCACTGCGGCCAGTGATCGCGGCTGACGTTGTCGTTCAGCTTCGGCGTGCGGCCGAACTCGCCCATCCAGACGACCAGCGTTTCGTCGAGCAGGCCGCGCTCGTCGAGATCGGTGAGCAGGGTCGGCAGCGTCTGGTCGGTGATCGGCAGGTGGTACTTTTCGATGATCGGGAACATCCGCGTGTTGTTGAACCCGTGCGTATCCCAACCGCCCGAAGTGGTGCTCTGGCCGCCGATGTTGTCCGAGAAGTAGACGTTCACGAAGCGCACCCCCGACTCGACCAGCCGCCGGGCCAGCAGGCAGCTCTGCCCGTAGGTGTGCCGGCCGTACCGATCGCGCAAATCGGCCGGCTCGGCCGCCAGGTCGAAGGCCTGGCTCACGCGGGGCGAATTGAGCATCGCCAGCGCCCGTTCGTAGTAGGCGTCGATCCCCTTGGCCGTCGCCGAGAATTCGAGCAAACGGCTCTGCCGGTCGATCAGCTTTTGCAGTTCGCGGCGGTGCTCCACGCGCCCCAGCGGCAGGTTCTCGGGTAGGCTCAGCTCGGGCAGCTGGAATTGCTCGCGATTCGGATCTTCGGTGATCAGCAGCGGGTCGTGCGCCTTGCCCAGAAAGCTCGCGTGCTGGCCGGGGGTCACCGCCCCGTCGCGGATGACATACGGATAGGCCACGAAGGTCGGCATGCCGTTGGCCACCGGCGCCAGGCGATCGACCACCGAGCCATAGGCCGGAAAGAGGTCCAGCGAGTCGCGCAGGCGGATGTCGTCGAGCGGCGGGGCGCGGCCGGTGAGCGCGTAGTACGACGCCGAGTTGTGGTTCTTCATCTCGTGGTGCATGCTGCGGATCAGCGTCACCTTGTCCATGACCTGGGCGACACGCGGCAGGTTCTCGCAGATGGCGAGGCCAGGCACCTTGGTCGCGGCCGGCTTGAGCGGACCGCGAACCTTTTCCGGCGCGGCCGGCTTCATGTCGAAAAGGTCGACGTGGCTCGGGCCGCCGAATTGATAGAGGAAGATTATCGACTTGGCGCGCGGCCGAATCGCCGGCCGCTCGTCAGCCGCCCACAACCGGGGCAGGTTCAAGCCGAGCAGTCCCATTCCGCCGATGCTCAAGGCGCGCCGGCGCGAAACGAAAGGGAGAGAAGATGTCATGCGGCGATCAGCGTACAAGTCGTGAGACGGCGGGCTTCATCCCCTCTCCCTCTGGGAGAGGGCCAGGGTGAGGGCGGCCCAAATTCAGCTCCTGTCTCACCTCCGCGGGCAGTTTCCTTGTCCTTCGGTTCCGTTCAATTATGGGCAACCCATCGGCCCCTCAATCGACTCTTCGCAGTATACCGTCCGTAACGTCCGGGCCGAAGCCGCGAGAAGCCTCCCGGCTCAGGGACGGCCTCCCCGGTGCAACCCTTATTCCGACTGCCAAAACTCTTCCGGCCGAACCGCGGACGCGGGCGGTCACGATTAGGCTGCCGGCCGCAAAAAGCGTAAGTGCCGGCGGTAGCGGCCGCCGAAGTGTCTAGGGAACGCCCAACGGGGTGTTGCACTCTCAAGACCCGGCCAAGAAAGGAGTCGCCCGATGGCTCGTGCATGGTTGCCCAAACGCCTGGTGTGCTCGGCACTCGTCGCCGCAGGACTGAGCCTGACTGGCGTCGCCCAGGGGGCCGATCTCTTCTACAACTACTACGTGCCCAACAATCCGCCGGCGCAGCTCTACCCGAGCCCGCGGCCGACGCCGCCGCTGGTCGGGCATACCTACGTCACCTACCAGCCGCTCTACCCGCACGAGTTCATGTACCACCACAGCCGTACCTACTACGGCTACGACGGCGTGCACTGCCTGCCGGTGAACCGAACGAAGGTCTCCTACAAGTCGGGCCTGCTGCCCTGGCAGGTCTGGCGTCAGCGCAACTATCCGGAAATCATGTTCCAATACGCGCCGTAAAAGAATCGCCGGGCGCCCGACGACGGAGGTCGGGCGCCGCCGCTAGCGAGGGCCGACGGCCACTATCCACGAGAGGGAAAAAATGAAGTCGCGATTCATGTCAATCACCGTCGCCGCCGCGCTCGTCGTCGGCCTGAGCGCGGCCTCGGCCGTCGCTGGCGGCCACCACCGGGCCGCCTGCCAGGACGACTGCGGTTGCGAGGCCGGCTGCCGCCACGGTTGCGGCCGGGGCTGCCGCCACTGCTGCGGCCTGGGCTGCAAGGCGCGCTGGGGCTACGGCTCCGACTGGGTCGGGGGCCACTCTCACACCATGTGGGGACAACCGGTGGCGCTGGTGGTTCCGCCCACCGCCGAACTGCAAACGCACTGGAACTGGGGAGTGGCCCAGACGCGGGTCAACCCGATCTGGCCCCAGTTTGCCCGCGCTTATCCCGGCCCCTACGCTGGCGGCCGCGGTTTCCTGCCGACGCCCAAATGGCCCAGCAGCACCGACCAATTCGGCGTCTACTACGTTCGCGGCCCCTGGTAGCGGTAGCTGTGTTCCCTCTCCCTTTGGGAGAGGGTTAGGGTGAGGGCGGCGTGCACTGGCAGACGGTTTGCCTTTAGAGCCTTATCCGAGGACCAGCTCAAAGCACAAAATCGCCAGCTAGGAAGACGTTCCTCGCTGGCGATTTTTTTCGCGCCATGACAAATCGGCGCAAGAGTCCGCTTCGGTAGAGCTGTGGGGAGCTGATCACGGTTCTGCGGATTCCCGCCAGAGCGTCGTCGGCGGCCGGTTGCCGACAAAGCGTTATCACTTCCCGGTTTTTGCGGCTGGATCGACGCCTGCCTTGCGAGTTGCTCTCCGCTTCACGCCATCTAGCCAATAGACGAACTCCTCGTTAGCTGTCCTTCGAGAGTGCGTCTGGCCAAGTGATTGAGACGGGACCTTCGTCGAGCTGCGTATCCATTTTCACCATCCCCTGCCGCTCTTTTTCGACAGATGAGGCGGAGGCGGCGCCAGCGGTCGGATGCTTGAATGCCGAGCCCGAAGGATTAGACTGGCGCTGGTTGAGAACCCGCGTAGCGGTCGCGGCGCGCTCTATGACGACACTGCCGAGCGGAGACATATCAGCTATGAAAAACTTCGTCCGTCGAGCGGCCAAATGGCCACTTCTGAAACGACTGCTCGATCCCGACAACAGGGCAATTGTCGCGTTGATTGTTGCTATGTTCGGTGCTGCCAGCCTCTCGATGAAAGGACGGCCCGAAACATGGCCCTCCTGGGCGGTCGCTCTCGCTACGGGCGCTGGAGCAAGCATCGCGTTCCTTTTAGTCACGTTTCTTCTCCGTTGGTTGGCGCAATGGCTCAACGCCGTGCCGACCGGACACCGTGACCACAAATAAACCCCTGCCTCAAAAGTCAAGCGACGCCAATGCCGGGTAGTGGGTGATAGGGCGGGGCATCATTGTTCGTCGTTCGGGGGTGCAGAGTCGAACCGAATCGGTTCTGCATCCGCCAACTCGTCCGATGGTGAGCGACCCAGCAAACATTGGCCCAGCTTACGGATTAAGGCGCAGGCTGGGAGAAGCAACAGAAAGACCGGAACGCAAAAGAACGTCATGTAGACCAAAATCTTCAGCGCCGAAACCGATAGACGGGCAAATTGTGATATCGCATCGGGTTTCGCGCGCGATTGAGAAGCAATCGCAGATCCCAGTGCAGTCGTCTCGGAGAGTACACCGCCAAAGAGCATCCGACGCCCTCACCCTAACCCTCTCCCAAAGGGAGAGGGGACTTGGGACTCCCTCTCCCTTTGGGAGAGGGCCGGGGTGAGGGGACTGCTTCGCTTTTGCGGGCGCAACGATTAAGCTCTCTTCAACGGCCGGGCGATTGAACGGCGCGCCGCTCGTCGAGCACCGGTCCGGCATCGAGGAGAACGCTCGTATGAATGCTTGGCACCGCATCGCCGCGCTGCTCACCGCAATCGGATGGTTTCTCGCGTCGCCGGCATTAGGCGAGGAGCCCGCGGCACCAAAACACGAGCCGCGGCGGCTGCCGGGCATGGACGATAAGGGCAGCGTGCTGTTGCCTAACCAGTGGTCGCTCAAGCCGGCCGGCAAGCAGATCAAGCTGGGCGATTTCCCCGTCCAGATCGCCCTGCACCCCACCGAGCGATGGGCGGCTGTGCTGCACGCCGGCTACGGCGACCACGAAATCGTGATCGTCGACCTGAAACGCGAGCGGGTCGTCTCGCGCGTCACGGTGCAGCAGGCCTTTTACGGCGTCTGCTTCGACCGCGAGGGGAGGCAGCTTTTCGCCAGCGGCGGCGAAGATGAGATCGTACATCGATACGCCATCGCCGACGGCTACCTGAGCGACCATCGCGAGATGCGCGTGGCCGAGCCCAACGAGACGTTCGTCCCGGCCGGCATGGCCGCCGGCCCCGACGGAAAGACGCTCTTCGTGGCCGGGGCCTGGGGGCACAAGCTGGCGGCCGTCGAGCTCGACGATCCGGCCAACATCAAGCACCTTGCGCTGGACAAAGACAGCTATCCCTACGCCATCCTGCCCACGACCGACGGCAAACGGCTCTACGTGAGCATGTGGGGAAAAGCCGCCGTGGCCGTGGTCGATGCAGAGTCGCTGAAAGTCGACGAGACGTGGCCGA
This sequence comes from Pirellulales bacterium, assembly GCA_035550375.1. GTDB lineage: Bacteria > Planctomycetota > Planctomycetia > Pirellulales > JAICIG01 > DASSFG01. The sequence goes on along the minus strand of DASZPH010000019.1, from coordinate 209,256 downwards.
CCGAATCGCACCCGACCGAGATGGCCTTGTCGCACGACGGCGACCGGTTGTTCGTGGCCTGCGCCAACTCGAACACGGTCAGCGTGCTCGACACCGAGTCGGGCAAAGCGACGGAAACGATCTCCAGTGCCCTGTATCCCAAAGCGCCCAGCGGCAGCACCCCCAACAGCCTGGCGCTTTCTCCCGACGGCAAGGTGCTGTTCGTGGCCAACGCCGACAACAACAATGTTGCCCTCTTCAACACCAGCGAGCCGGGAGAAAGCCGCTCGATGGGTTTCATTCCCGTCGGCTGGTATCCGACCTCCGTGCGGTTCAACCCGCTCGACAAAAAAATCTACGTGGCCAACGGCAAGGGGCTCATGTCGCACGCCAACGTGCAGGGGCCGAATCCGCATCGCGATCCGCCAGCCACCGTGCGGCAGTATATCGGCGGCCTGTTGCGCGGCACGCTGAGCGTGGTCGACAGCCCCTCGCCGGCCGATATGGCCCGCTTTAGCCAGGCCGCCTATCAGGCCAGCCCGCTCAAGCCCGACGCCGGCCCGGTCGCCGAGCCGGGCGAGCCGAACCATCCGATCCCGGCCAAGGCGGGGGGCAAGAGCCCGATCCGCCATTGCATCTACATCATCAAGGAGAACCGCACCTACGACCAGGTGTTTGGCGACATGCCCGAGGGGAACGGCGATCCGCACCTGTGCCTTTTCGGCGAAGAGGTAACGCCCAACCACCACGCGCTGGCGAGGGAGTTTGTGTTGCTCGACAATTTTTACGTCGAGAGCGAGGTCAGCGCCGACGGACACGAATGGAGCATGGCCGCCTACGCCACCGATTTCGTCGAAAAGACCTGGCCGCTGGTCTATCGGGGCGGCCGAAAGAAACTTACCTATCCCAGCGAGGGGCATTTTGAAATCGCCACGCCCGCCGGCGGCTACATCTGGGACCGCTGCCGCGAAGCGGGCGTGACCTATCGCAGCTACGGCGAGTTCATCGACCTGGGCGAAGACAAGAACGGCCCGGGGGTGGCCACGCTGCCGGCGCTGGAGGGGCATTTCGACCCGCAGTTTCACACCTACGATCTTGACTATCCCGACGTGAAGCGGGCCGCCCGCTTCGCCGAGGAGCTGCGCGGCTTCGAGCAGGCTGGCGAGATGCCGCAGTTCATCGTGCTTCGCTTGCCCAACGACCACACCTTCGGCCAGAGCCGCGGCAAGCCGACGCCCACGGCCATGGTGGCCGACAACGACCTGGCGCTGGGGCAGCTCGTCGAAGCGGTGTCCAAGAGCAAGTTCTGGAAAGAAACGGCCATTTTCGTCGTGGAGGACGACGCCCAGAACGGCTCCGACCACGTCGACGCCCACCGCACCGTGGCGCTGGTGATCAGCCCTTATTGCAAGCGGCGTTGGGTCGATTCGAGCATGTACTCCACCTCGAGCATGCTGCGCACGATGGAATTAATTCTGGGCTTGAAGCCGATGAGCCAGTTCGACGCGGCGGCCCGGCCGATGTACGCGTCTTTTCAGGCGAAGCCCGACGTCACACCCTACCAGCACCGGCCGGCCAAGGTCGACTTGCAGGCCCGCAACCCAGACGCGGGCTGGGGCGCAGAGCAATCCGCGTCGCTCGACTTCAGCCGCGAGGACGCGGCGGACGACCTTCTTCTCAACGAAATCATCTGGAAGAGCGTGCGTGGCGAGAGCGCCCGCATGCCGCCGCCCGTGCGGGCCTCGTTCGTGATCGCGCGTGGCGATGACGACGATGATGATGAAGACGACTGATAAGTCGCTCCCTCGCTTACGCTTCGCGCTGGGTACGCAATGCCGGCTAAGCCATCACCTCCCGCCGCGTGATCGCCCGCGGGGATGACGAGGAGGACGCCACGACTGGATCGCAGTCTGGGAGTACCAAAGAAAACCGGCTCGTACCGCGGGTGGGCAACAATCGCGGTTCGATGAAGCAGGACGGATTCGTCGGCGCACGCGCGGCGCAGCGCTACAGGACGGTGCAAGGGGCACCTGCGGGGCCACGGACGTTATAATACGAGCATCGCCAGCAGACGGGCGACCTGCCTCCATCGAATTGATACCGACATCCCGCCGGGTCGGGGTCCTCCCGATCCACTCTCCCGTTTCCGCATCTGAGGAATTCACCATGCCACGCCGCATTGCAACTCGGCTGGTCCTTTTGGCTGGGCCGGTCTCCTTCTTCCTCTTGCTCACCGCCTGCGTGTCTCCGCCGATTCAAGCCCAAGCGCCCGGCCTGATGGGGGCCGACACGCCCATGCCTTCGCGAATGCCGCTCTTGATGCCGGACGACTTCAGCCAGATGAACCTGGTGGCCTGGCGTGTGGAGCGGGGCGAGCTCGACCCGCAGAATCCTCTGATCGAGGGCGAAATGCCCTGGGACGCCGGCGGCGTGGGTATTCACGGCTCGGTCTTCAAGGACCCGATCGATTCTCGCTGGAAGGCGTACCTGGTTTGCACGCCGGCGGAGTTTGCTCCGCTGAGCGAGACCGAGCCTTGGAAATCAGACAACTCCGCCTACCGGCGACTTTGCCTGTTTGAAAGCGACGACGGCGTTCATTGGACGAGGCCGGAGCTGTCGAACGAGTCCATCGAAGACGCCAGGACCAACGCCTTGTTCGATCTCAGTCAGGGAGTCGCCGCCTATCCTTCCGTCTTCGTCGATCCGAACGATCGCGAGTGGCCCTACACGATGATTGCGCTGCGCGAATACCAGGGTTCAAAGGCCCACGGAAAGCCTCCCGCAGGCAACGGATATTACCGCTATCGTTCGCGGGACGGCAAGAAGTGGGAACCGCTCGGCAAGCTTCAGGGCGCGATGAACAAATGGGATTTGGCCTTCTTCTACCGCCAGGCCCAGGACGGATGGCTCTGCTATTACCGGGCCACCGGCCCGCGTCAGCCGACCGATCACCTGCCGCCCTACGAAGACAGCCCTCGACGCAGCATCTTCCGCTCGACCAGCGTCGACGGAAAAGCGTGGTTGGACGATCGCGATCCTGACACCGTCATCACGGCCGACGAAATCGATCACCGCGACACGCAGTACCAGGAATGCGTTCCGCTGCAAGTTGCCGGAGGCTACCTGGCGATGGTCACCATGTATCACCCGCTTTCGCAGACGCTGAACCTGCGGATGGCCGCCTCGCGTGACGGCCGGCATTGGTGGTTCCCCGACCGGGCGGCCTGCCTGGACAACGCGCCCCTGGGCGACTACGGCGGCGGCATGATCTGGCAAAGCCAGAACCTGATCGTCCAGGACAAGATGCTCTACGTCTACTACGGCGGCACGGAGGGCGCGCACCGTCAGATGTCCGACAGCCGTATGCCCTCGAAGCGTATCAACGCGATGGAGAAAATCGCCGAGGCGCCCACGTACTTTATTCCGTTCAACGCAGCGCTGTGCCGGGCCCGCTGGCGGGTCGATCGCATGTACGCGCTGGCCTCCTCGGCGGGTGGGCCGTCGGTGGGCGAGGCGGTGACCACCGGGCGAGAGCTGGGCGGAAAGGAGTTGTGGGTCAATCTTCGCACGCGTCCGGCGAAAAAAGCCTCGAAGCCGGGCTTTCACGAAGGCTGTCTCCAGGTCGAACTGCTCGACGAAGATGGCCAGCCGCTGGCCGGTTTTTCGCGGGCGGATTGCGCGCCCATGAAGGGAGATCATGAGGCCGTCCGCGTCGCGTGGACGGGCGGCACGACGGCGCCGCAGAATGCCCGGCAAGCCAGGTTCTACTTGATGCGGGCCTTTCTCTACGGCTTCGAGTTCCGCGGCGGTCGGTAGTGCCGCGTTTCTTCAGTGCGCTCGGAAAAACTCGATGCTCCGCCGGATCGCTTCGGGCACCGAGGTGAAGTGGTCGCCTGGCACCATGACGGCTTCAACGTCAAGCCCGCGCTGACGGGCGCGCTGAGCCGTTTCGGCGCATGTCACCTTGGCCCAGGTCTCGGCACTTCCATAGAACAACCGGATCGGGCATTTGAAACTGCTCGCGTAAGCCAGGGGCGAACGGATCTGAAATTCACGGCGGTCCGACGTGTCGAATACGGCAAACTCGGGTTGCGACCGCACAAACCCACGTTGATCGGGCGAGCCGGACAGCGACGCGGCCGCTCGAAACCTGGCCGACGCCATCGCCGCCAGCATCGTGAGCGTTCCTCCCGCGCTGTGCCCGGCGACGTACAGACGGTTGGCGTCGACGTAGTCCAGAGCCGCCAGCGCTTCCCCGGCGCCGAGAACGTCGTCTACCTCATCGCAGAACAAAGTGAAGTTGCCCGGCTGGCCGTTTTCGCCGCGGAGCACGGGCACCATAACAACGTAGCCCGCGTCGCGGTAAGGTTGCGCCATTTCCAGGTCGCCGTCGCCGAAGGCAAACCCTCCGTGGAGAAAAAGGACTGCCGGCCGCACTTGGCCGTCGCCTGGGGATGGGTCGACGTAGGCTTTAAGCGTCAGCTCGCGTGAGCGATAGCTGATTTCCTGCGCCGCACGCGGGCGGTAGGAGGGGTCGGCGGGCTGAGGCGAAGGTCCCGCTCGAACCAGTTTCGTCTGGAACCGGCGCCGCGCTGCTTCGTAGTCTTCCTCCTGCAAATCCATCTGCAAGACCGGAGCGGCCGTCCGGGCTGCCAACCGGACGAACACGGCCGCCCCGACGCCACATAGACACATAAGGCAAAGCGCCGCGGCTGCGGCCACTGCTACGACGATCAGTACGAGATTATTGGTTTTGCTGTCGTTCACCATTGACTTCAGCCCGCACCGTTTGCCTTGAGGTGGACGTAAACCGCTGCTTCCGTCGTGGCGATGATATTTTGCAGCGAGTGCATCCCCATCGCCAGCAAGACCGAACCCGTACGGATTCTTGCGGCGCCGAGCAGCAGGCCGCCGACGAAGATGACTCCGATTTGATAGGCGTCGTATTGGAGGTGAATCTCGGCCCACGCAATCGCCGTGAGCATGACCGCGCCGATCGCACCGAGCCTTGTGTGGCGCAATCCCTCCAGCATGAAGCCGCGAAAAAATATCTCCTCAAAAAGTGGCGCCAGGATGACCAACGCAATCCACAGCAGCGGCAGAAAACCCGCGGACCCATAGGCGCTCACCATGAATTCGGGGACGATCGGCCGACCGAGGGCGTAGGTCAGGCCGTCGACCGCGGCGGCGTATAGCAGCATGATGCCGAGCCACGCCAGGCCGACGTGAAACGTCACCCCTCGCAAGCCAAGGTAGCCGCGAACCGTCGCTCCTCGCTTGATCTTGGCGAACAAGCAAACCAAGGCGAGGCTCGCCGGCATGGAAATCAGGGTCGCCAACGACAGCAGGAGTCCGTTCGAGCCAAGCGATGCGGCTTCCGCTTCGTTGGGTATCTGGCCGCTGACCGCAATTTGCACGACGACAAAACCGATTGCCGCCGCGGTTTGCAAGCCCACGAAGACGGCGACCACTACCAGACTGAAGCCTGCCGTCGCCCAAAAGCCCCAGCGAGGCTCCGCGGGCGTTGGTATCTCGTTCGCGTGGCAGCCGACGGCCCTAGGGTTGCTCCCACCGCCGGCATCCCGGCTGGGCAGACGCAGGTCTTCCCTAGGACGTTCGGGTAGTGACACAGCCTGAAGTGATAAAGAGGTTTCAATCGCCAGAGTTGGCCGCGCTGCGTCGCCCATTGTACGGCCCGAACCATCCTGCCGCGACAAGGCGTCCGGTCTGGTGGGCAAATCCGCTTCAACCGACTCGCACCGCAAGCGCACGGCGAACCCTGCCGCCGGCCCGCGGAGGCCCGCTTTGCGTCCAGCGTCGGGTTAGACAACCTCAATCGTGACCTAGAGTTAAGCACGAGATTCGCCCCAGGCCAATTTGACAGCCGGCCGACTGCGCAGGATGATGAGCGGCGCCTGGCAAGCTCCAAGATTCCCCGGTCTGCGGCGAATTTCCTTGCGGAGGGCGAGCACGTCGACAAAGGGGCCTCATCGATGGCCACAATCGTTTACAGCGTCTCCGCCGTCATCGGCGGAACCATCCTCTTCTGTCAGTTTCTGATGACCTTGTTGGGCATGGGACACGACATGCCCGACGACGTGCCGGATGACGTCCCGCACGACTTTCATTTCGGTGACGACGCCGGCGCCGGTCATGACGCGACGCACGAAGTCAGCCATCATGAAACCGCATCGTTCATCCGCATGCTGACGTTCCGCACGGTCGTCGCCGCGCTGACGTTCTTTGGCCTCGCCGGACTGGCGGGCGGTTCGACCGGAGCGCCGGGCGAACTCACGTTCGTCATGGCGCTGGCGGCCGGCGGCGCCGCGATGTACGGCGTGCACTGGCTGATGCAATCGCTCAAGCGTCTTCGAGCCGACGGCACCGTGCGCATCGAGCGCGCGATCGGCCGGCCCGGCACGGTGTATCTGCGAATCCCCGCCAACAAGTCGGGGGCCGGAAAGATCCAGGTCAACGTACAAAATCGAACCATGGAATACGAAGCGATGACCGCCTGCGACATGTTACCCGTCGGGGCCAAGGTCGTCGTCGTCAATGTGCTCGGCCCCGACACGGTCGAAGTTGAACCGGTGCCCGAGCTGGAAAGGACAGCAAATGTCTAGCCACGTGTGGTCGTTGTCGATGCTCTTTGCTGAAGCATCTGGCACCCTGTTGTTTTGGCTGGGCGGAATCGCTCTGGCCGTGATGGCCGTCTTCTTCGGACTCGTCATTCCGCTGGCGGCGCGCTACAAGCGCTGCCCCAGCAACCGCGTCTTGGTGATCTACGGCAAGGCGGGGAGCGGCGAGGCGTCGAAGTGCATTCACGGCGGGGCCGCGTTCATCATGCCGCTCATCCAGGACTACGCCTGGCTGAGCCTGGAGCCGATCCAGATCGAGATCCCGCTGCGCGGCGCCCTGTCGGCCGAGAACATCCGCGTCAACGTGCCGAGCGTGTTCACCGTGGCCGTCGGCACCAGCCCCGAGGTGATGCAGAACGCCGCCATCCGCCTGCTGGGCCTGAACACCGTGCAGGTCAAGGAACAGGCTGAAGAAATCATCTTTGGCCAGTTGCGGCAGGTGATCGCCTCGATGCGGATCGAAGACATCAACCGCGACCGCGACACGTTCCTGGAGCACATTCAACGCTCGCTGGAACCCGAGTTGAAGAAGGTCGGGCTGGTGCTGATCAACGTCAACATCACCGACATCACCGACGAGTCGGGCTATATCGACGCCATCGGGCAAAAGGCGGCCTCCCAGGCCATCCAGCAGGCACGCGGCGACGTGGCCGAGCAGGAAAAATTCGGCGAGACGCGCGTGGCCGAAGCCGACCGCGACAAGGTGATTCAGGTCGCCTCGGCCACTAAGCTCCGCGAGATCGGCACGCGCGAGGCGCAACGCGAGCAGGCCGTCCGCCTGGCCGAGTTGGCCAAAGAGCAGTCGATCGGCGAGCAGACGGCCGGCTTCGAGCGCGAGGCGCAGGTGAAAGACGCCGAACGCAAGATGCGGGTCGCCCTGGCCGACGCCAACGCCAAGGCGATCTCTGGCGAAAACGCCGCGCAGGCCGAAATCGCCGCCTCCCAGGCCGAACTGCAGGTCAAAAAGGCCGACGCCTACGCCGTGGGCGAGACCCGCAAGCGCGAGGCGGAGGCGGCCGTGCTCGAGGCCCAGAACCGGGCGATGGCCAAGGCGGCTCTGGCCGAGGCCGAGCGCGTCGAAGCCGAGCGCCGAGCCGCGCTCGAGGCTCCGGCGAAGGCCGAGAAGGCCAAGATTGTGGTGCAGGCCGAAGCCGAGGCCGAGAAGCGCCGCATCGAGGCCGAAGGCGAAGCCAGCGCCATCTACGCCAGGCTCGAGGCGGAAGCTCGCGGGCAGTACGAGATTCTGGCCAAGAAGGGCGAGGGCTTGAGGGAGATCATTTCGGCCTGCGGCGGGGCTCAGCAGGCATTTCAGCTTCTCATGCTGGAGCATCTCGACCACCTGGCGGCCGCTTCGGCCGAGGCGATTTCCAACATCAAGTTCGACAAGGTGGTCGTCTGGGAGAACGGCGGGCAGAACGGCACCACGAACACGGCCAGCTTTCTGCACGGCATGGCCCGTACGCTGCCGCCCATGATGCAGGTGCTGCGCGACATCGGCGGCGTCGAGATTCCCGACTCGCTGGTCAAGTTTTCTCAGAACGAGCCCGTGACCAGTTCGTCGGGCAACGGCGCCGCCCCCCACGCCGCGGCCGAACCGCCAAAAGCCACGGTCGGATAGATCCTTCTTGCTCCCGGCGAGCGACCTGCTCGGTCGGTCAGAGTCGCGATGCAGAGCGGTGGCGGTTTCGAGAAAGCCGCCGCCTCGGCAGGCAACGCTGGTTGCAGTCGTTGCTGCCAACCTCGGCGACATGCGTGCCGCTGAGCATGACCATCCGCGACCTTCACTATCACGCTCGCCGGGCGTTCATGTTTCCGTAATGCTCTAAGGATCAGACGAAAAATACCTTTCGTTGCACTGCCGGGAGCACGCCTCCCGCTCGCCGACGTGATTTGCGGAAGCTATTTTCGCTCGTTCCTAATGCCGGCAGCAAATGCTAGCAAATTGCAGCGGCCGTCTGTAAAATCAACTACCACCTTTAGGGCGTTCGACCGATCCCGCCGGCGCCTTCCCGACGCTAGGGCCGGTGCAGATAGCTTTGGAGAGCTAGACAATGCCACAAGCCTTGCACGATCCCCAACTGTCTAACGGGTTGTGGAACGACAGCATCTGGGATGTCCTTCTTGAGTCGCTCGCAGAGGGGAAAGTCATCCCCGTCGTTGGGCCAGACGTGCTCACGCTTGAGATCAACGGAGCGACGATGCTTCTTGAGCAATATATCGCGCGCGAGCTAGCAGCGAAGTACCACGGAAAGATACCAGGGATCGCATTGCCCGCGGAGGGTCCGCTCAACCACGTCGTTGGCCGGCTCCTGCCATATCTCAAAAGCCACTTCGCCATCCGTAATGAGATCAACCACATCGTCAAACAGAACGAGTCGGCGCTTCGTCCGTCGCGAACACTGCGATTGCTCGCTGACATTCTTCCGTTAGATCTCTTCGTCTCGACGACCTTCGATTCGCTGCTTGAGAAGGCGATCAATGAGGTACGGTTCGACGGCAACCCACGGACCGACTCGATCTCGTTTTCGCCCAGGCGCGGAGACGATCCACGACGGCCAAACGATCTGCGCGAGTGCAAAAAGACTCTTACCCGCCCCACGGTCTTTCATTTAATGGGAAAGCTCTCGCCGACCGAGGACTATGTGATTTCGGATGAAGACTTGCTCGAGCGCATCTGCGAGTTGCAGTCTTCGAGCCGTCGCCCGGAACGGCTCTTCGACGAGCTCAAGAAAAACCATCTTCTTATCCTGGGAGAAGGCTACTCCGATTGGCTCGCGCGCGTCTTCCTCCGGATGGCCAAAGGCCGGCGACTTTCTGCAACCTGCGAGCGATATGAAGTGCTTGCCGACAGCAAAACCGGCGGCGACCAGAGTCTACTCACCTTCCTCGATCACTTTAGCAGCGATACGCGGGTCTTCCTGTCTGGAGGAGCGGCGGAGTTTGTCGAGGAGCTCTGGCGGCGTTGGCGGCAACGGACCGAATCGGATCCGCCGGCGCCGCGCGAAGCAGGCGCGCATCGGGATATGCCAACAAACGGCATCTTCATCAGCTACGCCTCAGAGGACCGGGGGGCGGTAGAGAATATCGCGACCGGCCTCGCAAGGGCGGGCCTTCCTTACTGGTTTGACCGGGAACAACTCGGCCCCGGAGACAAATTCTTGCAGGCCATAGAACAATATATCCTGCACGACTGTTCCCTCTTTCTGGCGATCATCTCCAAACACTCTGAAAATCGCCCGCGAGGAGTCTTTCGCCAGGAATGGGACTGGGCACTGAAAGTTCCCGGTCAATTGCACCCCAGACTCAACTTCATTGTTCCGGTCGTTGTCGACGACAACTCCGTTCCATCGCGCGCCGACCCTCGCTTTCAGCACTTGACCTATGCCAGCCTGCCTGGAGGCCAGGTAACTCCCGGCTTCATTGAACAGTTACGAGGCACCCTCCGTCATTGAGCCAATCGGCCATAATCGCCTCTCCCATGAGCCTCGATCTTACCCAGTCGGCAATTCTGACCTCGTCCGGCGTCGACGAACAGAACCCCTGGCCTGGGCTGCTGGCCTTCACGGAAGACCTCCGCGGGTTCTTCTATGGCCGTGACGAGGAAGCGGACGAGTTGCTGCGACGGGTCGACCGCCGGACGTTAACCGTGCTTTTCGGCCAGTCGGGGCTCGGAAAATCCTCGCTCGTGCAGGCGGGGCTCTTTCCGCGACTGCGCGCAGCACGTTACCTGCCCGTTGCGATTCGTCTCGACCATACGGCGTCGCTTGGGCTGTCAGATCAGGTGATGGCCGCCGTGAGTAAAGCTGCCGCCGACGCGGGTGGCCGATGTCTCCTTGCCGATACGGACGGCGAACCGACACTTTGGGAACGCTTCCATCGGGCCGACACGGCGATGCAAGATCAGGAAGGCCGACCGCTGCGGTTGGTCTTGGTCTTCGACCAATTCGAGGAGTTGTTCGCCATCGGGCAGGTGGATGAACAGCGGCGCTTTCGAACGGCTCAGTTTCTCACTGAGCTGGCCGACCTGATCGAGAACCGAGCGCCTGCGGCAATCGAGAAACAACTAGATAAGGAACCCGACCGAGCGCGGGAATTCGTTTTTGACGACCGTGACTATCGCGTCCTGGTTTGCTTGCGGGAAGACTATCTTCCGCATCTCGAGAGCTTGCGATCACAGTTGCCCTCGGTCTCTGAGAATCGTATGCGGTTGACGCACATGAAAGGCGGCAAGGCCCTCCAAGCCGTTCTCAAGCCCGGAGCCGGATTGATCTCGCCGGATGTCGCGCACCAGCTTGTCTGGTTCGTGGCGGGAAAGCCCGCTCAATCCGACTCCGGCCCACGGGTGAACGAACAGCTTGAGGGCGTCGACGTCGAGCCCTCGCTTTTGAGCCTGATGTGCCGAGAGCTTAACGACGCTCGCTTGAAGAAAGGCCTGCCGCGCATCACCTCGGAGCTCCTGGCTGGCAGCCGTGAGCAGATCTTGCAGGATTTCTATGAGCGGTGCGTCGCCGACCAGCCGGAGGGCGTACGATCGTTCATTGAAGAAGAACTAGTAACCGAATCCGGCTTTCGCGAAAACATTCACATTGACAGCGCTTATAAGGCTCTCCAAGAGCGGCGCGTGCCCACGACGGCCATCAACGCACTCGTGAAGCTGCGGCTGCTCCACGTAGAAGACCGGGGCGTCGGCCGCCGAGTCGAGTTGATCCACGATCTTCTTACGCCGGTAATAAAGAGAAGTCGCGAGGAGCGCCGCCAGCTTGAGGCCGCGCAGAAAATGCACAAGGCGCGCCTGGAGCGCCGCAGGTTGCGAAGGATTGTAGGCGTCATGTGGGTGGCTCTGCTGCTGGTCGGCGCGGTGGCAGCCTATGCCATACTCGAGACGGTCGAAGTATCCAAGCAAAGAAAGAGGGCGGAGGATCAAGGCCAGATCGCAGAGCAGCAAAGAAAAATAGCCGACGAGCAAAGGGTGCTCGCGGAGCAGAGACAGAAGAGCGCGGAAGACAAGGAGAGCGAAGCGATCCGAAGTGCTGAGGAAGCCAAGCGGCAAGCCCGATTATTGCTCGAAGAAAAGCAGCGGTATTTCAATACCTTCGGCTTCTTCTTTGTTCGAGCATTTGAGGTATTTGCCCTGGAGCCCACGACGGCCATGAAGGCAATTCTCGTGTGGGGCCTAGACGAGCAGGAGGCCAAGAATCCTGTTCGACTCGAAGGTTACGTGTGGGCGCGAGCACGCGGCGCCAACTACCCCGGGGAAGGGTTTGCACCACTGCTTGAATCGCTCAAGGAAGAAGTCGAAAACGGTCGCGACCTAGCGGAAGCGCAGCCGGGCAACGCCAACAACCAACGCGACTTGGCGTCCTGGTCTGAGCTATGTGGCGTTGTCGCGCTGGAGCTCGGTAGCGCAGAGACGGCGATTAGATACTTCGAAGGCGCTCTCGATATTCACCGCAGACTGGCGGAGTCGGGGCCGACGGACACTCGAATGCAACTGAACCTCGCGGCCTTGCATCGGTGGTTAGGAAACGCGAAGTTGCGACTCGGGCGTCCGGAAGACGCCGTAGAAGACTACCGCCAATGTGTCAAAATCTGCGGGTCGATAACCGAGCAAAAGCCGAACCCTGATGTAGAGCTGGCATCCGCGCTTTCCCACTACAACGTCGCACGCGCACAACGACAGACATTCAATTATGCAGCCGCGGCCCAAGAGTGCGAAACGGCCTTGCAATTGCTGCATCAATCGAACGAGGCCCCGGCCGAGGGTGGACGTGTGCTTGCCTGGCGGAGGGTTCTGTTCGACGGTCATCGCAGCCAGGATCAAAGGGAATGGGCGTCCGAATTGATACGAAGGGAACTGAAGTTGTGCAACGACGCCGCAAGTGCGATGTCCGGGCTCGGACAGGCCGAAGCAAGCAACACCAACTTGCAGCCGGCTCTACTGTATGTCCGTTGTGCGGAGGCGGCGCGCCGCGGCGCGGAAGGCGACCGCAAAGTCGTGACGGATGCAGCGCGGGAACTGCAGGTCCAAGCGGCCACGGCACCCGAGTATTTCTATGACGCCGCCAGGGGCTTTAGCCTTGGCATTAGGATGATGGAAACACCCGCCCAGGGCGGTGTCTTTCTGGAGGGCGCCAAGCCTCGCGAGCTTACACCGGACGAACAGCTTGAGCGCGAGACCTACCGCGGACTTGCCTTGGCTGCACTGGAACACGCCATCCATGCCGGTTTCCGAAACTTCGCAGAGGTGCGGCGTGAGCAAGATTTTGTGCCGCTGCGCTCCCTGCCGCAATTCCAGGGGCTGCTTGACTCCATCTCGCCCAAAGGCCGCGGTAAACCGCGCTAGCCCGGATTATTCACCGGGACCCCACCAAGCGCGAAGCGTACGCGAGAAGCACGACGCAACTTCCCTCACTCACGCTTCGGGTTAGTATCGGCGCAGTCTGCGCGCAAGCCTGCGGGGCCGTTTCCCCGGGCGATTTGCGACGAGTCCGCCATCCAGGTTCAGCCCAGATCGGCGGGTGTGGCCCAGTGCTTGCGGTAGGTCCGCCGCAAGAGCCGATCGGCGTCGGCGTCGCCCGCGATCCGTTCCTGCGCCGGATCGAAAGACAGTTGCCGTCCCACGCGGGCGGCGATGTTCGCCAGGTGGACCAGCGCGGCGGCCCGGTGGCCGACTTCCACGCCGGCGTTGAGGTGCGACTGCCTTCCGCGGATGCAGTCCAAAAAATTCTGGTGATGTGCCGCCAGATCAGCCGAACCGCTGCGCTCCGCAATCAGCTTGTTGCGCGGACCGTAGAGCTTCCAGCCGACGCTGTGGCCGAGAATCAGCAGTCCCTCGGTGCCGTAAAACGCGGCCCCGTTCTCGTATCCCTCTTGAACGTAGGGCGACCAGATGCGCTGCTCGAAGACGAGCTGTTTCGGCCGCCCCGACTTCTGCGCTGACTCGTATTCGAATACGGCGTACTGCGTGTCGGGAAACTGCTGATCGTCGTCGAAGAAGTATTTGCCGCCCAGGCAGACGACCCGCGAGGGATGCGTCTCGACGCCCAGCCCCCAGGCGGCCACGTCGATGTCGTGGACGCCGTCGTTGCCGATGTCGCCGCAGCCGAAGTCGTACCACCATCGCCAGACGCCCGGCAGCAGGTTCGGGCGGTAGGCGACCTCGGGCGCGGGGCCGAGCCAGAGATCAAAGTCGAGCTGCTGCGGCGGCTCGTTGGGGGCGTTTTTGCCGATCGTGCGCCGGCGCTGGCTGTTCCAGGCCTTGGCCGCCAGCACTTCGCCGATGGCTCCGCCCTGGATCCTTTCGATCGCCTCCCGCACGCACTCGGTGCTGCGGCTCTGGGTGCCGACCTGCAGCAGCTTTCCGCAGCGCCGCACGGCCTCGACCATCAGCCGGCCTTCGTGAACGTTGTGGCAGCACGGCTTCTCGACGTAGACGTGCTTGCCGGCCTCCAGGGCCAGCAGAGAGGCGGGCGCGTGCCAGTGGTCGGGGGTGGCGATCCAGACCGCCTCCACCTCCTTGTCGTCGAGCACCTGACGCAGATCTTTGACGGCCTTGGGGGATGTGCCTGCGAGTGATTCGACCGTCTTGGCGGCCGCCGCGAGTCGTTCGGTGTCGACGTCGCAGACGTAGGCCAACCGCACGTCGTGACGGGCGGCAAGCTGCCGCAGATGGTTCGTGCCCATGCCGCCCGTGCCGATCACGCCCACCGTCACGATGGTGATTGCATCGGCGTTTGCGGCCTTCGCGGTTGTCGCCAAGGCGGCCAGCGCCCCGGTCTGTTTCAAAAACGCTCGGCGATCGGCGTGGGACATGACGCAACTCCTTTGCCAGGAAATCAAATGATTAGGCGTGCGGTAACGCGTCTCGCCGACGCAAGCCGCCCTCACCCTGGCCCTCTCCCCAGAGGGAGAAGGGATTGCGCGGCGAACGCCGCCATTGTAACCGACGGTGTCCGAAGTCAACGTCCGCGAACGCCTTGATCGACCGGTCGGAATCGATGATTCTGGTTTCCTGACAGTAAGAGCCTGTCCGAGAACCGGCACTAGGGCGCGGGCGTCTCTGCCCGCCCGACCTCGGCCGCCGCAAGGGAGAAACATGAACATATTCGTCGCCGGAGCGAGCGGAGCTATCGGCCGGCCCCTCATCATCGAATTGCTCCGTCAAGGCCACGCGGTAACCGGCATGACCCGCTCCGAGGAGGGCGCGACGAGGCTCCTCGCCCTCGGCGCATCGGTGGCGCGGATCAGCGCTTTCGACGCCGCGGCCGTGGACAAGGCGTTGCGAGAGTGCGGGGCCGAAATCGTGATCGACGAATTGACGGCTTTACCCAAAGATCCCTCCGACATGGCCGACGCGGCCGCTGGCGATCGGAAATTGCGGCTCGAAGGGGGCGGCAACCTCCACCGCGCCGCGCAGGCCAACGGCGTGCGGCGGTATCTTCAACAGGCCAGCGGCTTTTTCCTCCGGTCGGGCAGCGGATTGGCCGACGAGTCGGAGGGGCTGGCGGTCGACGCCAGTCCGCGTGTGGCGGCCAGCGCCCGCACCTACGCCGAACTCGAGGCGCGAGTTCTGGGCTCGGGCAGCATGGAAGGGGTCGCGCTGCGGTACGGCTTCTTTTACGGCCCAAACACCTGGTACTGTCCCGAAGGCGCTGCCGCCGACCAGGTCCGACGGCAGGAAGTGCCGATCGTCGGCCGGGGAGAAGCGGTCTGGTCGTGGATCCACATCGACGACGCGGCCCTGGCCACGGTCGCCGCGCTCGCGGCGCCCCCCGGCGTGTACCACATCGTTGACGACGACCCGGCCCCGGTCAACCGCTGGCTGCCGGCGTTCGCGCGCTCGGTCGGCGCCCCGCCGCCTCTGCAGGTCACGGAACAAGCGGCGCTTCAAACGGCGGGGGCAGACGCCGTGTATTATGCAACGAAACTCCGCGGGGCTTCCAACGAGAAGGCAAGACGGCTTCTCGGCTTCAAGCCCCGTCGGTTGGAATGGCTTGCCGGATGAGGGTAACCGCTCGTCGTCGGCCGCCACCCACAGAACCCAGCTAAGGCCGCGATTTCGCCAGCTTCGCTCGCAGCGCCGGATGCTCCAGCACCTGGCGGTTCACGAGCGACCGGGGAACACCCCCTTCTGCCACGTCGAGAATGCTGCGGCAGGCCTCCCGACCATTGCCACCGAAGAGTTCGTCGGTCCAGGCGATGCCGTGCGGGGCGACGATCACGTTGTCGAGCCGCAACAGCGGATCGTCCGCCGGGACGGGCTCTACCTCGAACACGTCGAGGCCGGCGCCGGCAATCCGGCCTTCGAGCAGTGCCGCCGTAAGCGCCGCCTGGTCGACGATCGGCCCGCGCGCCACGTTGATCAGGTAGGAGGTTGGTTTCATCAGCCGCAGTCGCCGCGCATCGAGCAGATGGCGCGTTTCGGCGGTCAGCGCGCAACAGATGACGACGAAATCGGCTTCGGTGAGAACGCGATCCAAATCGAGCATTTCAATGCCGTCGATCGCGCTCTCGGCGCCGATGTAAGGATCGAACGCGACGTGTCGCATCTGGAAGGGGGCCGCGAGGCGGAACAATTCGCGGCCGATATTTCCTAATCCCACGGCGGCCAGCGTGCGACCGGTCAAACCCGTGCCCATGTGGTCCAACTTTTCCGCCCAGCGTCCGGCGCGCGTCAGCCGGTCTTTGATGACGAGCTTGTGCGAAAGGGCCAGCAGAAAAGCCAGGGCGGCCGTCGCCACGGGTCGGCGAACGCCCTCGGGCGTGATCGAGAGCATCACGCCGTTGCGCGTGCAGGCTTCGACATCGACGTTATCGTATCCCACGCCAAAGCGGGCGATCAGCCGCAGCCGCCGACAACCGTCGACCGTGCGCGCCGTCACTCGCGGAGCCAGCACGAGCAGCGCGTCATATTCGTCGGCCACGTCTGGCGGGATCTCGCCGCACGATTCCGGCAAAAATTCCCGTTGCACGTCCGGATTCTCGTCCAAAAGGCCGAGGCCGATATCGCCGAACCCGAGCGAACCATCGGGCTTGAGAAAGTCGCGGGTGATGCCGACGCGGAATTTCATGCGCTAATCGTACAGTCAACATCGACGCGAAGCGAGGACCGGCGCCGCGACCCGCGCGGGCCGACAGGGACGAGCTAAACCTTAGAATCAAAAAATGTCCTCGCCAGGAATCGAACCTGGTCCACGAGCTTCGCCAGCTCGCGTGCTGCTCCGGCACACTCCGAGGACGAGTTCAATGCGCTCCGTTACACCATCAGGACCAGCAGGATCGCGAGGATTTGAACCCCGTCAAGCGGCTTTGGAGACCGCCTGCTCTCCCAGGAGCACGACCCTGTAAAACCGACCCGGCCGCCCCGCCGGATCGGGAAATCAAACTGACGATTGGGGGCGAGGGGGATTGCGCGGTAATGCGTTTGGTGACGCAAACCGCCCTCACCCTAGCCCTCTCCCGCGGGGCGAGGGAACCAGCGATTACGTCGCGAGCTCGGCGTTCCAGTAGGCCTCGCTGATGAATCTCGACCAGCTCTCGACGCGCACGCTGTGCGCGGCGTAGAGCGGCTTCCACTGCGGCCGGCAGGGCGGCTTGCGCAGCTTCATGCCCGCCCCGTCTGGCGTGCGGTCGGCCTTCTTCTTGTTGCACTCCACGCACGCCAGCACGCAGTTGTCCCAGGTCGAGGTGCCCCCCTGCGACCGCGGCACGACGTGGTCGATCGACAGCTCTTCGCCGCCCGGCTGCACGCCGCAGTACTGGCACGTGTAGTGGTCGCGCTTGAAGATGTTCCGCCGGCTGAACGCCACGGCCGCCTCGGGCAGCCGGTCGTAGCCCGCCAGCACGATCACCTCCGGCACGCGCAGCCGCAGGCTGACCGCCCGGATGAACGGCTCGCCCTCGCGCGGCGCCAGCCGAGACCAGTCGGCCCAGGTGTAGAGTTGGTAGTCGCGCGGGTCGACGACGCGGGCCGCCTCGTTGAAGAGCATGACCAGCGCGCGAGCCACCGTGGCGACGTTCACCGGCTGCCAGTTGCGGTTGAGCACCAGCGCCGGCCGATTAAGCATCTTGGCTACCACGAGTAAAATCCTCCGTTTGAAAGGGGTGTCTGACGGGAGTCGAACCCGTACCATCCGGTTCACAGCCGGGCGTGCAGAACACCGCTACACCACAGACACCAGGAGGGCCGCCGTCGAAACGCCGGCGGCGGGCCCGGTTAGTCAAGGTACGTCATGTCGAACACGGCACGTTGCGCCGCTCGCCCCATGGCGCGTTGCGCCGGTCGCCCCATGGCGCGTCGCGTTGGCCGCGCCATCACCGCGGGCTCCCTTTCCGTGTTGCGAAACACTTCGTGCCACACGTCGAGTCGGATCGTCGCATGGTCTGGATGCGACACCCTTCCTCGCACATAGGTTCCACCGCCGCGGCTGCGGCAGAGCGACTCGACGCGGTGCGGCTTACCCGCTCCACGCACCAGGCTGCCGTTTTCTTGCACGCGCTGCCCGGCAGCGTCGAAGTCGGGCCGCGGCACGAAGAACCACTCTCCCTGCCGCAGGTAAGCCGTCGTATGCCGCTTGTGGCGACGGCTGCGCTTCACGCGCTTGCGTCGCTGTTCCTGACGCACGGCATCGGGCTTTAACGACTCCATCGCTTGCGGCACCGTCGTCGCCGCCGACTTCTCGGGCAAGGCGGCAACGAACCAGTGAAACTCGTCGTGGCCACAGAGGTACTTCTGGCTGACGCCAAGACCGCGATGCACCACATTGAGCAGCAGGTGCCGCTGGTAGCGGTCGGCATCGAGCACCTTGGCGGTCACCGAACCGTCGCCGGGGAACCGCAAGCGGAACATTTCACCGCGCTGGCCCTGATCGATGCCGATCTCGAAGCCTTCCCCGTACAAAGCCACATCCACATCGGCCCCCATGACCTGGAAGTGCTGTCGAAACGTGCTGCCAAACATAAGTCTCTCCTCAAACACCCCGGTTGCTTTTGCCCGCCTCAGCACCCCGACCAGGACTCGAACCCGGAACACCCAGTTAGAAGCAGGGCA
Organism: Pirellulales bacterium; assembly: GCA_035550375.1. GTDB lineage: Bacteria > Planctomycetota > Planctomycetia > Pirellulales > JAICIG01 > DASSFG01. The sequence goes on along the minus strand of DASZPH010000019.1, from coordinate 190,590 downwards.
TGATTTCCATTTCACCATCGGGGCAACGAGCGGAAGGCAAGGGAGTCGAACCCTCATCCCGTTTTCCGGGAACCGCTTTAGCAAAGCGGCGCGGCCAGCCGTATCCGCCTACCTTCCGTTTTCTTCCAGCGCCGTGTCCCGTTCAGGGGTTCGAGTTCGGCGCGCATGCGCAACTCCTGAACGCACAAAGCACCAGTGGACTCACCGGGAATCGAACCCAGATCTCCAGCCTGCTGGACTGGCGTCTTCCCCTTGGACGATGAGCCCTTCTGTCAGTGGACCGCCGCGGAGTTGAACCGCGATTTCCGGCTTGCGGAGCCGGCGTCGTCCCGTTGGACCAGCAGCCCATGTTGTCGCGCGTCGAGTAGCCGGAGTGGGAGTCGAACCCACAAAGTCACGAGGCTCTCGACCTCGCCGCTTTGCCAAGTTTGCGTACCCGGCCACGTTTTCGAGTTTCAAGTGGCAGGTCCGGGAGTCGCACCCGGCGGGCGAAGCTTATGAGGCTTCGCTGAGCACTGGCCCACCTGCGTCAAAGTGACCAAGGGGAGATTTGAACTCCCAAGCCCACGAGGGGCCGACGTTCTGAGCGTCGTGTGTCTTCCGGTTGCACCACTTGGTCATGTTGTCAGCGACCCGTGCGGGAATCGAACCCGCCTTCCGAGCTTGAGGGGCTCGTGTCCTAAGCCGATAGACGAACGGGCCAGTTCGTAGCAGGCAGATGCCGAGCCAAGCGGCCGAAGGCAACGGCACACGGCGTGTGCCTGCTACTTTTGAGTGCGCCGGGCAGGAGTTGAACCTGCACAGCCCGAAGGCGGGTGGGTTACAGCCACTTGAGCTTGCCAATGCTCAACCGGACGCGTGTTGTGTGTTATGTGTCGTGTGTTGTTCGAGTGGCGCAGGTCGGAGTCGAACCGACAGTTCACCAAGGTTTGAGCTTGGCCGCTTTGCCTGTTTGCGTACTACGCCTTAACCCGCATCGCGCACAACGCCCCGCAGACGGCGCGACAGCGCGCCTTGCCCTAACCCGAAGCGTCAGCGAGGGTAAGTCGGTCCTCGCTTACGCTTCGCGCTGCGTGTGTGCTGGTGCGCAATGCGGTTAGCCAAAGCGTCCCCGATGGGATTTGAACCCACGATCTCCACCTTGACAGGGTGGCGAGCACTCCTGGCTGCTCCACGAGGACGAAGGTTAAAGTGGCTCAGGTGGGACTCGAACCCACAGCATCCCTGGTTCTAAGCCAAGGTGGTCTGCCGTTGCCTACCGAGCCGGGTTTGTGGTTTGTCGCCTTTCGCTCCGCGAAAGGGCGCGCTTTCGCGGCGAAAGCCGACAATGTGTCCCACACGAGTACCCAGGGCGGGAATCGAACCCGCAAACACTTGGGTTTAAGCCAAGCCGCTCTGCCTGTTGGCGTACCTAGGCGCTTCGCGTTGGAAGTAGTCCCGGACAGACTCGCACTGTCGATCGTCACCTTGTAAGGGTGCTGCCTTCGCTGCTAGGCCACGGGACTGTATTCATAAAGGCGGGGCGTTCATATAAGGCGGCGGGTTTCATGTAAGGCGGAGGCCGTGAGACTCGAACTCACAAGCGGCACGGCCGCTACTTGTTTTCAAGACAAGCTCCTCATCCAGCCGGATGACCTCCGCATCGAATAAGTTCCGGGGGTTGGAATCGAACCAACGACCTCCTGGTTCAGAGCCAGGCATCACTACCAGCAGCAACTGCCCCGGATCATGTGTTTTTTTGTGACAGGGTCATCGCGACCAAGGTTCGGGGAGAAGGACTTGAACCTCCATCACCTGGTTCAAAGCCAGGCGGCCTACCGTTAGCCGATCCCCGATCGATTCGTCAAAGTGCCCTGCGAGAGTCGAACTCGCCTCGCCAGCTTGGAAGGCTGGAGCCTTGCCGCTCGGCCAAGAGCACAAAGTAGCAGGCACGCTCCGCGTGCCGTCGCCGCGAACCGACGGACGTTGGAGTACCGCCAGCGATCCGACGCCAGGCGATCCAAGGCCCTGGCGCACGGTGTGTGCCTGCTCAAGCTGCGGTGGCAGGAATCGAACCTGCGTCGGGGCGGTTAACAGCCGCCTACCCGTACCAGCACGGGTCCCACCGCAAAACAGTCGGCGTGGCCGGATTTGAACCGGCGCTCTCGTGCTCCCGAAGCACGCGGAATCCCAGGCTTTCCTACACGCCGTTGAGGCCGCGAGGGAACCGTTGTGGCGGGCTGCAAAACGCAACGCGCCGACAGGCCCCGAGGCCCGCCTCGCCGCCTCGCCCCTCGCCTCTCGAAAAAGCACCCAGCCGGAGTCGAACCGGCACTTTCTACATGGCAAGCAGATAGGCTTCCGCTACATCATGGGTGCGTTGAGCGATTACCGAATTGTCAAAGATCGAGAGCACCGGGCGGGAGTCGAACCCGCGTCGCCGCATTACGGGTGCGGAGTCTTGGCCGCTAGACGACCAGTGCTTGGTAGCTCCGACCTCCCAGTTCCGACCTCCCCGTCACGGAGCGCCGGGGCTACTTCAGTGGGACCAGACGGACTTGAACCGTCACCAACCTGGTTAAGAGCCGGGTATGCTGCCGCTAACACCTTGATCCCGTTGTTGTGCTGTGCGCCTCCGCCAGTCGGCACGGAAGGAATCGAACCTTCGACCCGGGCCTTATAAGAGTCCCGCTCTGACCACTGAGCTACGTGCCGAAAGCCAGTGGGGTCGGAGGGAGTCGAACCCTCACCCTTCCGCTTAAAAGGCGGATGCGCTGCCGTTACGCCACGACCCCGTATCGGTCTGACGTATGCGTTTGAGTCGTCGCCGTCGCTGCATGTTTTGATCTCCCGTGGTTAGTTGCGGTTAAGTAGTCCGGGGTGGAGTCGAACCAGCCGCCGGCGACGTATCAGATCGCTATGCTTCCGTTACAACACCGGACCACCGTCCATCCCGCAGCAGCTCGTAGGGGATTTGAACCCCTGTCTCCGGCTTGAAGGGCCGGCATCCTCAGCCGCTAGACGAACGAGCCGTCGGTTTCCGTCAGTGGGTCGGGAGGCGCTCGAATCCTCGTCTCCTGGTTTTCAGCCAAGCGCTAGACCGTCTCAGCTACCGACCCGTGGTCTTGGCGTCTGCCAACGAAAAAGGCCCGGCGTCTTGTGACACCGGGCCTTGGCAGGCTCCTGGTTTCGCCTGAGGGCGAAGGTCACAAGCGCAGCGGATGCAAATTCGCCGGTTGACCGGCAAATAAGCACGTCCTTTTGCGTTCTTGGGTGAGCCTTGGCTGTATCGACATCATGGGAATTCTTGGCGGCCCACGAGGGCCATCGTTAAGAGCGGCACAACCACATCACACGATCGGCTGTTGTCCGCCACGGTTATACCCTCATAGACGCAGAAGGTTTCGCCGGGTTCGCGATTTTTTTGCGGGCAGTTCCGTTCCCTCTCCCGCCGGGAGAGGGTTAGGGTGAGGGCGGGTCGCCCACCAATTCGGTCAAGCCCATGCCAGCGTCGCCGTGGTGCTGGCATTCCGCGTCGGGGCACGCCCCGATGTGCTCCGACGGAATACCTCAGGGCGCGCCATCCGCCGTTCCCTCTCCCGCCGGGAGAGGGTATTAACAAGACCGTCATCGTTTCTTGACGCGTCCCTCATCGTCGGTGAATATCGTACTTGCTGGGCGTGTTAGCTTCTCCAAGGGCTCCAGGCGGGCCTGCAATTCGGGGACTGCCGGTACTGCATCGGCCGCGCATTCCAGCCCGGAACCGACGGCGTGTAACGGCATTACCGTCGCGAAACTCCCCATGGCGGGGCGCGCAAGGAGGTACGATGAGCAAAGATCATCCGATTTTCCGATTGCTCAGCCCTGTCGTCGGCGATTGGCGAAAGGCACTGCAGCTTGTCGAAAGCGGCCTCGACCTCGGCATCCATGATGAGGAGGGTGAGCCGCTGATTTGCCGGGCGGCCCTGTCAGGGTCTTGGGAGGTGTTTGAGGCGATTCTGAAGCAGGGCGCCGATCCCTTGGTTTCCAACTCGACCGGGGTCACCGCATTTCACTATGCGCTGGCCGGCGCGGGGGCGGACCAACTGGAAGTACTGGTCTCAGCGCCAGATCCGTGGTTGCAAGAAGATGAGTGCTTATTACGTCGAGCACGGCCTCCTGGGCACCACGGCCACAGCGTTGCTCGCATTGGTCAACAACAAGCTGCCGGCATTTCGCGCCCTGCTTCGCGACGGCCTCGACCCCGACACGCGGATCGAGGATCCGCTGCGCGTGTTGCTCCAGTCAAACCCCAAAAAAGCGCTCGAGGCGGCCGATTTCGACCGCCGGTGCCGAGCCGCAGGCGAAGGCTTCTCCGCACCGCCCACACTGCTGATGTGGGCCGCCGGCCTGGGCTGCCCGGCGTGTGTCGATCTCCTCATCGAGCAGGGCGCCGACCAGGACGCGCGCGACGATCTCGGATATACCGTTGCGGACTACGCTGAAATCTACCGCTTCGGACAGGGGACTGGATCGATCAAGTAAGAAAGGAATCGTCGTGCGGCGAGAGCTTGGCAAAGAAGTCAAACGTCGGTTTTACGAGCAACTGAAAGAGCGACTGCCGCAGATCGTCGAGATAAAGAACGAGAGAAACAGATTAGGCTGGAAGGTATTTGAATGGGCGTTGTCGCCCGACGTGAAGGCCTATCTCTGTCTTTGTTTGAGCCCTCGGGACGACACCTTCACCATTGAAATTGCCTGCTCTCGGCAGGACCGGTTTCCAGGGCACTTAAGGATTATGGTTCCCCACGACATACCGAGGGCGCGGATTGTTGCCGACAAACCGGTGGACGGCGAGTTCCTAACTCGATTGCCATATCTCTATTCCGATCAAGACAAGTGGTGGGAGGTGATGCCGCGCCTGACTGTCGAGGAGATCATGGAACAGCAACGGCGCCTGATCGAGACGGGCCAGATCGAGGAGACTCCCCTTGACGTGGGCCTGGAACGAATTGAAGCACTCGTCACCGACGCAGTGGACAGGATTGTCGAGTACGCCGTGCCGTGGCTTGTCGACCAATGCAGGCATAGTGAAACAATCTGAACGTACCCTCAGCCGGAGGTCAACACTATGCCCATGGGCTATGCGCAACTGATTTCCCGAAACGGAACTTCCGAACCAACGACGGTCCCGCTGGGTCTGTTTTCGCTCGTCGCGAATCTTTCCTACGTCGACCGCTATCTGAAGAAAGCCGGCTTGGACGAAATGAGGCCCTTTTTCGAATCCGACGATGAGACTTGGTTGCGACTCGCCGACGTCGTGAAGGTATTTGAAAGCGCGAGGACATTTCTCACGAATGCTTCTGAAGGCGATGGTCATCTCTGGGAGGCCGTCGCCGAACAATTGGATGATGCCAGCGACATCTTGCGAGCGCTTCCCAAGGGGTCCGTCATCCGTCTCGAAATCATCACACCCAAACTGCGAAAGCCGGCCAAACCCAAGCCCGCGCCAGCCGCCGCCTCGAATCCCCTCAGCATGAAGTTGCCCAAACAGTCCGCCAGCGCCGTCGTGGAGGCCATGTCGCGCGAAGAAACGAAGTTGTCGTTCGAGGGGTTCGTTGCCCATTGGCTGCAATATGACGCCAGGCAAGGGATCGCCAATTGGCGTGAACGTCATCCGACATGGCCGGAAAAATGGCTGGAACGACGATATCGCTTTTTACTGATCTGTGATCCGCTGAACGGCTGGTATTTGCGGGGCATCGCCCGGCGCGCCGCCACGGGAGACCTGGACGAGTTCGGACTGTTCATTCAAATGCAGGTCAGGCAGGCGGTCATGCTGCAGCCCGCCGCGGATAATTCAGCCACCGACGTCAACGAGCTCTTGTTGCCCGCACTGGCGATTGGCGATCAACCGGCAATTGAACGACATCTGGCGAAAGCGACGTTCCCGAAACCGGGCGCGCACATGGTGGTCTATAACGGCGTTCAGGCCCTGTTGAGGGACGATCCGGCGGAAATCGACCGGTTGCGAAAAGCGAAGGTCCCAAAGAGCACTTCGGCGCGTACGAAGGGACTGGTGCATTGCCTTCAAGGGATAGCAGCCGGCGATGCCTCCCGTGTCGCGGCAGGAATCGAGGAGCATCTGAACGGTTTCTATAAGGCGTTTTGCATTGATCCCATCGAGAAAATCCTCTCGCTGGACGCTCATGCCATGTTCCGCCTGGCGGAACGAATTGACCCGAAGTTGACGCTCGAATTCAACACCGACCGCGATGTTCCGTGGGATCGAGAGTTCCACGCCTGGTCAACGGACTGGCTTCCCACGTTGGCGGTCGACCACTTCGGCGACTGCCCGGAGGACCTGTGCGCTCCCTTCGTCACGCTGGAGATTCCACCATGGCTGGACGACAAGGGATAGTGGGCCGCGCAGAACGTTTTAATCCGGATATCGACCATTTCGCGGAGCCAAGCCGCGGCGACAGGATCGAGCCATGAGCATGAATTGTGTACTTTACGCCGTCCAACTGCCGCGCGCCGAGCGACTGCGCGAACTGGAAGACGAGGAGGAGTTCTTTCAGGAGTTGGAAAACTGCCCAAAAATGGAAATTGGCAAGGAATGGCACGGTCTTCACTATCTCTTGACCGGAACCGCAGCGGAATTCCGGGGAGCGGAGGGATTTCTGGTCGACGGCGGCGAGGAAGTCGGCCCCGAGATCGGCTACGGTCCGGCGAGACTATTTTCGCCACGAGAAGTCGACGATATCCACTCCGTGCTCGTGGACATCAGCCCAGATGAATTATGGAGTCGCTTTGACGCGGACGAGATGACCGCCGACCAGGTTTATCCGTCGCTCGATTGGCATGAAGAGCCCGAGCTTAAACGCCAAGTCTACCAACGGACATACGCCGAGTTGAAGAAGTTCGTGGACGAAGCGAGCCGTCGTGGCCAGTGCGTGGTCGTGACGATGGGATAAGGCGGCGAGGCGCCGCGTGCTTTCTGGTTCAGCGTCAGTCCGGCAGTGCGTTTCTCAGGGGGAATGAGGGGGAATGATCATGGCTAAGCAACGCGGGGATGATTCCCCAATGAGCCTGTTGGACGCTGCTGCGCAAGGCGACGCGACGCGCGTGGCGGAGGCACTCCAGAACGGTGCGGCTGTCGATGTTCGCGACGAACGCGAGTCAACGCGTGGCCGGACGCCGTTGATGCTGGGTGCAGAGGCTGGGCATGTTGACGTCGTCCAAGCCCTGCTTGCGGCCGGGGCCGATGTCCAGGCGACGGACGATCCCGACAATAAGCCGCCGCGGGGTTTGGGCTTTATACTACGCGAAGCCGGACTGGACGCATTGCAGGACGCCAAATACACGTTGAATCGGACTGCTCTTATGTTCGCCGCATGCTCCGGCCACGTGCCGGTCATTGCGGAGTTGTTGAAAGCAGGCGCCAAAATCAGCCAAAAGGACCATGCAGGATGCACTGCGCTCCATCTCGCCGCGCATCACGGTCATTTGGAAGCGGTCCGAGCCCTGCTGGCCGCTGGCTCGAAGGTTGACCAGCGCGGCCCCAATCGGCAGTCGCCTGCGTCGCTGGCCGCTGAACGCGGAGCCGCGGAAGTGGTCCAGGCGCTATTGGCAGCGGGCGCTAGCGTCACCCAGACCGACGGCAATGGACGAAGCGTGCTGGACGTCGCGGCGGCGCAGGGCATGGCAGACGTCGTCCGAGCGGTGCTGCAATCGCTCTCCAGGGAACCGGACCACAGCGAGGTCCTCAGTCGCGCGTTGACGTGGGCGGTTCGGGCCACACGAGGAGCGACCGAGGAGTCGATTGTCGCCGTTGCCGAGCAACTTGTCGCGGCTGGCGCCCGGGTGGCAAAGGATGCCAATCCCGCACCGCTGGACACAGCCGCCGACAGCGGCTTTGAGCGGGTCGTGGCAATCCTGCTGGCTGCCGGCGCGGAGGTGAATGCGACCGATCGCTCGGGCCACACGGCGCTGCTTGGCCCCGTGCTCTATCGACACCTCGGGGTTGCGAAGCTGCTTTTGGATCACGGCGCTGATCCGAACCTACGCGATGAAGATGGCAAATCGGCCGTCGATTACGCCCGCGAGCGCGCCAAGAGCCCCAAGACGGATGCGGTGTATTTACTGCTGAAAGAGCACGCGGGGCCATCTTCGGGCGGCAAGGAACGCAAGGCCTCTGGGAACGGTCGGAAGGGCCGTAAATAAGAGACGGAACGACCCCCATCGCGGTTGTCTAAGGCGCGCCGCCGCCGGGTCTTGAGCGAGAGTCAGGCGTTTGCACGCCGTTGCGTCTCCACGGAACCACTGGCGCGCAACTTGCCGCGGATCACCTGAGTTGGCTGCCGTGAAACTGGCGACGGGATTTGAACTCGGCAACGTACCTGTTCGGTTGAGCATTCTTAATCGTCTGCTCCGGCCGCGAGGCGCGTGGCGAAGCCGGATGGCGTGAATGGAATCGTCTCCGGATCAACAATTCGCATCCGGCCAACGTAGGCTTCGATCTCGGTCGGCGCAAGAAGGCGATGGGTTATCGACGCTCCAGTCACGCCCTTCGGAATACCTCAGGGCGTGCCACCCGCCGTTCCCTCTCCCGCCGGGAGGGGGTTAGGGTGAGGGCGGGTCGCCCACCAATTCGGTCAAGCCATGCTTGCCCTCGGCTTCGACGGCTCGCGGCAACGACAAGTGCGTTTTTGCAACGCTCGATCACGGCACTCTCCGGCGGCGTTTCGCCGGCTGCATGTCGGTAGATGTCGGCGACAGAGAGCCGTCGTTCGCGGTCGACTGGGCGGGGGCTAAAATGCGAGACGCAAACGGCGTGTTTTCATTCTGACCCGCCGTGGCCGTGAAACACCTTGAGGCTCCCGGGCGTCTATCTATAAAGGTATCCACCCAAGGGAGAGAAACATGCTGCGAAAACTCTCACTGGCTGCGGCGATCGCCGCCCTCGTCTCCGGCACTCTGGCGAACCGTATGTACGGCAGGGCCGGAGATCTTCCCAAGCCGGAGATCGCCATAGCGTCGGCCGACGGAACCCCAGACAAGACGGGGGTCGCAGTCAACCGGATCCTGATGGCCCACGAAAAGCAGTTCGTCCGCGGGCACTATATCAACGCCCACAGCGTTTTGCAGTTTGCGGGTGGGACGAAAACGAGCAACGCCCTGCTGGACGAATTATCGAAGATCGAAGGGGTGACGTTATACGTCAGGTTTTCCAAGCTTTCGGGTGAGGATGGTTTCGTCGAGAGGCTAGCGGGAACCGGTGAAGACTTGCCCAAGGCTTACGATTGCCAGATCGAGCACAACAATTGGGCGGACGCCCGTGCCCTGAACATCACCATCTGCCTTGGGGGCGACGTGGCACCCCAAGGCATCTCGATTCCGGCAATCCAAGGCCGGGCTGCGGACAACTCGGCGCCCCGATGAGGGCTTAACCGCGACTGCCATGCTTGCCCTCGGCTTCGACGGCTCGCGGCAATGATAGGTGCGCTTTTGCAGCTCTCGATCACGGCGCCCTCCCACGGCGTTTCGCTGGCGGTCGACTGGGCGGCGGCTAAAATGCGTGACCTAAACGGCGCGGTCCAATCAGTAATTGGACTGTCCCCGTTATCTGCCCTCCAGGACGCTCAGCAGCGCATCGAGCGTCTTCGGAGTGTCCGTGTAGCCCAATTGTGTAGGCTTAGTGTGTTTGCGGCGTCGGTTTATCCGATCTTGGGCGGCTCGCGCTGAACGCCTAGAAAACAATTGTACCGCAGCAGTTTTACGGTCTCCCACATGATTAGGCTTCGGCCCGAAGAAAGGATGATTCGAACGTTGCCGTCCTGAGAAACCACAATGCCGATGGCATTCTTGTCCGTTCGGCAATATCGCAGAACGGAATTGTGCCCGGTGCCGAATTGGGCCGGATCGATCTTCTGTGCGTTCACCCCGTGCTGTTCGAAGCCAGCGCCGTCGTACACGGTAGTAACTCCTCCCCCCGTCTTTATTTTGACACCAAAGCCATGCACATGAAGTAGCGGAGATAGTAAGACGACTCCATCGACAGATGCAAGGGACGTTACAACCTTAACCGCACCGTTCAACCGTTTTTTGTTCAATTCGCCAGTTTCAAGACACGCTCTTACTCCGTCTCCAGCGGCTTGGGCTCGACCAGCCTCAGGAGGGCCATCGAGCAGGGCGAAAGCTGGTAGTTCTCTCCCTCCAGCGGATGAGGCACCCCTTCATCTTTCACGGCCGTGTCGAACAACAGTTCGTAGCTCTGTCCCTCTTCCAAGACGGGCAGGGTAAAGTCGATCCGCGTGGCGTGGTCGGCATTGAACAACAGAAGCATCGTTGCGCCGTGGATCTCCTCGCCGTGCTCGTCGACGTCGATCGACTGGCCGTAAAGCTCGACGCCGAAAGAGCGCACGAAAGTCGTCTTCCAGTCGTCTTCCGACATTTCCTTGCCCGAAGTTTCCAGCCAGGCGATGTCGGGCGCTTCGCCGCCCTGAATTCCCTGGCCGTGGAAAAACCGGCGTCGTTGGAAGACCGGCTCCGTGTTGACCAGTTCGATGCATTTTTGCGCAAAGGCCAGCGTTTCCTTCTGTTCTGCGCTCAAATCCCAGTGCAACCAGCTAATCTCGTTGTCCTGGCAGTAGGCGTTGTTGTTGCCGTCTTGTGTGTGGCAGATCTCGTCGCCCGCCAGAATCATCGGCACTCCCTGCGAGAACAAGAGGGTGGCCAGCAGGTTCTTCTTCTTCCGCAGCCGCAGGGCCTTGATTTCCGGGTTGTCGGTGGGGCCTTCCACGCCGCAGTTCCAGCTATTGTTGTCGTTGGCGCCGTCGCGATTCTCCTCGCCGTTGGCCTCGTTGTGCTTGTCGTTGTAGGAGACGAGGTCGTGCAGGGAAAAGCCGTCGTGGCAGGTAATGAAATTGACGCTGGCGTGCGGTCGCCGGCTGCTCCACTCGTAGAGATCGCTTGAGCCGCAAAAGCGCGTGGCGAACTCGGAAACCATCCCCTCGTCCCCCTTCCAGAACTTGCGCACGCAGTCGCGGTAGCGGCCGTTCCACTCCGACCAGAGCACCGGGAAGTTGCCCACCTGGTAGCCGCCGGCGCCCAGATCCCACGGCTCGGCGATGAGCTTCACCTGCGAGATAACCGGGTCCTGGTGGATGATGTCGAAAAAGGCGCCCAGCTTGTCGACTTCGTGCAGCTCGCGAGCCAGCGTGCTCGCCAGATCGAAGCGGAACCCGTCGACGTGCATGTCGGTGATCCAGTACCGCAGGCTGTCCATGACGAGCTGCAGCACGCGCGGGTTCCGCATGTTGAACGTGTTGCCGCAACCGGTGAAGTCCATGTAGTACCGCGGGTCCTCGGGGCTAAGCCGGTAGTACGAGGCGTTGTCGATGCCGCGAAACGAGCACGTCGGCCCCATCTGGTTTCCCTCGGCCGTGTGGTTGTAGACCACGTCCAGAATCACCTCGACGCCGATCGAGTGGAGGTTGCGGACCATCGTCTTGAATTCACGCACCGTGTCGAGCGGGGTGTCGGCGGCCGAGTAGCGGCCCGCCGGTGCGAAGAACCCGAGCGTGTTGTATCCCCAGTAGTTCGCCAAACCCTTATCGACCAGGTGGCGGTCGTCGAGAAAATGATGCACGGGCAAAAGTTCGACCGCTGTAATGCCCAGCTTGCGCAGATAGCTCAGCGCCGCCTCGGAGCAGAGTCCGGAATAAGTTCCCTGCAGCCGGTCCACAACCTCCGGGTGAAGTTTGGTAAACCCTTTGACGTGCAGTTCGTAGATCAGCGTCCGATGCCATGGCACGTTGGGGGGCCGATCGTCGCCCCAGGTAAAGGCCGGGTCGACGACGGCTGCCAGCGGCGCAAAGGCGGCGTTGTCGCGGTCGTCGAACGAGAGATCGGCCTCGGCGTCGCCGATCTTGTAGCCCCACATCTCGTCGCTCCAGCGGACGTCGCGACCGATCGCCTTGGCGTACGGATCGAGCAGCACCTTGTTGGGGTTGAACCGATGTCCCTTACTCGGCTCGTACGGTCCGTGTACCCGAAATCCGTAGAGGTGGCCCGGGCGCACGTCGGGCAGGTAGCCGTGCCAGACCATGTCGGTCTGCTCTTTCAGCGCGACTCGGAACGACTCCTGCTTATCGTCGACGCTATCGAACAGGCAGAGCTCGACTTTCGTCGCGTTTTCGGAGTACAGGGTGAAGTTCACGCCGCTGCCATCCCACGTCGCGCCCAGCGGGTATGGCCGCCCTGGCCAGATTCTCATGTGGAGGTTTCCTTCTCAAGGTGTCGCGACGCGAAGCCGCAATTAACATGCCACAGCGGGGTGCATTATGGAAGCGGACGAAGGAGCACCCGTTTTGAGGTTCTCAGCCCTGCTTCGGCAGCCTGCGACGCAGCTCGGCGACGACCTCCGGCGGCACGAAATGGGCCAACTCTTCGTCGCGCGCCAAGGGGGCGATTTGCTTGATGAGCGTGCTCGACACATGAGAAAATTCCTTATCGGCCATGAGCACCACCGTTTCAATGCCCGGATCGAGCTGTCGATTGGCGAGCATCATGGTCAACTCGGCCTCCAGGTCGGTGAGCGGCCGGACGCCGCGGATCATCACCCGCGCCCCACACTGTCGGACGAAATTCACGGCCAGGCCGGAGAACTTCTGCACCTCAACGTTATCGAATCGCCGCGTGACGCGCTTCACCAGGTCGACCCGCTCGTCGGGCGAAAACATGGGATCCTTTCCTGCGTTGACCCCGATGCCGACGATGAGCTTATCGACGAGCGTGCTGGCACGCTCGATGATGTTCAGGTGGCCCAGCGTAATCGGGTCGAACGAGCCGGTATAGACGGCGATCCGAGAGTCGCGTTTTGTTTCCATCGCTCAGGCCCACTGAGGATCGGCCGGTTTGGGACGAACGAAGAGAGTTGCCACGCGCGGACGCGTCAGATACCACAGGCCGAAGCCGTAGAAGCTGCTCTTGGCCAGAAAAATTCCCACCGTCACCGCGAACTGCATGGTGGCGATGACCTGTCCCATCATTTTCATGGTGGCGTCAAAACCGGGCGGAGGATTCGCTTGCCCTCGCTGTTGGGCTTGTGCCATCCGCTCGAACATCTGCGCCGACAGCTCGCGGGCTTCCCAGGTCGGCCAAAGCTGAAACAGCTCAAAGAAAATGCCTACGCCAAATGCGGCCAGCAAGGTCACCCGGCCGGCCGGCTTAAGGCCCAAGCTCCAGATGCCGCCAAGAAGGAATGCGGTGGCGACGTTGAGCCGCACGATCACGAAAATCCAATTTCGCACCAGGTGCCGTTGCATCATCTCCTCAGCCTGCTCGGCGGCCTCGCGCTGGACGCGAGCCACTTCCGCGTCGGGCTGCAGGCCAGCGATTGCCGACTGCATCTGCCCCTGGAATAAGAGTCCTCCAATCGCCAGCAGTCCGGTCAAGATTCCCAATACGCCGAGCACGATCGTGAGAACGCACAGTGCGGTGACGCCGCCCGGTCTCGACGCCGATGTGGAAGTCATGTCACAAGCTCGTGTCGCGTTGAAGATGCCAGAGGACTTGCTCCCGCGTAAGACCTTGTTCGCCCATGCTGAAGGCCCACCTCGCCTCGCTGTTGAGGTAAACGATCAATCCGTAGATCATGAGCGCCAGGGCCGTAGGAAAACAGTAGCAACTGACGATGGAGATCACACCCGATGCGAGCGCGGCGATGCCCCAGGTCCGGCCGCGGAAAGAGTAGTTTCGCCAGCCGGCGAACAGCTTGAGCGCGGCGACCACAAACGTGGCCAGAGCCATCAGGGCGTAAACCGCTCCCATCATCCAGCCGAACGTTTGTGGACTCAGCGGCACGTTCGGGTCGCCTTGCTGGGCTTGCCGCGTGGTCAACACGGCGAAGGTGCCCCCGGCCAAGCCCCATAGGCCACCTACGGCGAGCTCCAAGCCGCCTTGCACCATAAGCAGGACGGCCACGACGGGGATCTGCCGCGCCATTCCTCCCCCGGAAACGCTCGTCGCCTGGCCGGGCAACTCGTGCGGCGACTGATAGGGATTCTCCATGCCGCGAGCATACTCCGAAAAAATAGCCGAGAGAAGCAGAGGGCCGGAGGGAAGAGCACGGACCGCGTCAACGACCTTCGTTGCTGTGATCTGGGCCGCAATCACTGCGGGTGTGGTTGGATGGTTCGTCGGCCCCTGTCTGCTCGATGCGCGCTGTCGCGCATCGCTTCTCTTACTGCGGTCCACGAGGAGGCGACGGACCCGGCGCCGGCAGCAGTCCGGGCGAAGGAAGCATTCCGGGAGCGGGGTACCCCGGCCCCCAGTTGCCCGGAGGAGCGTAGTTGCCTGGCGGGAAATAAACTCCAGGCCCCGGATAGACGTTCGGTCCCGGCCCGGGCAGATAGCCCGGCGGAGCAACACCCGGTTGCAGTCCGTTGCCGGGGTCCAACGGTGCCGACGATGGCGGCGCAAGCGGCGGTCGCCGCGGAGCCGGGGGAGGGGCGGCCAGGCGCTCCAACTGCGTCGCCCGTCTGAGGCTTTCGGCCCGGCCGAGCAACTGGTCGGTCGGCACCACGCGGGTGGGGACAAGCTGGTAGGTGTACGTTCGTTCGTCGCGAATCTCGGCCGGCACGACGTTCTCGGAAACAAAGTCGAGCGGCGGGATCTGGTACCACGGGGGCGGGATCCATTGCATGACCGTCAACGTCTCGTAGCCGTCACGAACGAGCTTGATCTCGCGGGTACCATAATAGGTGTAGGCGACGGAGCAGGGCGTCTTGCCAATTTCGTACTTATCGACGTAAACCAGCGCCCCCGGCGGATTGCTGCGGATGGTGATGCGCCGCTGTACGCATCCGCTGGCGGCCAGCGCCGCCAGCGTGGCGCAGAGGAGCCCCGGCCGCCAAAGTCTCGAACGAGGCGGGGCCGTTACGCGGTGCGGAAACTCGGCAGTCACGGTAGAGCCAGCCGGCGACGGCAAGGAAGTGGGGAGGAAAAAGGGGCTGATACTATAGCCGGGGTTCTGGGAATCTTCCAGGCCGGCCTTGCCTGCATCTATCCTCAAGCAGCTACACGAATTAGAATTCATCCGGTTTGGGATGGCAGAAAGGGCAAACTAGTCCTCTCGAAGGATGGGCCGATAAGCCCCGTCTGCCCAGCTTTGCCCGACGGCCCGGCAAGCCATCCCTCCTTACGGCTCATTCGCCGTTCGTTCTCCTGAGCTGAAAGTGAGCCTGTCAGCCGATCGCATGGCCCAAGAATCCGCTACCTGGGAGACCTACGTTGAGCACGCCGCTCTGAGTGATATCGGACTGCGCCGCTCGAACAACCAGGATTCGTTCACCGTCGTGCCGGCCAAGAGTGCCCAGCTTTGGAACGAGCGGGGCCACCTGTTTATGGTCGCCGACGGCATGGGCGCCCACGCGGCGGGGGAATTGGCCAGCAAGATGGCCTGCGACGCAGTCCCGTTGACCTATCAGAAGGTGCTTGACGAGCCGCCTCCCCTGGCCATCCGCAAGGCGATCGAAGACGCCAACGGGCGTATTCACTCCCGCGGGCAAGCGAACCTCGACTTCCGCGGTATGGGAACCACGACCAGCGTGCTGCTGCTCTTGCCGCAGGGGGCCCTGGCGGCGCACGTCGGAGACAGCCGGGTTTACCGTCTGCGCGGCAATCGCATCGAACAGCTTTCGTTCGACCACAGCCTTGTGTGGGAAATGATGGCCACGGGCAAGCTCCGCGAAGAGGAAGTGCCCGGTTATATCCCTAAAAACATCATTACCCGGTCGTTGGGGCCCGCCCCACACGTCGAAGTCGACCTGGAAGGCCCCTGGCCGGTCGCGCCCGGCGACACGTTTCTGCTGTGCAGCGACGGGCTCAGCGGACAGGTGGCCGACGACGAGATGGGAGCCATTTTGACCGCCTTCAGCCCGGCGGAAGCGGTGCAGGTACTCGTCGATCTGGCCAACCTGCGTGGCGGGCCCGACAACATCACGGTGATCGTAGCACGGGTGAAGACGGCGCCGCCTCCGCCGACAACCAACTGGCCGGCCAGCGGCAAGACATCGCGTCGCCCCATCCATCCGCTGATGTGGGGGGGGCTCGGCGTTCTGGCGTTGGCGACCGTGCTCGTGGGGCTGGCTCGCCTTCCCGGCGTGGCGGCGGCCATGCTCTTGTTTACGATCATCACCGGCGTGACGATGTTGGTTCGCGCATTCGGCGGCCAGGGTGGGCAGTTGGAAGGGCTACGGTTCGGGCGAGGTCCCTACAATCCTCGCGCCGTCGTGATCAACAACGAATTCGTCGACAAGCTGGCCCGATTCGTCGCCGAACTTCGCAACGCGGCGGTCGAAGCACACTACACCGTCGACTGGCACCATTTCAATCATCTCGACGCCCGCGCGCTGGCGGCCGCCGAGCGAAAGGACTATCTCACGGCCGTGCGAGAATACGGCCACGCCCTGAGCTTCATGATGAGCGAAATCCGCGGCCAACGACAAAAAAAGGGGGGGACCAGCAGCCCTGGCGCGGCCTGACGTGGAGGCGGCCGGGGCGCGACCGCCTTGTCCGCCGCGGAACGTCGGAGCCGACTTACCGGACTCGGCAGCGGAAGCGAACGATTCCGCCTTCGCCAGGGTCGAGCGGCTGGTCGATTTCCCAGCGCAGCACGAGCGAGTCGCCTTCGTTCGGTTCGACCGAGAAGTCGGCCTTGACGCTCGACTGGGCGCTGTCGGGCACGTACTCCAGCCGCGTGGTCAGGTTGTCGGCCAACACGATGTTGCCCAGCGGCTGGTCTCCCACGTTGTCGAAGCGGAGGGTGAAGTCGACGAATTCGCCCGGTTGGGCCGTCTGCGTGGAGGCCACCTTGATGACTCGCAGCTTCGCCCGGTGGCGCAGGTCTTTGACCGTGAAGACTTCTTCAGTTCGCTCGTTTTGGGTCACGCCGATCGCGATCCGGCCGTTGAGCACGGCCTGCACGGCCACATCCTCCGACCAGGTGATGGCCGCCTGGACACCCTCGCTCAAACGGGCCTTTTCGGCCTGATCGAGGATGCCGTTGCGAATGGCCGACAGGTCTTCAAACGGCATGAAGGTGTCCTGGAAGCCACTGGCAAATAGCGCGCTCGACACGGCGCCGTCGCCCTGGCGACCGCGGTAGGCGCTGGCGATCTTCGTTCCCACGTCGCCGCGAGCCTGATAACGCTGCAGGCTGCTGGCCGGAATGGCCACGCCCGCGGCCCTGACGAGCTGCTGCGGAACTTCGACGCCCCCCGCCTGATCGATATTCTCGTTTGCGGCGATTCGGGTTACCACCCGCACCGCTCCGAAACGGGGGGCGTAGATGCAGACTTTGTTCGACGGCTCGACGAGCGTGCGTCCGTCGAGCGCGTCGTAATGAGCAACCGTGTCTTCCAGTCCTAAGCCATACAGCTCCCAGTTGGGCGATACGGCGACGGGCGAGCCTTTGTCGCCGCCGTCGCAAAGATACTCTTCCGGCGGCCAAGGACAGGCAAGGCCAGGGGGCGACCACTCGCCATGCACCTGGTAAGGCAACGGCGGCCCTGACGGCGGTGGTGGCGCCAACTCATAGCCAGCGGGTGGCGCCCCGGTATAGGCCGTTACCGGCAAGCCGTTCTCGGTCGGTCCTTGCGGCGCCGCGGAGGGGCGCGTCCGGCACGAGGCCGAAACCAGGGTCGCCGCAACGACAATCGCCCAGTAGGCGCGGTTTGCCAATTGCCGCCGATACGTCGTCACTCGTACTTGCCCGTTCATCGGCGCGCCGAACCTCCTAGGGCGGGTCGTCTCGCGCCGCGCTCGGCGGGCCGTTCGACCGAAGGACGGAAGAGGGTGAACGGCGCGGAGCCGCCGATGAAATGAACATCCGGGCCCCGCTGTTCGTCGGGGACACGCCCTCCGATCCGCACGATGGCCAGGGGTCGCCCCCAGCGGTCGGCTTCTTCTACGGGGTTCACTCCCGGGCCGGCGTCGAACCAGTGCTGGTCGAGCCGCCCCTCCGCCACCGGTAGAGCTGTGGTTGGGTCTTCGAGGTAGACGACGCGCGTGACAAATTTGCCCTCGAGCGCCAGCTCGATGTCGTCGGCGTTCAGCTCGATGGGAATGGGGAACCGCCGCTCTTGCCCCCGCGGCGGATAAAGCCGGTCGATCACTTCGATCGTGGGAAACAGCTCCTGCCCCTCGTGATTGGGAATGTTCGACAGCTTGAACCGATAGACCGGCGCGATCAACAGTCCGACGCTCAGCGGAGCCTCCAGCGGTGGTCCAAACTGCCCCTGGCTGGCGATCGAGATGCGGGTCCCCCGCGGAGCCCGAATCTCGACCGGCTGAAAGTAGTAGGGCAACGGTCCGCCCCGCTGTAGCTGGACGCTGCCGATCGAGCCGGGGGGTGCGAGCCCCTGGTGGCGATAGTGCATCGGCGGCTCCTGGCCGGTCGCGGCGACCTCGGCCCAGAGCAGGACCGCCGACACGACTGCGAAGGCAACGACACGGGTGTTTCCAGCCCGGCCTGCGTCTTCACCCCGGTCAAGATTGCGGAGCGGGATTCTCATGACCACCGATTCGACTGCAAATCGAGTTGGAACGCGCGGGCCGCCTCTCGGCCCTTTAAGGATGAGAGACGAAGGGACGACGAAAGGCGGCGCTTTCATCGGTCCCTTCGATCTCTCACCGCTCTGTTTAAACTCCCCGCCGTCCGTTAGTGAACGTCCGGGGGCGTGACGTAGTCGGGCGCGGAAGCTGGTCCCTCGACGGGGTTGGCCGCCGTATACTCCGGCCCACCCTCTTCCGCGACGCATTGTCCATCGTCACACGGCATGTCAGGTGCGACCGCCTGGTGTTTCTTCCTCCACGGCATGCAGAAGTTGAGCCAGGGGGCGCGGGCCTGTTCGTGGATGTAGACGTGGCGCACCGGCTTGGGATAGCTCATGCCCGGGCTCTGCTTCACATGGATGCCGATCTTTTCCACCGGCTGCGGAATGTGCATGTGCGTGTGGTTGTGAATCGTGTGTTGCTGCAGGCCGGCGGGAGCTCCCAGCGGCACATGCGGCGGACCAGGCAAGCCGATCGGGGTGCCCGAGATGGGCATGCCGTATTCGGGCGCCGTGACGCCTGCCATGAAGGCGGGCGGAACCGCGTTGGGGCCGCAGTAGCCTGGCCCGTAGGCCCCGGCCGGCATTCCGGGCCCGCCCGGAATCTGTTCCTGGCCGCCGACTTGCAGGTCTTTGTTGCCGACTCGGATGATCGCCAGAATTGCCCCGCGACGGTCGGCTTCGACAATCGGGTCGAGCCCCGGATCGAGACGCGTGCTGACGAGCGTTTCGACGCCGGCCAGCGCCAGTTCCTGGTAGTCGGGATCGGGAAGGTAAATCACCTTCGTCACAAAGTTGCCCGAAAGAACCTGGTCGAAATCCTCCTCGGTGAATTGGACGGGTACGCCGTTGTGAGCGAGGTAGGCGTCTGTGCGAGGCAGGGAGGGAGCGATCTCAAGCGTGGGATAGAGTTCCACCCCCTCGCGCCCCGGAATGTTGGTCAGCTTGAGGCGATAGATGGCCCCTTGCGGAAAATTGTAGCGGCCCGGCGCGACCAGGGGCTCGCTGTCGAAGGCACCCGGGGCCGACACATCCCAGGCGATGATCATCCCTTCGGGTCCGCCAAAAATCACTTGCGTCGCGGCGGCGACGGCGGGTGGTCCAGGGTCGCCCAGCATCATCACGCCGGGGCCTGGCCCATCGACGCCCGGCCCCGGATGCATGATCTGCTGGGCCGGAGGCAAATTGTGGCTGAAGGGCGCCTTGCAGCCCACCAGGGCGGCAACCGCGCAAAAAAAGGTCAGTCGGTATCTCATTCCATTCCCCCTCTTGTTTGCCCAGCCGCTCACCAGCGGCTTGTACCCTGGGCTTGGCTAGGTGCAGGCTTCTTCCGTTATGGCCATGCGGGACAGCCAACGGCGATAGTGGCGTGGCCCTCGATCGGTTGCCGCCCTATAATCGCCCCGCGTACGCCCGTCGGCTGGTCCGACCCTCCCTGCGGTTGTACAGATTCGGCGGCGGCTTCCGCATATAGCGGGCCTTCTGTGGTAATTGGTCGGTTTGTCACAACGCGATTCTTTGGCAAATCCCGCAGAACCGAAAGATGGCGCGTTGGAATTGTCGTCTCATCGCTATCTGGTTTTGCTGCCTGGCTTTTGGCTCAACGATCTTCGGCGATGGCCCACCGGCCAGCCGGAACCGACTTGCCTTTGGCGGTCGTGCGGCGACGCCGGCCAGTCGCCCGTCATCGCCTCGTTCTACCCAGCCGACCGGGTCAACGCCGTCGGCCGGCGCAACTTCAATTGCCGAGCCTCAGCCATCGACGGCCTTGGCCCCGACGCTGCAGGACCGCCCCAAGCAGAGTCCGGTCAGCGGACAGTCGCTGTTGCGGCAAGCCCGCGCGGCGCTTGAGCGTCACAAGACCATCAGCGCCACGATTCATCAGCGCATTCACCTCTATGGCCAGGAACTGGTCGGCAACGGCATCTTCGTGCAGGGGCCGTCCGAACGAAACCTGCTCCAGGTCGACATCACCGTCAACATCGACGGCAAAGACTGCTACATTCAGCAGCGCTGCGACGGCGAATACTATTGGCTGCAGAAATGCACCGATGGCGTGCCGAGGCTATCTCGCATCGACGTGAAGCGCGTGGAAGCGGCTCGTGCGGCGTACGCCAAGAAGCAGCCCCCGAACGTTCCCCAACCGCCCGGCGCCAGTTCCTTGCCGATGCTGGGCCTGGGCGGGATGGCGACTTTGCTCGATCAGATCGATTTGTGGTGCGTCTTTCCCAAGGTCGGCCAGACCCGACCGCGAGGCCCGAACGAGACGCCCATGTACGTGTTGGAGGGGACGTGGAGGCCGGAGCGGCTGCTGTTCTGGCTTCCCGATCAGCGCGAGGCGGTCGAAAAGGGACAGGCCGTCAACGTCAGCAAGCTGCCCCCCATGCTGCCCGATCGGATCGTCGTCTTCCTGGGGCGCGACGATCTTTTCCTGCGGCGAATCGAATTTAGCGCGAGCGAATCGCGGTCATACGACGACGAGGCGCCTCCCCTCGTGCGCGTCCATTTCGAGGATGTGCAATTCGACCAGCCGGTCGATCGGCGACAGTTTATGTTCGACAGTCCCGTCGTATCGCCAGTCGACGATACCGAGGGTTATCTGCTGCGTCACGGCTGGCAGTGAACTGCGTCTTTGTCACAGAGCCCCAGATCGCTCGTCAGCCGGCCTGCACTTCGAGTTGGTTCTCAACCTGTTCGACTCCTTCCACACCCAGCAGGGCTTCCTGGGCCATCAGTTTCTGGTAGTAGGAACGGACCACACCCTTGAGCACGATGTGCCCGGCGTTCGTTTCGAATCGCAGGTTGCGATGCGGCACATGGGGGTTCTTTTGCAGGATGGAGTTTACCCGTTCGGCAAGCTGGAGGTCGCCCATAGTCGTCGTGGGAAGAGTTCGCGGTCTGGAGTTCGTATTGGTTTTTACGAGCCGCGGCGCCGCCGCCTTCCCTGGCCGACTTCCCGGGTTCTCCCGCCCGGCAGCCCCGCCGCACGGGCAGCGCCTGCTGCCCGGCATCTTATGTCGGCCAGCGGCGGTCCTTGGTTGAAGGGAAACGATTGGGACGCCGCGCGAATTTGCGAAGCGGCTGCCGAGCGAAACAGATGGCCCTACGGAAGTGGATATTCCGGTTGTCAACCGTCGAGCCAGGCCGGTAGCTCTCCGGCCGGCGGCAGCTCAATGATGCTCACGCTGAGCACGTCGGGATGGGCCGAGACCTCGGCCAGCGCCTGTTCGGGCGGCCGGCTGTCGAGATTCAAGACCCCGATCGCGTCGCCCCCCGGCTGCGCGCGGCCGACGGCCATCTGAGCGATGTTCACGCGGTGTTGGCCGAAGATCGTGCCGACTTTTCCGATGATGCCGGGGACGTCGCGGTGCGTGAAAACGAGCAGCACACCATCGAGGTAGGCATCGAGCCTGTAGTCGCCGATCTGAACCAGACGCGCCATTTTATGGCCGAAGAACGTCCCGGCCACCTTGTACGGGCGCGAAGCGGTGACCAGCTCAGCCGTGATCACCGAGCTGAAAGCGCCGCGTTCGCTCGTCGATTGCTCCGAAAGCTCGATCCCCCGCTCGCGGAGCAACACCTCGGCGTTGACGAAGTTGATTTCGTCCTCCAGCGATTGCTGCAGCAGGCCGGCCGCCACGGTAGCCGTCAAGAGCCGCGTGTCTTTGCCGGCCACTTCGCCCCGATACGTCAGACGACAAGCCCGAACCGGCGTACGATCGAGCTGCGCCAAGAGCAGCCCCAGGCGATAGGCGACGTCCAGGTCGTCTCGCATGGCGGCCAGCTTCTTGGGATCGACCGCGGCCACGTTCACGGCGTGGCGAATGGCGCCCGTGGTCAAAAAGTCGATGAGCAGTTGGGCCCCTTCGGCCGCCACCTGTGTCTGGGCCTCTTCGGTGCTGGCGCCCAAGTGGGGAGTGCAGAGGACATTCGGCATGCCGAACAGCGGGCTGGCGGTGCAGGGCTCCTGGGCAAAGACGTCCAGCGCGACGCCTCCCAACTTGCCGGTGCTCAGCCCCTCCACCATCGCCGATTCGTCGTAGATGCCTCCGCGGGCACAGTTGATCAACCGCACGCCCGGCCGCATCATGCCGATTTCCTTCAGACCGATCAGGTTCCGGGTCTCTGGCGTAAGCGGCGTGTGTACCGTCAGGTAATCGACGCGCGGGAGCATCTCGTGCACGGTGGCGAACATCTCCACCCCCAGTTCGCGGGCGCGCTCTTCGGTGACGAACGGGTCGTATCCCAGCACCCGCATTTCCATCGCCCGGCAGCGCACGGCCACGGCCTGGCCGATGCGTCCCAGGCCGACGATGCCGATCGTCTTGTCGGCGAGCTGCGTTCCCATGTAGCGATTCCGCTCCCAGCGCCCTTCGATCAGGCTCTGGTAAGCCGGCGCGATGTTCCGCGAAAGGGCCATCATCATGGCGATCGTGTGTTCCGCCGTGCTCAGCGTGTTGCCGGTCGGCGTATTCATCACCACGATGCCGAGCCTGGTCGCGGCCACCTTGTCGATGTTGTCGGTGCCGACTCCGGCACGCACGATGGCCCTCAGCCGGCGATTGCCCGCCAGGCTGTCGGCCGTGATCTTCACGCCGCTGCGGAGAATGGCGCCGTCGAACTCGGCCAGGGCCGAACGCAGCGCCTCCCCTGCCAGCCCGGTGCGCACCTCGTACTCGATTCCGGGGGCCTTGGCAAACAGATCAAGACCCTCGCGGGCCAACGTGTCGAGGACGATCACTCGGGGCATGGGTACAACCGGTGGCGAGAAAAAGGCCGGAAAATCGCAGCAACGAAGAATAGGAACTCCGGCTGGCGCGGTCAAGGATGGTGGTCGCGCTCTACCCGTCGCGGCTACTATTCGTGGGCGCAGGCCCGGCATAAAATAAGGGAACGGACCAGCAGAAGGGGGAAAGGAGCGGTTCGACATGGATCGCACGTCTGCCGAGCGGGAGGCTCTGTTCGAGCATCAATTGCTGGCACACATCGCCGAAGTGCTGCGCACGACGATCGACTGGGCACTGCACACTCAAGATTGCTCAGGCCGTCTTCCCAGCCTTCGCTTCATTGCTCACTCGTTCCAGCGGCACCTGGAACACATTCTCGATCTGGAAGAGCGAGAAGGTTACCTTCCCGCGATCGACACCCCGCGCCACGGCGATTTGCGGGACAGGATCGACGAGCTGCGGCGGGAGCACGACCTTTTTCGGCAACGTCTGCGCTTGGCCATCGACCGCCTGGAACGTCTCTCCGCGGCCGACTACCTCACGGTGGGCGAGGTCTGTAACGCGCTGAGCGGCCTGCTGGAGAAGATCAACGATCACAACCAGCGCGAAATGCGGCTGATTGAGATGGTCCGCGAGCGAGAGGAGCGCGATCGCTTGCTGGGCTTGTTGTAACGGCGACTCTTCGCCGATAATCTTGGCCGTAGTCTGCGGATCGCCTCCGGGAGGCGCCGCCAACGTCTCTACCTGCAAATCCCTTCCAGATCTAAAAAGGAGCATCGCATGGGTGCACATCGTTCGACCGTGAATCGCCGCAAGAAGATCAAACGTCGCCTCAAGAACGAACGGACTCGCAAGCAGCCCGTCGAAAAGCGTTGAGGAGTGGGAATGACGATGACCATCAGGTTGCCGCTCGCGTTTGGCGGGCTTTTTTTTCTCTGGTTCTGCCGCTCGTTGCCGAGCGCCGCCGAGGGGTTCACTTACGAGAAGATCGGCGAGATCGAGCGGCTCGATCCACGGCTCGACAACCTGATCGCGCCCGAGGTTCATCTGGAGAAGCTGGCCGACGGCTTTGACTGGGCCGAAGGACCCGTCTGGGACCGGCAGGAAGGAAGCTTGCTGTTTTCGGATGTCCCCAACAACTGCGTTAACCAGTGGAATGAAAGAAAAGGTCTCAAGCAGTTTCTTTCGCCCTCCGGCTACACGGGCAAGAAGCCACGCAAGGGAGAGCCCGGCAGTAATGGATTGCTCTTCGACGCTCAAGGCCGGCTCGTGCTGTGCCAGCACGGCGACCGGCGCGTGGCCCGACTGGAGGGAAAAAACCGCTTTGTCACGCTGGCCGCCAAATACAAAGGAAAACGGCTCAACAGCCCTAACGACGGCGCGTTCAAAACCAACGGCGACTTGTATTTCACGGATCCACCTTACGGACTGGAACAAGGGGCCGAAGACCCGACCCGTGACCTGGATTTCTGCGGCGTTTACCGGCTCGACGCGAAGGGAAAGCTTACGCTTTTGACTGACGAACTGACGCGCCCCAACGGCATCGCCTTCTCTCCGGATGAAAAACTTCTTTACGTGGCCCAGTCGGATCCCGAAGATCCGATCTGGAAGGTGTTTGACGTGGCCGACGACGGAACGATCAGCGGCGGACGCGTCTTTTTCGACGCCGCCGTTCTGGCCCGCGACGAAAGCAACAAAGGTCTGCCGGACGGCTTGAAAGTCGACGAGAAGGGAAACCTGTTCGCCACGGGGCCGGGCGGAGTTCTCGTCCTGTCGCCCAAAGGCGAACACCTGGGAACCCTACGCACCGGCGAGGCGACCGCGAATTGCGCCTGGGGAGGCGACGGCTCGACGCTCTACATCACGGCCGACAGGTATCTGATGCGGATCAGGACCAAGACGCGCGGCGCCGGATTTTAGAGTCAGCCGAACATCAGCAATTTGCCGCAGCACTAGCGGCCAAGCACAGCCGGTCGTGACCGACGGCCATGTGCACACTGATCGGACGGCGGCAGGCGGCGCCCTTACGCCGCGCGACGCAGGCCGCCTAGGCGACCGCCCGCGACGGTTTCAAGCAGGCTGATCAGCTCGCGCTCATAACGATCGGCGTTGAACCGCACGGCCTGCTTGCGCGCCAGCGACGAAGAGAGCTGCTGCGGATGGGTCTCCGCCCAACGCAAGGCGTCGACGAGCGAATCGGCCGTGGGCTCGTCGAAAAACACGCCGCTGCCGACGCGGGTCTCGTCGGCGGCAATGACCGTTTCGGTCACGCCTCCCCGGCCGTAGGCGATCACGGGCGCCCCACACGCCTGGGCCTCGACCGGCACGATGCCAAAATCTTCGTGGCCCGGAAAGATGAGCGCACGGCAGCGGCCCAGGTAATCGCGAATCGTTTCGTCGCTTTGCCAGCCGAGAAATCGCGTCTCGCGCCCCGCCAGTTTCTTCAGCCGCCTGGCCTCGGGGCCCGAGCCGATCACCACCAGCGGCCGGCCCAGCCGCCGGCAGGCCTCGATCGCCAGCTCGATCTTCTTGTACGGGACGAGCGCCGAAACGCACAGGTAGAACTCTTCTCGTGACACCGCCGACGGGATGAAGAAGTCGGTGTCGACCGGCGGGTAGATGACCTGGCTCGTGCGATCGTAGCACTCCGTAATCCGCTGGGCGATGGTCCGGCTGATGGCCACGTAATGCGTCACCCGGTGGCTCGTGGCCCGGTCCCACTCGCGGACGCGGTCGAGCAACCGTTCCCGCGCGCGAGAGAGCTTGCGGCGCGGCAGTCGGAGGACGGACGCCAGAGGCGAGGGTTCTTCCGCCGCCTCGTCGGCAAAGTAGTCGCCTCGCAACTGCCAGGCGTAGCGCATGGGCGTAAAACAGTAGCAAACGTGCGGCACCCCCGGCGGAGGCCGCACCCCTTTGGCCACGGCGTGGCTGAAGCTCACCACAAGATCCAGGTCGGCCGGCAAACGGAAGCTTTCGATGGCCCGTGGCATCGCGGGCAGCCAATACCGGTAGTGGCGTTTGATCCAGGGCAGGCGCTGCAGGAAGCTGGTGTTGATCCGCATCCGCTCGATTTCTGGCGACAGCCGTCCCCGCGCGTGCAGCAGGGTAAACAGTTCCGCCTCGGGAAAGCGGCGGCAGACGGCGGCCAGGCATTTTTCGCCCCCCCGCATTCCCGTGAGCCAGTCGTGGACGAGGGCCAGTTTCATGAGCCGGGAAACAAGACAATAGACAGCGGGCGGCAGACGGGGAGAATAGTCGCTGGCGGCAGAAAATTGAACACCGAATTGGAGCCCGACCGGTTGCGGTCGGGTGGGGATGCCGACGTGATCCGCGGATTGATTTTCGACCTGGACGGGACGCTCGTCGACTCGGGCCTCGATTTCGACGAGATGCGCCGCGAAATGGAACTGCCGGACAAGCAGCCCATTTTGGAGGCGATTCCTCTCTTGCCGGAACCGCGGCGGGGTCGGTGCTGGGCCATTCTCGAACGGCACGAGCGCGAGGGGGCCGAGCGGGCTGTACTCATGCCGGGTGTAGCGGAATTGATGGAGGCGCTAGCGCGACGGAATCTACGCCGTGCGGTGTTCACGCGCAACGCCCGCTTGCCCACCTTGCGTACTTTAGAGCGACTCGGTTTGAGGTTCGACACCGTCGTGGCCCGTGAAGACGCGCCACCCAAACCCGACCCGACGGGAATCTGGAAGATTTGCGAAAGCTGGGGATTGCGGCCGGACGAAGTTGCCATGGTGGGCGATTACGTCTTTGACATCGAGGCGGGCCGACGTGCCGGAGCACATACCGTCTGTTATGCAGCTCAGAGGCTCGCGGCGGATATCGAGAGTTGGGGCGCCGGCTTTGCCGTAGAGTGCTTTAGCCGCCCCGACGAGTTTTTGGCGTGGCTGTCGCGCAGATGACCTAGGGGGGCAGTCTCGGATTTGCTAGTATCCGGCCCCCACACCATTTGCGAAGGGAAGCTTCATGTCGTCGTTTCGGCGCCGGTTCGTGGCAAAATCTGCCGCCTGTTTGATCGCCAGCCTTGCATGCACTGCCGCTGTGCGGGGACAAGAGGCACGTAGGGCGCAAGACCCGCCGCGCCGCGCGTCGGCTGGAGCCGCCCGTCCACCCGCGCGCGACCCCAACGACGGCAGCGTTTACGCCTCCAAAAAACAGGCGCCGCAACGCGTCGCCAGTGGCGCGCGACCGGCTCTCGGCGGCAAGCTCAATCAGT
This sequence comes from Pirellulales bacterium, assembly GCA_035550375.1. Taxonomy (GTDB): domain Bacteria; phylum Planctomycetota; class Planctomycetia; order Pirellulales; family JAICIG01; genus DASSFG01. The sequence goes on along the minus strand of DASZPH010000019.1, from coordinate 163,057 downwards.
TCGTGCCTCAAGTGCGGCGGCCGCAAGCAAGCTGGGGACAACTCCCGCCTGAGGAAGAAGCCAAACTCGAGCTGGTCTTGCAAGCCTGGGAGAAGAAGAGCTCGCAGGTGAAGACGCTGCAGTGCGAGTTCCAGATGTGGAATTACATGGTCGCTTTGAATAACAACCCCAATCAACCGAGTCGCGTCTGCCGCGGCGTCATTCTCTACGCGGCTCCGGATAAGGGTCACTACCACGTTCGAGAAGAGGCCCGAGACCCGACGGCAAAAGAGCCTCAGTTTGTGAAGAAAGAAGGCGAGCATTGGGTGTGTGATGGAAACGCCGTCTACGAGTTCAACCAGCAGGAGAAAAAGCTCATCGAGCGCCGGTTACCTAAGGAGCTGAGAGGAAAGGCCATTTCCAATAGCCCCTTGCCGTTCGTCTTCGGCACAACGGCCGAGCAGATGCTCCAGCGATATTGGCTGCGTGTCTCGACGCCTCAGGAACTGGCGGGCAGAGAGATCTGGCTGCGAATCGAGCCCAAGTTTGCCGAAGACCGGGCCAACTATCAGCGTGCCACGGTGGTTCTCAACGAAAAGCAGATGCTTCCCACGGCGCTGGGTCTGGAACTGCCGAATGGCGATCGCACCAACTATGTGTTTGACAAGCCGTCGATCAACGAACACCTGAAGAAGTTCTTCGGGTGGTTCGACGTTCCCGCCACCCCTTCAGGCTGGAAGCGCATCATCGAGGATCCGCCCACTCCTGAGGGCCCGCCCGCGGAAGGCGACATGCAAACACTGCGACTCAAATCGCCAACCAAACGAAAGTAGCCGGATGCCCCGCGCTCTCCCTCCGGAGAGGACAGGGTGAGGGCGGTACGAAGCCCGGCAGCACTTCCTCCGCAAGTTGCCGGCCTCGTGGACTCGGGCGCAGACGGCAACTTCCTCGCTTACGCTCTTACACTTCAGGCTCGTGTCCGCGCAGTCCGCGCGAGCCGATGGGGCCGGCGAACAATCCGGTTCGGCATCGTTCACGGTGAAACGAATTGATGCGCCGGCGAGGGACTGCAAGAATGAAGCGGCCGCTTAGCGGCGAAGACCCTCCAGAACCGCTTTGAGCCCCGTGGGGAGTTACGAACTTGTGGCACGATCTGTCAGGTCGGGTGGCGGTAATTACCGGCGGCGCCAGCGGCATCGGACGTGCCACGGCACTGGTGCTGGCGCGCGAGGGAGCCAAGGTGTGGGTCGGCGACATCCAGCTACACGACGAAAACGTGCCGGCCTTCGCGTCGCTGGGAATCACACAGCTAACCTGTGACGTGCGCAGCGAGGCGGACATCGTTCGCCTCGTCAAAGCAGCCGAGGAGGGCGGCGGCCGGCTCGATGTTCTGGTGAACAGCGCGGGCATCGGCCTGGTCAAGCAATTGCCCGACGTCGCAGAAGCAGAATGGGACGCCTGCCTCGACACGAATCTGAAGGGCGCCTTTCTGACCATGAAACACGCGATCGGCCCGATGCGGCGCGCCGGCGGAGGTTCGATCGTCAACATTTCGAGCAACGCCGGGCTCCTACCGCGGGCCCACGACCCCGTCTATTCGACGAGCAAGGCGGCCCTGATCGCCCTCACCAAGTGCGTGGCCCTGTGCCACGCCCCGGACAGGATTCGCGTCAACGCGGTCTGCCCCGGCCCGGTCGGTGACACGGGCATGATGAACGCCGACCTGGCGGCCGCCACCGATCCGGAAGCAATGAAGCAGCGTTTCATCGCCGCCAGCCCCCTGGCGCGGGCCCACGGCCGCATGATTACGCCCGAGGAGGTCGCCCGCACGGTGCTCTACCTGGCGAGCGACGCCTCGGCCATGGTCACCGGCACGGCGGTGGCGATTGACGGCGGGAAATCGTTGGGTGTGCCGGCGCCGCACGGCACTTGATACCATGGGCATCGTAGGATCACAGGCTCAACTGTAAAGGGACCTGCCGTGTTGACCGCGTTACGCGTACTTGCCGCCATGGTTGCCGGAGTATTCGTTGCGTTCCTCTTGGTTGTGGCCGTGGAACTTTTCAGCAACGTGGTTCATCCCTTTCCTGAAGATTTCGGCGGAACCCCGGAAGAGGTTTGTCGCCACGTCGAGCGCTACCCGCCTTGGGTCTTGGCCCTGGTCGTTCCGGCATGGGCTTTCGCCGCATTCGCCGGCTCGTGGACGGCAAAGAGAATCGGCAACGTCTATTCGTTCGCGATCGTCAGTTTGCTCTTGCTGGCGGCCCTGGTGCTCAATATCTCGATGTTGCCGTATCCCCTCTGGTTCAAGGTCGCCAGCCTGCTCGCGACCGCCGCTGCGATTCTTGCCGCCGGCCGATCGTTGACGCGCGGGAAGACCGCCGGTCTCCTCGAGTCCACCGAGGCGATCCCACCAGGCTCGCCGGCGTAAGCGGCGCGGCGGCCCTTGCGAGACCAAGTGTCGCTGGTGGGTTCGGTCATGGTTGTGGCAAGACCACTGCCGCAACGTGAGCTACCAACTGAGACCACGCGTCAGCCACACGATCGCGCTCAGCGTCGTCGTCGCCAAATCGGCGAGTGTTGCCATGCACGAAGGTGGAAAGCATGACGACACGTTCCCTTAGATGCCGAACGTGGAAGAGGTTGTCGCCGCTAAACTGGTTCTGGATGTACTTTGCGAGAATCCACGCTTCGTGGTCACCGCCATGGGGGTCAATATCGGGCGCATTTCGGATGTATTTCTCGATCACCGTGAAATAGTAGGCAAACGCGATTCCGCCCATGAACATAAAGTCCTCTTGGTAATACGTTGGGTGTTCACAGAATCTTGCGTATGCCTCATCAAGAGTGAGTCCTCCAAAGTGTTGCCAAGCTGTGTCGCCGTCAAGCGGATCGTTCCAGGGATTGAAATCTCGTTCGGTTGGAAGCGGAGGCTCGTTAGACATCGGGCATGACGGCGGGAGTCAGAATCAAGGCGGCCGAGTCGAAGTGGAGACGAGGCTTGGCGATGTTGTCAGGCTAATGCCGCTGGGGCCGAAAGGGAAGAACAGTGCGGCCAAGCGGCCGTTCAGACGGCAGGCATTTGTTGGAAAACAGCAAATGCCGCGATCAAACCGCGGCGATGCCTGTCTCGCACCGCTTCAGTCGACAAGCGCCTCGCCGGTATAAACCAGGTTCAAATGATTGAGGAAGGCGCGGACGTGCTCGAGGGCCTTCGACACGTTGGGGTTCTTCACCGTCTTGGCGTCGGGGCCGAAGTGCTTTTTGTACTTGCGCTGGATTTCCGAGGTTACGTCTTGGTAGGGGGCCGTCTTGCCGAAGGAGGCGGCGTCGCCGGCCTGGTGAGTGGCCTTCTTGGCCTTGTAGTCGAGGTCGAGGCTGCTGGCCAGATCGTCGGTGCTGCCGAACTTGATGCCCCGGATCGGCTCCCCTTTCTTGCCGCTGAGCTGCTGGTCGAGCTTGAGCTTGGTGAGGGCCGTTTCGTCCGAGGCGGTGGGGTCGGTCATCCCGTAATAGACCCGGATCGATTCCGACTTCCGCGTGCTGGCGACGACCATCCCCGAGCACATCTTGCAGCACTGCAGCGTGCTGTAGATGCGGCAGCCCTCGGGAAGCCCGCTCCGCCCCAGCGGTTGCTGCTTGTACTTGTGAAAGCTCTGGAGCATGTTAACTTCGGCATGCAGCGACTTGTTGCTGGCGTTCGTGTTCAGGCCCCAGGCAAGGATTCGGCCGTCCTTGCCGGCCAGGACGGCCGCGACATACTTTCCGTCGGGCGTGGTGAGGTCGTGCAGCCGAAGCAGGGAGTAGGCCGCCATCAGGTAGATCCGGTGGACCGTGTGGTAGCCGACGTGGGGCGTGTTGTCGGTGCTCGCGAGGTCGAGTTGGGGCGCGGGGGGCTCCGGGCAGACGAACCGTTTGAGCTGGTCACGGTTCCAGTCGAACTTCACCTGCCCCTTTAGCTGGCCTCTCGCCTTCTGCTTCGCGGCATTCGAGTTGTTGAAGTTGAGGGTGCGAGTCGGGGGACACGGGGCGATCTTCGTGGCGCCCCGCGTGAGCATCGCCAGCATGCCCTCGAGCATCGTGTCCGGCTCGTAGGTCGTCGCGACCACCGCGTTGTTCAGGTCCTTGGGCTGCTTGTCCACGAGTAGGCCCTGGATGAGGATGCTCCCCGCGTCATAGGGCTCCTTGCCGACCTTCTCGTAGACGCTGTAATACACGTCGCCCGACGAGAGCTGGCAGACAGCCACCGGCTTGCCGTTGTCGTAGCGCAGCCCCAGCGCGTAATCCCACATCTCCTCGTCGGACAGTGCCATGATTGAGTCTCCCTAGCGGGCCCGATGTTCCGGTGCTCATTAGACAAGTGCCCCGTCGGCTTGTCGAGAAACAAGCGACGGAAGATCGGCGGGAGAACGGAGTAGCCCCCCGGAGGCCGCATAGGACCGCATTGCCAGGCCCCCACCCCCGGCTGGGTTCAAAACCCAAACCCCAAATCTTCTCCATCGTGTGTGGCGAGGCCGATCTGTTCGAGGCCACCCGTGCGCCCGTTGTACCACAAAAGCCACTTCCGCCCGTCGTAGACCGCAAACGGTTTGTAGCACGACTCCGAGTCCCACTTGCCGACGCCAGGGCGGATGACGGGGTTGGCGTTATGTCGTTTCCAGCCAGAGATGCCGTCGCTCGATAGCGCCATCCCGATCTGGGCGTGGTGCTGGTCTCGGAACCCGATGTAGAACATCACGAAGCCGTTCTTCGTGGGAACGACCTGGCAAGCGGTCACCCGGTCTTTTTCCCAGTCCAGGCTGCGGTCTGGCTTGAAGGTCGGATTGCCTTCGTGCTTGCTCCAAACGAGGCCGTCGTGGCTTGTTGCGTAACCAATCGCATCCGGCTCGTATTGATCGCCGCCTGAATACCACATGCGATAAACCTTTGCCTTGTCGTCGTAAACGACGTGCGGACACATCACGGCGACCTTCTCCCAAGGTTCCCCCGCAGAGAGAACCGGTTTGTCGCTCTCGCGCTGCCACGTTTCGCCGTCGCGGCTGGTGGCATAGCCAATCCACGACTTGCCTCGTGCCTGGCCCGTATACCACATCTGATAAAGCCCGCCGTTCTTGATGACGATCGGGCGGTTGAGATCGCTCTCCCAATCGGTCTTGTCGTTGGGCCCAATGACGATCACGGGCTTGCTCCATTCGATGCCATCCTTGCTTTCGACCAGGGCGATGCTCTTTTTGGGTCGCCAGGAGAACCACATGCGATAGGCGTCTCCCTCCCTGAGAACGGAGATGTCGAAGCAAGTTCCCAGATCGCCGCCCAGCACCGGGTTCTTGCTGCATTTCACCCAGCCGGCGGTGGTCTCCGCCGACGGCTCATCGGCTGCGTTGGCGGCGGTTATGGCCCAAACGAAAGCACCCAAGACGGGCAGCACCAACATCGTCTTCATTGCGTGTCTCCTCTCGCTATCAGCAGCTTCATGGCCTCAGCCACCCGACCGCTCGATCATCGCGAACCGCTCTGATTAGCGGCGTGTCCGCGACGTGCCCTTCGGCGAAGACGCGAGCCAAATTCAAAAGGATACGCTCCATAAATCCTGGCGGGCCTGGGGAACGGTTTGATGGCCGCCATGCGTGCTGGTCCGGGTCCGCCGATCGCCTCCCACGCTTAATCGATTTCTACCGTCGAAGCACGCCGCCGGGTGGGCGTGCCGACGCTCGTCTCGCTAACCTGCACGGTCAGGCCGACGGGCGGCAGGCCCGCGCGTATCCGGAAGGTGCGGTTGCTCCACTGCGACCGGATTTCGGCACAGCAGGCGGCAATCTCGGCTGGCGTCGGCTCGCTGGCCACTTGTTTGACTAACATTCCCTGCATGCCCATCATCCTGACTCATGAGGAATTTGCTGGAAGGCCCGTCCCTCCACGCGGGCCAGTGTAACCACGTCAAATGAGTGCCGCGTTAGGACCTGTCTAATCCTGGATGAGCCCTGCTGAAATGCCCGGGATACACGCCGGCCCGTGACTTCGGGCGGAGAAGAACAGGAGAAATCCGCGGCGGAGAGGGATCTCGCTACTTCTTTTTGCCTAGCGTCCGTTCCAGCGAGGCGATATTGGCCCGGACCCCTTCCAGATTCGGGTTGAGGGCCAAGGCGCGGCGAAAACTTTCCAGCGCCAAGCGCGGCCGGCCGAGTTGCAAATAGCACTGGCCGATGCCGGAAGCGGCGCCGAAGTGGTAGGGATTGATTTCCAGCGCCTGGTTGCAGTCGGCGATCGACTCGGGGTAGTTGCCCAAACCGTACCAGGCCACCGCCCGCTGGTTCCACGCTTCAGCGAAGCTGGGCGCCGCGTGAATCAGGGCCGTCGCCCGGGCGATCGACTCGTGATAGCGGCGTGCCGAGTTGGCTTCAATGACGGCCTGAAGCTCGAAGCGCTGGTCTTCAGTGCCGGCCCGGCACCAGACGCTTCTCAGCGCCTCTTCGGCCGCCAGGCGCACGCCGCGATCGTCGTCCTGCAGTGCGCGGCCGAGCGGATGATTAGAACTGTAGCCGGCGAGTTGCCCTAGCGCCACGACGGCTGCGCGACGCGTGATTCGCGAGCCGCGCTCCGAGAGGGCCTCGAGCGTTCCGACCGTGTAGGCCCGCGAAACCTGTCCGATGAAGGTACTCAGTTGCTGCGAGACCTGGTACTCGTGGTAGAGCACCTCCAAAAGCGACAGACGAAGATTCTGGTCACTCACAGCGCGATCGCTCCCCTGGCCTGCTGGCGCGTAGCCAGCCCGCTGGCAGGGCAAAAGCCTCGGCCCGGCCGCATAAATCCCAGTTTAATTGGAGTCTGCGGGGGTGCCAGTCGAAAAACGCGAAAAGCCTGACGCCGGGGCGACCTTCTCCGGTCGCCTTGCCCAAGCAAACCTCCGCACGCGCACCTTCACGTGAGGATCACCTCCTTGTTTCTTATCTCCAACAGCGACGCGATGTCAGGCAACAGCAAAGGGTCGGAGTAGCGATCGAAACCCGCGCGATCAAGGGCATCCCCGTTCCGACGAAGTTCGTCGAAGTTCAGGTATCATTGGCGCACGCAGCGGTGAGTCCCTAGAATGACAAACGTGCAGGGTGATGGAACGGAACCCTTTGGAAAGGAGTCTCGCATGTCGAAGCGGCACGGAGCGCGGGAACAAAAACGTCTGGCCAAACAGAAGGCGAAGCGCGCTGAGAAGCGGCGGCAATCGGCCAGGGCAAGCTCAAGGAATCCCGCCATACGATTCCAATCGGCGGCGTCATGGCCGATCGTTGCCGCGATTGAGCCCGAGAGGCTATGGAGCCGCGGGATTGGCAACCTGATCATCGCTCGGCGTGCCCCGAACAGCCGTATTGTGATGGGGGTTTTTCTCGTCGACACCTATTGCCTCGGCGTCAAGGATGTCTTCTGGAAGGAAGTTGGCGACGAGGATTATAAAGCCGTTTTGACCAAGTTGGCCGGCAGCGGCGGGCCGCAACGAAACATCTCTCCCGAGCGTTTTTCGAAGCTCGTGCATTGCGCGGTTGACTATGCGCAATCCCTCGGCCTTCCACCGCACCCCGATTTTCACACCGTGCGGCACCTGATGGACGGCATCGATCCCTCTCTGTGCCACGACGAACTCGAATTCGGCAAAAACGGCAAACCCTTCTATTTTCCCGGACCGCACGACTCGCTCGCCAAGGCACAGATGGTCGCACAGCGCGTCCAGGCCGCTGGTGGTGAATACGTGATGCTAATCGACGGAGCGACACCCTTCGGCCTGCTCGAAGATGAAGACGATGACGAATGGGCCGAGTGACGCCCACTGACGACGAATCCGTCATCCGCCGCTGACCGGCGGAATGCAGGCCACGGCCGCCCCGTCGGGAACGACCAGGTGGTCAGCGGCGTATTCCATGTTCACGGCGAACATCACGTGCGGCAGGATGAGCCGCAGCGCCGGCACTTCTTCTGCCAGCGCGCGCCGCAAGTCTGAAACCAACACTTTGGCCCCGTCGTCGAGGCGGACCTCAACCACGTCGCGCTCCGCCAGTTCCTTCGCTCGAGCAAACATCTGCACGTGCACGTTCACGTAACAATCAACTCCTTGCCCCTGGTGTTCAACAGCGACGCGATTTCGGGCATCAGCCGATACGAGAGGGCGAGCAGCTTGAGCGGGTGAATCGTCGGCTTGCTTGTTCCTTGTTCCATCTGCATCTTGCACGCGCTGCATTCGGTGGTGCCCGCCAGCCAGTTCGATTCGCGTATGGAGGAGATCAAGGGCCAGCCGGCGCGCAGGCTGTTGCGGTAGTTCTCTTTTCTCAGCCCGAACGTGCCGGCCATGCCCGAACAGCCCTTGTCGAGCCGGTGAACGGTCAAACCGGGGACGAGCCGCAGCAGGCTCTCGCCAGGCGAACCGACCCCCAACGCCTTGAGGTGGCAGGGCGTGTGGTATCCGACCGTGGCGTTGATCGGCTTCAGATCGAGCTGCAGCTTGCCCATCAGGTGCATGTTCCAGAGGTAGGTGCATGCTTCGCTGGTGTTGGCGGCGACAAGCCGGGCGTCGTCGTCGCCCAGCAGGTCGGGATATTCCCGCGTCAGACACAGTGCGGCCGAAGGCTCGCTGGCCACCACCGTATATCCCTGCCGAATGGCGTCGGCCAGAATCGAGACGTTATGGGCCGCCACCTTGCAGGCGCGATCGACGGCGCCCAGCGAGACCATGGCCATGCCCGACTGCGTCTGGTCGGGGTGAACGTAGACGGCCACGCCGTTGTGTTCCAAAACGGCGACCATCGCCTCGGCGAGCTGAGGATCGTGGAAGTTGGCGTAAGTATCGATGAAGTAGAGCACCTTGCGCCCCGAGCGGCGGGTGGGTTGGGTCAGGCGGCGGCGGCTGGCTCGTCGCATAAAAGGACGCGGAGCGAACCGCGGCAGCTTACGCCCGCGAGCAATTCCGCCCACTCTTTCCAGCAGCCAGCGGGCCTGGCGATTTCCGAGCGCCCAGTTGGCCAGCGGGCTGATTACGCAGCCCAGCGCGCTGAACAGGTCGAGCCGTGTGACGACCCAGTCCCGCAGCCGCAGCCCGTTGTTGGCGACGTAGGCCGCCTTCGCCTCCAGCATTAGCTTGGGAATGTCGACCCCCGCCGGGCATTCGAGGCGGCACTGCTGGCAGTTGACGCACAAGTCGGCCACATCCTTGAAGTCGTCGCTTTTGATCAGCTCCGGCTTGAGCTGGCCCGTGAGGATGCCGCGCATCAGATTGGCCTTGGCCCGCGGCGAGCTCTCTTCGGCCTGTCCGAAGCGAAAGATGGGGCACATGCGAACGCTGGCATCCTGCGCCCGGCACGATCCACAACCGTTGCAGGCCCGCGCGATCTGATGGATCTCTCCCGGATCCCAATGAAGCTGCAGGTCGATGATTTCGCGCGGCGCAAGTTCGTGCGGCGCCGGGTCATCCTGGGGAACCTCCGCGATATCGGGCGCCTGGACGGATTGCGGAGGCTTGACCGGGCGCAAATAGGAGATGAGCGAGCCGGGCGACTCGTTGACGACCTTGCCCGGGTTGAGCACCCCCTGCGGGTCGAACAAGCGTTTGATTTCGACAAACAGCGGATAGAGATCTCCGTATTGCCGCCGCATGAACGGGGTGCGGCTGAGTCCCGCCCCATGTTCGCCGCTCATCGTGCCGGCCACGCGAAAGACGGCCTCATACAGCTCGTCGGCAAGCGCTTCCATCGTCCGCAGGTGATCGGGGTCGGACATATCAAGAAACGGGCGCAGGTGAAGCTGCCCATGACCGGCATGCGCGAACAGGGTCGCGGTCACCTGGTGCCGCTTGAGGATGTTCTGCATATCGACCAGAAAGCCCGGCAACGTTTCGGGCGGCACGGCCATATCCTCGACGAACGGCAAGGCGCGAGTCGACCCTTTGAGCCGGTAGAGCGTCGGCACAACCTTTCGCGCCAACTGCCAGTAGAGGTCCATGTCGTCCGCCGTGAAAGCCTGGCGGGTGTCGAAGGCGAGCCGCTTGCGCCGCCGGACCCGGTCGGCCGCCTGTCGAACTCGCTCGCGCAATTCCAGCGGATCGTCGCTGTAGAACTCGACCAGCAGCAGGGCTTCGGTGGAGGCTGGGATCAGGGCGTCGTACCGCGGACTGCTTTCACGGGCCAGCGCCAAATGCCGCCGGTCCATCAGATCGCAGGCCGCCGGGTCGAAGGGCAGCACCTCCTGCACGGCGCGGGCGGCGCTTTCCAGCCGCTCGAACAAGAGCAAGGCCATTCCCTGATGCTTGGGTAGCGCCTGCGTGGCCAGCGTCATTTCGGTCGTGAGCGCAAGCGTTCCTTCCGAACCGACCAGCAGACGGGCCAGATCGAAATGTCCGTTGGTCAAAAGATTGGCAACCTGATAACCGCAGCGATTGACGAGGCTCTTGGGCTGATGAGCGCGGATCACGTCGGAGTATCGCGTGACCAGCGCCACCAGGCCGTTGATGAGCTCCCGTTTGCGCGGGCTGGGATCCTGGCTGCCGCCGTCGACGAGCGGCTCTTGTCCCGCGCTGATGAGGCTGCCGTCGGCAAGGACCACTTCCAGGCGGCGGACGTGGCGTCGGGCCGAGCCGTACTTCAACCAATGGCTGCCGCATCCGTCCAAGGCGACGACGCTTCCCATGGTCGTCACGTGGCTCATGGCGGGGTCGGGTCCGAAAAGCCGCCCGTGCAGCCGAAGCTGGGCGTTGAGGCGCTCGTGGACCACGCCCGGCTGCAACCGCACGGTGTCCCCTTCGACCGAGAACACGCGGCGGAAATGGCTGGAAAAGTCGACGACGATGCCTTCTCCGAGCGATTCGCCCGCAAGGCCCGTACCCGCCCCACGGGCGTGAACGGGAAGCTGGTTCTCGCGCGCGTATTCGAGGGTCGCGGCCACGTCGGCGGCGGTGCGCGGCCGGACCACCGCCAGCGGCTTGATCTGGTAGATGCTCGCGTCGCTGGCGTAAAGCTGCAGGAAGACGTCGTCGCAACGGACTTCGCCCCGGACGAGTCCTCGCAGATCTTCTTGGATCCGTTCGTGCTGTTGGTCCATTTCTCCTGAAGTGCGGCGAGGAGGATGGCCTTCCCAGGCCGTCCGCTGGGCAAAGGACGGCCTGGGAAGGCCATCCTCCGATGTTCGTTCGCCCTAACGGGGCGTTGGAGTGCTAGTCTCGGACGCTTGGCTCCCGATGCCTGAGGCTGGACCCACTTTTGCCGCCGTCCGCTCCCGCCAGGCGGGCCGACTGCTGGCGGTAGCGCTCATGGGTTTCCAGGTCGAAGGCGGCATACCCTTTTCCGTCAGGCAACTGACGGTATTCCGCCCCACAACGGTAGCAGGCCAGCGAATCACCCACGATCAAGTAGAGCACGAAATCGGCCAGCGCCGTCGCAAATAGCACCGCGAAGGTTGCCGTGACCCAATAATTGAGCCAGGTGATACAGCTTAGCGCGATCCCCACCGCTACAATGGCTACGCCTAACCGTTGCGGAAAATCCTTGCGGATGAACAGGTCGGTGCTGGGACAGACGAGACATCGCTTGAGACGGCCCTCTTGCCAGGCATCGGGAGGCTCGTGGATTTGCAAGCCGCAATGGGGGCAGGTGAGCGTGGAGTCGGCGAGCTTTGCCTCGGCCGGCTTGTCGCAGCGGGGGCAACGAAATCGGGTGTGCATCGATTCATCATAATGGAAACGGCTTGCCGCGCGACAGTAGCTGGGCCGTCAATTCGCCCACAAACGCGAAAACGACGCCGACGTAGAGGATGCCAGTGGCGGCTTGCGTATTCGGAATCTTAAGCGTTTGACGGGCCATGAAGGCGACGATCAAGCCCCCGACCAGGCCCATGAGCCAGCGCATCGCCACGAACAGCCACTGAGAGAGATCGAAGGCGCCGGCCGCCCCCAACTCAAGCACTAGACCGGCGCCGGCCAGGGCACCCCGCACGAGCAAGGCGGCCACCATGCAGGTCACGAGTCGCTTGAGCGGCGCCAGCGACATGCCGGGCGCATTCAGATACCAGTGGCCCAAAAGCATGGCCGCCATCGTGACGCCAAGAACTAAACCGCCTGCCACAGGGTCGAGGGTCCGAAGCGTTCCGGATACCCCCGCCATTTGCGGCGCGGTCGATCGGGGTGCAACGCCGTCCGTTGTCACGACGCCCACCGGAGCGTCCTTCGCCGCATTCGCCTGACTCAACCAGGCGCCGGTCAAACTGCTCGCGGCGATGGCGGCCAGGGCAATGAATCCTGGACCAGCTTTCTCGTAGAGCCAGGCGACGGCCCCCACGTAACTGGCGGCCGCGACCAGGACGGCCGGCCAGACGGGGATCGCCGAATCGGCAGGCGCCATCCACGCCACCAACGAAGCCAGCACTCCCAGCCCCAGGAGCACGTACATATTGTTGCGGTAGTAGCCGCTCGTCACCTGGCGCGGCGACACGCAGAGCATGGCGGCGGCCAGACCGAACGAAAGCCGCATGATGAACTGGACGAGAAGCTGCATGAACCGAAACCGGCGTGTGTGGTGGAGGCGCCCATTTTCGCCTGATCGGGCGGCGGTCTAGGCCCGCCGGTCGCCGTAGATCAGGTTCATGATCTCCGAGCGGCTGGAAAGGTGTGACCGGAAAACACCGCGCATCGCCGAGGTCACACATAGGCTCCCCGGCTTGCGGATGCCACGGATGGTCATGCAGGTATGGGTCGCCTCGACGACCACCGCCACGCCTTTGGCTTCCAACTCGTCAACCAGCAGGTCGGCGATGGTCTCCGTCATTCGCTCCTGTACCTGGGGCCGCCGCGCCACCATTTCCACCACGCGCGCCAGTTTGCTCAGGCCGATGACTTTGCCCGCCGGCAGGTAGCCGATGTGGGCTTCTCCCATGAACGGCAGCATGTGGTGCTCGCACATGCTGTTGAAGCTGATGTTTTTGACCAGCACGACTTCGTCGTATTTCTCGGTAAAGAATTTCCGCAGGTGCTGACGGGGGTCGTCGTGCAGCCCCGAAAACAGCTCCGCGTACATTCTGGCGACGCGGGCCGGCGTCTCTCGCAGACCCTCGCGATCGGGGTCTTCGCCGATCGCCGCCAGAATCTCGCGCACCGCCCGCTGGATGCGCTCCTGATCGACCGTCGAGACGCTCAACGAGGCCGCGAGGTCGTCTTCGCCGTTGGTGCAGTAAGCGTTGGGACTAATTTGTTCAGCCATGTCGCGGGCGCTCGATGCGCTGGAAGCAAAAGGGGCGAATGCGGGCGCCATGCGCGGCGCGCCGGGGAGAGATCGACTCTCCCGATCTTAGGGACGACCTAAGTGTCAGTCAAGCAACCGCTTTACAGCCGAGGAACTGCTTTATACGGTAGCGAGGTGGCCGTAAGCTGCCCTCGTTGATTGTCATCACCGTTTCCTCTTGCTGTGCAACTCATGCCGCGATCGAAAGCTCACCCGCCGGTTTCTTTCCGAAGGTTTTGTCAGTGTCGTCTTTCGCTCTGCAAAAGAACGCCCTTTCGCGGAGCGAAAGGCGACGTTGCACGGCAAAGCTTCATTCTGGTCGCCTTTTGCTTGATGAGTCTCGCAACCACCCGCGCCGATGACTCCGCCCCGGCAGCCGCCAAAGAGCCGGTTGTCGATACCTATCATGGCGTCGCCGTGAGCGACGATTATCGCTGGCTGGAAGATTGGAACGATCCCAAGGTCCAAGCCTGGTCCGACGCCCAGAACGCGCACGCCAGAGGCTACCTCGACCGCTTGCCGAACGTCGAGGCGATCCGAGCTCGGCTGACCGAGCTAGAGACCGGAGCAAGTAGCCAGTATTCGAGCCTCGTGCGTCGCGGCGGAAGGCTTTTCGCGCTTAAGCACGAGCCCCCCAAGCAGCAACCGCTGCTCGTTTGGCTCTCTAGTGCCAAAGAGCCGTCCAGCCAGCGGATCGTCGTTGATCCCAACCGGCTCGATTCTGCGGGCCACACGTCGATCGATTGGTTCGTTCCCTCGCTTGATGGCCGCCTGGTGGCCGTCTCGCTTTCCGAAGGGGGAAGCGAATCGGGCACTGTGCACGTCTACCAGACGGACGACGGAAAAGAACTCGATGCCGATCGAATCCCGCGGGTGAACGGCGGCACGGCCGGCGGAAGCCTGTCGTGGGGTGCAGGGAACGCCGGCTTCTACTACACCCGCTATCCGCGCCCGGGGGAACGTTCGCGAGAAGACCTCGATTTTTATCAGCAGGTCTACTTTCACCGTCTCGGTACGCCGACCGAAAAGGACGTCTACGAGATCGGCCGCGACTTTCCGCGCATCGCCGAGGTCGAGCTGGAGACCAGCGGCGACGGCCGATGGGTGCTGGCGAGCGTGCAGAACGGAGACGGCGGCGAGTTCGCCCATTATGTGCGTTCGGCCCAGGGCGGCTGGACGCAGGTGACGCGGTTTGAAGACCGGGTTGTCGAGGCCGCCCTTGGTTCCGACGAGGCCCTCTATCTCATTTCGCGGGCCGACGCGCCGCGGGGCAAAGTGCTGCGGTTGCCCTTGCAGTCTCTGAAGCTGGGCGAGGCCCGGTGCATCGTGCCGGAAAGCGAAGTCACGATCGTCTCGCACTTCGGCCTGCATCCCTCTTTCGTCGTCACGCCAAACCGACTGTACCTGCTCGATCAGGTGGGCGGCCCCAACGAGGTGCGCATCTTCGACCACGGCGGCCGCCAGCACGGAAAACTGCCCCTGCCGGAACTGGCGTCCGTGGGAGGCATGCTGGCAACCGAAGGCGACGACGTGCTGTTTCAGGCGCAGACGTTCATCGCTCCGGCAGCCTGGTACGCCTTCTCTGCCCAAAGCGGCCAGGCGACCAAAACGGACCTCTTTCAAACCTCGCCAGCCGACTACCAGGGGTGTGAGGTCGTGCGAGAATGGGCCACGTCGAAGGACGGCACGCGGGTGCCAGTGAGCATCATCCGCCGCAAAGGGCTCAAGCTCGACGGCCGCAACCCCACCGTCCTGAACGCTTACGGCGGCTACGGCGTCAGCGTCGCGCCGCGCTTCTCCCCCACGCGGCAGCTCTGGCTGGAACAGGGCGGCGTGTTCGCCATCGCCAACCTGCGCGGCGGCGGCGAGTTTGGCGAGGCCTGGCACCGTGCCGGCAATCTGGCCAACAAGCAAAACGTGTTCGACGATTTCTACGCCGTAGCCCGTCACCTGGTCGACGCCGGCTATACGTCGGCCGACCGCCTGGCCATTATGGGCGGCTCGAACGGCGGCCTGCTGATGGGGGCGACGTTCACGCAGCACCCGGAACTCTGCCGGGCCGTCGTCTCGCACGTCGGGATTTACGACATGCTGCGAGTCGAGCTCTCGCCGAACGGGGCCTTTAACGTCACCGAGTTCGGCACGGTAAAAGACAAGGAACAATTCAAGGCGCTCTATGCCTACTCCCCGTACCACCATGTCGACGAGGGCACAAAGTACCCGGCGATCTTATTTCTGACCGGCGCCAACGATCCGCGGGTCGATCCCATGCAATCGCGAAAGATGACCGCCCGTTTGCAGGCGGCGTCGCCAAATACGGTCACGCTGTTGAGGACGAGCGCCGAGTCTGGCCATGGAATCGGCAACTCGTTGGTCCAGCGAATCGAGGAAGGGGTCGACGTCTATAGCTTTCTGTTTCACGAACTGGGCATGGGCTACGAGCCTCGGCAAACAACCGGTTTGCCCCGCAGCACGCCGGAAGAGCAGGGGGTTTCTTCTTCGGATATTCTCGCCTTTGTCGAAGCAGCCGACCGTCAGATCGATTCGCTGCACAGCTTCATGCTCGTGCGGCACGGTCACGTGGTCGCCGAGGGATGGTGGTCGCCCTACGATGCTTACACGCGTCATTCTCTCTTTTCGCTGAGCAAAAGCTTTACGTCCACCGCGGTCGGCCTGGCGATCGCTGAGGGAAAGCTTCATCTCGACGATGAGGTGCTGACATTTCTTGCCGACGACGCGCCGGCCGAGCCAAGCGCCAACCTTAAGGCCATGCGGGTGAGCGACCTGCTGCGGATGTCGACCGGGCAGCAGAGCGAGCCGCAGCGCACGCTCGAGCAACCCTGGACGAAGACCTTCCTCGAGCACCCCGTTCCCTTCAAGCCGGGGACGCATTTCCTCTACAACACATCGGCCACGTACATGCTCTCGGCCATCGTGCAGAAGGCGACCGGCATGACGGTGCTCGACTACCTGCGTCCGAGGCTGTTCGATCCGCTCGGCATCAGCGACCCGACCTGGGAAGCCAGCCCGCAGGGGATCTCGGTCGGCGGCTACGGCTTGAGTATTCGCACCGAAGATATCGCCCGCTTCGGGCAGTTGTTCTTGCAGAAAGGCCAATGGCAGGGGAAGCAGCTTGTGCCGGCGGGATGGGTCGAGTCGGCCACCTCCAGACAGACTTCCACCGGGAGCAACCCGAACGGCGACTGGGACCAAGGTTACGGCTACCAGTTCTGGCGATGTCGCCACGGCGCCTACCGGGGGGACGGCGCCTTCGGCCAATTCTGCGTGGTTCTGCCAGAGCACGACGCGGTGATCGCCATCACCAGCGGCGTGCACGACATGCAAGCGGTGCTGAACCTCGTCTGGGACAAACTCCTTCCTGCCTTCAAATCGTCGTCGTTGCCCGCGCACGATGTAGCGGTCGAAAAGCTGAACAATGCGATAAGCCGGCTGTCGCTGCGCACGCCGGAAGGGAACGGCTCGCCGGGAAAGGTGGAGGGCAAAAGGTTCGTATTCCCGGCCAACGAGGGCAAGCTGGAAACGCTCGCGGTGGCTGGCGACGGCGACGAAGTGACGCTCGTTATGCGCGTCAACGGGGCTGAGCAACGGGTCGTCTGCGGCCAGGGCCGGTGGTGCAAAGGTCAACTCGCCTGGGGCGTGCTCCCTGAACACCCGGTGGCGGCCAGCGGTGACTGGACAGCCGAG
This sequence comes from Pirellulales bacterium, assembly GCA_035550375.1. Classification (GTDB taxonomy): domain Bacteria; phylum Planctomycetota; class Planctomycetia; order Pirellulales; family JAICIG01; genus DASSFG01. The sequence continues at coordinate 146,129 of DASZPH010000019.1, read as the reverse complement.
GATACGTTCACTGCCAAGTTCTGCTTCGTCGAGACCCCCTTCACGACGACCGTGCGTTTGAAATTCGACGGCGACGAAGTGAAACTAACGAACGAATCGAACGTCAGCTTCGGCCCTCCCCGCGAGGGGGAACTGGTGGGGAAGGCGGAGTGATCGGCGTCAACCGCATTCTCCCCTAAATTGCCCAAATCTCCCGCCTCTGATAGCATAAATTCAGTCGCACTAGAACCAGCTTGAGGATGGAGTTGCGCGCGGAGAAGCGTGCGGTGCGGCATGCCGCGGGAGTCTTGCATGAGCGCTGAAGAGCACCGTCTCGGGCCGTTTCTGCTCAAGGAGCGAATCGGCGCGGGCGGAATGGGAATCGTCTACCGCGCCACGCATGTTGAAAGCCGGCGGCCGTTCGCCATCAAAGTGCTCTCAGCCAAGGCCGCGGCCAACAAACGCGTCGTGGCCCGTTTTGCACGCGAACTGGAGATCCTGAAGGCACTCAAGCATCCCAATATCGTCCGCTGCTTCGGCGGAGGGAGGCAAGGGAGCGAGATCTACCTCGTCATGGAACTGGTCACTGGCGGCTCGATCGCAGGGCTCATCCGCCGCCGCGGCCGCCTCTCCTGGGAAACCGCCATCGACTACGCCCTGCAAGTCTGTGACGGGCTGGCTTACGCCCACGAATGGAGCATCGTTCATCGCGACCTGAAAAGCGCCAACTTGCTTCTCACCGACCAAGGCCAGGTGAAGATCGCCGATTTTGGTATCGCCCGGGTGCAGTACGGCAAGAAACTAACGGCCGCACGGCACACCTTGGGGACGATGGCCTACATTGCGCCGGAACAGATCAAGGGAGATCCGCCCGTTTCGCACCGTACCGACCTTTACACGCTCGGCTGTGTGATGTTCGAGATGCTGACGGGCAAACTCCCTTTTCCGGCCGAGACGATGGCTCAGCTCGTCTACCAGCACCTGGAGGAAACGCCGCCGCATGTGGCCACGATCGCGCTGGATTGTCCCGTCTGGCTCGATGCGCTGGTCAACCAGCTTCTGGAGAAAGATCCGCTCAAGCGGCCTCACGACGCCACGGCCGTGGCCCGTGCTCTGCGCGAAGCCAGAGACAAGGCGCTCGCCGGCGCGGGTGTGGCCCAGGCGGCGACCAGCGGCCCGAGCGCCTTGCGGGTTGGCCAGGACAAGGGCGAAGTCAAAGAAGTGCGCGAGCTACTGGGGAAGAAAAAGAAACGCAAGAAGAAAAAGAACGTGCCGATTTACGAGCGGGCCTGGTTCCTGGCCGCCTGCTTGCTGCTCGTCGTCTCGGCCGGAGCCTGGGCACTGTGGCCGCTCAACGAACGGCAGTTGATCGAGCGGGCCGACGCCCTGATGGCCTCCGGAGATGAAGTCAAATGGAAAGAGGCACACGATAAATATCTTGTTCCGCTGCTGGCGCGCTATCCGCACGGAGAGTACGAATTGCGAGCCCGAGAGTATGTCGACCGCTTCGAGATGGCGCAGGCCGAGAAGCGTCTCAAACTGCACGCCAAACGCGGCAAAGCCGACTGCGAGGCGGAGCGCCTGTATGCCGCCGCCCAGGTCTACGAGGACTTCGGCGACGCCCTGACCGCGTATGACAAATACAAGAGTATCCCCAACGTTGTGGCGGCCACCGGCAAGGACCGGCCGTTCGTGATGCTGGCCGAGAAACGTGCCAAAGAACTGATCAGTCAATCGGAATCGCGAAACACCCGCGTGGACCTGATCAAGTCACGGTTGGAGGACGCCGATCAGCTCGAAAAAGAGGGGAAGCGCATGGACGCCCGCAACATCTGGAACAGCATCGTGACCCTCTACGGCGACAATCGTGAGCTGCAGCCGCTCGTTGAACAGGCGCAGGCCAAACTGGCGGGCGAGAAGAAGCCCGATGCCGATTCGTCGGGCGTCGCCGATCAGAAAGCTGCGCCTGGGCCGGCGAACGGCTTGGAGGGGACCGTCCCGGGTGCGGGTAACCCAACCGATGCTTCCGCCGACGTCCCATTCCAGCAATCGCCGATGGGACAGCCCACCTATGCCGAACAGTCGACGGACAGCGACGAAACGGCTCAAGAAACGCCCAACGAGGAAGAAAATCCTGACGAACAAGGTCCCGATGGCGGGGACAGCGAGCCGTCGGCCGACGATCGCTAGCTTTGTAGGGAGCGCACATGAGACGGCCTGCCCGGGGTCGCCTTACCAGCCTTATGAGACGAGAACGTGCGCTAAACGCTCGACCGTTCACCCGGATAGGGCGAGGCCAGGCCGGCGAACAACCTGAGTTGCAGTTCGCGCAGCCGGGCTGTTTGACCCTTCCACGCTTCACCGCACACCGCGGGGTCGAAATGGTGCGGCTGCAAAAAAAGCAGAGCTGGGTTGGTCAACCGGTGGTAATGGGCAAGTCGCCGCAAAAACCACCAGTCGCTGAAAGTGAGTTGATGAACCCGACAGAGTTCGGACAGCAGGCGAGACGAATCGTTCGTGGTTTCCCCGCCAGCCGACCTGAGAAACACCCTGGCAATACCCCAGACGCTCACGAAGAACAGGCAGAAGAACAGAAGCGCCGTGGCTAGCCCGCTGGTGTCGAATTCCTCCTGGTGGTGATGCATGCCGCGCATGACGTTGCGGATGGCATGCTGATCGGCAAAGATTGCGGGGAGCCCGCCGGTCCAGAAATTATGCATGAGGTTGCTCCGGGCCGTTTTGCCCGATCGACTGTGCCAGCGTGGCTTCCAGGGAGTCGGCCAGCATGGCCAAGTCGGGTCGCCGGCGAGACAGTTTTTCCAGGCTGTCGATGGCCGTTTCTCGCACAGTAACGCTCGTGTCGTGTTCGGCCTCCCGCAGCGCCAGGCAGGCCTCGACCGTGTTCGATTGGCCCAGCGCTCGTGCCGCCTCAAGCCGCACCAGGTGGTCTTCGTCCTTCAGGGCGCCGATCACCGCGTCCTCGACCTCCTTGACGACCTGCATTGCCTCGACGACCTGCAGCGCCCGGATCCGCCGGCGCCGGGAGCGTGACGCCAGTTCCTCCAGAATAAGCGGCACGCTGTCCGGGTCGACCTTCTGCACGAGCAGGCCGGTGCTGCGCCGGACCTGGTCTTCCAGCATGTCGAAGGACGCCAGGTAGCGGGGGAAGCTGAATTCAGACAGGCTCTCTCTGGCCGCCTGCCTCACGGCGGGCTGCGGGCTGTCGGCCAGACCCACCAGAATCGAAACGGCTCCGGGAATTCCCCGCTCGCGCAACTGCCCCAGCACGGCGGCCTGAACGTCGGGGTCGTCGTCGGCGAGTGCCTTGATCGCCAGGTTGTTGGCGTCGTTGCCGTGAAACTGGGCCAGCGCCGCGGCGGCGGCCCGGCGTCCGCCCGCCGTGCCGTTGACCAGCAACTGGGCGATTGTTTCAAACGCCTCTAGGCGGTTCACGCCCGACGCCATAAGCAGTTCGACCGCGCTGTTCTGGGCCGCGTCGTCCAGCTCAAAGAGCAGGGACTCACCCGGTTTCAGCCAGACGAAATGTTCGATGCGGGCCAGGTTGCGCTTTGCGGCGGCCGACGGCTCGCTGCCGATCTTGCGGAGCAGCGCTTTGAGGAACGCCGCGTCGTTGCGGTGGGCAATGGCGTTAAGCGCAGACGACGGCGCCTGTGGGTCGTCCAGGAAATTAAGCAACAAACGCCGCACCCCCGGCTTGGGGCTGCGCGTGAGGATCTCCATCAGCGGGCGGTAACTGGCGTGAAGCGGGTCGAACAGGATCTGCTTGAGAGTCGCGTTCTCTCGCTCCACCAGAATCGCGAAGGCTTCAACCGGCTCGCTACGCCGATGCCGGGCGTACCGCGTGACCGAGGCTTCGAGCGACGCCACCAAGTGGCCGCGCAGCGCGCGAGGATCTTGCCGAGGCTTGAAGTTCCTGGTGGCGGCCAGGTCTTCGTAGAACATCTCGGCCAGCGTCACGGCGGTGTCGGCGGCGAGCGTGGCGTTGGGGTTCAACTCGTTTTCCAGCACGGTGATCAAGGCCGGCATCAGGTCGTATTCGTGGAACCATAAGATCGCCTGGCAGGCGTTGGCACAGCTCTGGCTATCTTCCGACAAGAGGGCGTCGCGCAACGCATGCGACATGGTGCCCCGGTACTGAAGCAGCACTTCTCGCCACTTGGGATCGAGCTGGTGCAGCCTTCGCAGAAGCTGTTGATGGCCGGCCAGGCTGTGACGCTTCAAGAGGGCGCGCAGCGCCGCCTCGCTGACGGCCGTTTCCCGCGAATCGAGCGCGGCCAGCAGCACCCCGGTCGCGGCCTCGTTGCCGGTCCGCGACAGCAGATCGAAAGTTAGCGACAGTCCTTCGGTCGGCGGCACCTTGCCTCCCTCAGCCCGTGTCGGCCTGTGGCGGCCATATTTCGTGCGGGTACATCATGGGAACTCTACGTTCTGTTTCGCCTGGATCGCGGACGCGGGATTGCGCTTTGCTGTCGCGAGGGTTGCGATCCTGATCCACGGGCGGCTTGATTAATCGCTTTTTTCCGTACACACTGGACGAACCGGCCCAATCCGCACTGCATCGCGGACCACGCCCGGCTGCACTGCTCCGGTCGCCCATTGCCCCGGTTTCACTTGTGGCCGCCCGCCTCCGCTTGAGCCAGGAGAGTCTGCTCATGTCCGCACCTGCTTCCGCGTCCGACGTGCTGGCCCGCGAATTCCTGGCGATGCGGGCCAAGATCCTGGAGTTGGCCGCGGCGCTCGACCGCATCGACCGCGCCGACGGCTCGGCTGCCGCCGACCCCCGCCGCGGCTTGATCGAGCGGGGGCTGGCCGCCCTTTCCGGAGCCGGTTGCGGCCGTGCAGAGCGCGTGCAGTTGATCTTTTCGCTGCCGTATCAGGACGGCTGGCGCAAAGAGTACGCCATCGACCAACGAAGGTAGACGACGCATGTACTACATCGATCCCCACATCCACATGGTTTCGCGCGTCACCGACGACTACGAGACGCTGGCCAAGATGGGCTGCCTGGCCGTCAGCGAGCCGGCCTTCTGGGCCGGCTTCGATCGGGGGAGTGTCGACGGTTTTCGCGATTATTTCCGCCAGCTCACTGAGTTCGAGCCGAAACGGGCGGGCTGGTACAGCATCCAGCATTACACCTGGCTGTGCATCAACGCCAAGGAGGCCGAAAACGTCCAGCTTTCCCGCCAGGTGATCGCCATGATTCCCGAGTTTCTCGATCGTCCCGGCGTGCTCGGAATCGGCGAAATCGGGTTGAACAAGAACACGCGCAACGAGTCGATCGTCTTCCTCGAGCACCTCGACCTGGCGATGAAGACCAACGAGCAGATCCTCATCCACACTCCCCACCTGGAAGACAAGTACAAGGGAACTCGGATGATTCTCGACATGCTGTGCAACGACCGCCGCATCGACCACAGCCGCGTGCTCGTCGACCACGTCGAGGAGCACACGGTTCGCCCCGTGCTGGAAGCCGGCTTCTGGGCGGGCATGACGCTCTACCCCGTGAGCAAATGTACCCCGCAGCGGGCCGTCGATATGGTCGAGATGTACGGGCCGGAGCGGCTGCTGGTCAACTCGGCGGGTGACTGGGGGCCGTCGAAACCGACCGCCGTGCCTGACTTTATCCTGGCCATGCGGCTGCGCGGCCACCCCGAATCATTGATTCGTAAGGTCGTCTACGAAAACCCGTTGGAGTTCTTCAGTCAGAGCCGGGGCTTCCGTTTCACGCCTCCCGAAGTGCTCGACGCGGCCACGAGCACCTAGCAGGGCACTCGGCGGCGCTTCGTTGCACTTCCTCTCTTCAAAGGGAGAGGGAATAACCGCCCAGAAACCGATGCGGCGAATTGTTGCAATTCCTTGGCCCGCCAGCCAAGATATGCCCAACCGGCCCTTGACCAACACCTCGACTTCCAAGCAGCCTGACGCAATGACCAAGCATCTTCGCCCTGACGGCCTCGTCCGTTCGCTCGCTCTCGTCCTGCTCATGATCGCGACCGACGCGCAGCACTCGGCCGCGGCCGACGACGAAGCAGGGTTCAAGCCGATCTTCAACGGTGAGAACCTTGACGGCTGGGACGGCGAACCGAAGTTCTGGTCGGTCCAGGATGGCGCGATCACTGGCCGCACCACCCCTGAAAACCCGACGAACGGCAACACGTTTATCATCTGGCGGCAAGGCGAACTCGACGATTTCGAGCTGCGGCTTTCCTACCGCATCGTCGGCCACAACTCGGGCATTCAATACCGCAGCGCCGACATCGGCAACCACGTGGTCGGCGGCTATCAGGGCGACATCGAAGCTGGCGACAGTTTCTCCGGCATCCTGTACGAGGAAAGGGGCCGCGGGATCCTCGCCCAGCGCGGTCAGAAAACGACGATCGGCAGCAACCACCAACCCCAGGCAACCGGCTCGCTCGGCGATGCGGCCGAACTACAAAAGGCGATTAAGAAGGAAGATTGGAACGATTACACGATTATCGCCCAAGGGAAGCATCTGCAGCATTTCATCAACGGCAAGCAGATGGTTGACGTCGTCGACGACGACGCCGAGAAGCGAAAAATGTCGGGCATCCTGGCCTTGCAGCTTCACGCTGGCCCGCCGATGACGGTGCAGTTCAAGAACATCCGCCTCAAACGGCTCAAACTGGACGGCAACCGCAAGAAGATCGTGCTCGTGGCCGGCCGCCCCAGTCACGGCAAAGGAGAACACGAGTTCAACGCCGGCGTGACGATCCTGCGACATTGCCTCGATCAGTGGCCGCAACACGTCGTGCCAGGCGAGTATCACAACGGCTGGCCGGCCGACCCGACCGCTTTCGACAACGCCGACGCCGTGTTGCTCTACATGGACGGCGGCGGCGGGCATCCGCTGATTCAGCCCGACCATTTGCGGCGGATGGGAGAACTCATGCACCAGGGGGTTGGCTTGGCCTGCGCCCACTACGCGGTTGAAGTGCCCAAAGAGCGGGGCGGCCCAGAATTGCTGGCCTGGATCGGCGGATACTATGAGACGGGCTTTTCGATCAACCCACATTGGGACGCTGATTTCAAGGAGATTCCGCAGCATGCCATCACGCGCGGGGTGAAACCGTTCAAAATCAACGACGAATGGTATTTCAACATCCGTTTTCGTGAGGGCGCGGTGAACCCTATCCTCGTGGCGACGCCCCCGGACGATGTCCGCCGCAACGATGCCTCAAAGGCCTTTCAAGGGCGTGCCGAAATCGTGGCTTGGACGACCGAGCGCCCGGACGGCGGTCGCGGCTTTGGCTTCACGGGCGGGCATTTTCACCGCAACTGGGGCAACCACGATTTCCGTAAGCTCGTCTTGAACGCCCTGTTCTGGGTGGCCAAACTCGACGTTCCGCCTGAGGGCGTCGATTGCAAGGTGAACGACGACGAGCTGGCCCGGAACCTTGACAAAAAGGAATAGGCCCGCTGTATCCCAGATCAATGGGATACAGTTATTCCGCCAGTATCGCCGGCTTGATGGTCCAGGCTTGACGCCTGGCGAGCTCCATCATGGCCGGCGCCCGAAAGCCGGGCGGAAAAATCACCCAGCTCCAGAGCTCGGCACGGTCGTCGGAGACGTACGCCGCCGCGGCTAACCTGGCGGGCCTGAGTGTGACGGATTCGGGCGGCTTTCCCGCCCTGGTTATCGCGGTCGCCGCCTCCGCCAGCGCGACCAGGTAGCTGTCCGGGGGTACGGGCGCGCTTCCCAGCCAGACGGTGCTCGGCACCCGGTTGTGCTGCCGCACAAAGGCGGTGACGTCGCTGGCGGTCCGCACGAATTGCGACCAGTCGACCGTCTGCTCGCCGACAAGCGGAGGCCGAGGCTCGGCAGGGCCGAACGGTGCGAGATTGAGCGTGATCGGTTCACTTTCTGTCTTGCCGCCGGCGGCGACAAACTGGTTCAGCAAGACGAACGTCTCGCTCGCCGCCAACGCAAAATCGTCGTGTCGCTGGAAGGTGACTTCGCTCGTCACGCGTGCGGCGACGGCCTTGATTTCGTCGGCCGTGAATGGACGGCCGCGGGCCCGGTCGCGGTAAAGCTGAGCTGCTTCGGACGCGGTAACGAATCGCACCTCGTCGAAACCGCGGATAAAGCGGATATACGCCTCGAACGTTCGCCAGGCGGTAGCTGACTCCGCGGCGGTCTTCTGGGGAGGCTGTTTCCATTTCTCCGGCGGAGGATTGGCACCGGCGCGGAAGTTTACGCCGTCCCAGAATTCCTTGTGCACGAACTCGCACGGATGATAGAAGATGCTCACGATGCCGCCCCCCTCGGCTCGCAAGGCGTCCCGCGCGCTCCGGAACCGATCTTCCGCTTCGCGCAGGTCGTTATCGCCCGCCAGGCCGGTGCGCAAGGTATGTGTCAGTTTGTAAAGCGTGAGAATGCCGCAATAGTAGTGCGGCTTGCCGTCGAGCCCCAGGTGGCTGCCGGCGTCGAGGTAGACCGGCATCTGCCAGCGCCGCATGGCGCCAAACGACTGCGGTGCCCAGGAGCTTCCCGGCTGCCCGTAGCAGGTGGGAGCCTGTCCGAAGATCTTCTCCACGTCGTCACGGCCGGGTCGCTCGCGCCGCTCAAACTCCGCCACGCCGTCGTCCCAACCTAAGTCCGACAGATACATGGCCGGGCTCGGCTGCACGCTGTGCCAGTTCGAGTGGTAGCCGATCTCGTGTTTCTTGAGCGCCTCGACCACATCGTACCGTTTGCGCCGCTTCAGCGTGCGGGCCTTTTCTCCCACCACCTTGAAGGTCGCCCGGATCCCTTCGCCACTGAGAAATTCGGCCAGCCGCAGCGCCGCGTCGTCGCTGGCCGGCAAAAGATAGTCTTCCGTGTCGAACCAGAGGACGACAAAAACCTTTGCCGACTGGCTCGCGTCCGCAAGGCAGGGTATCCCAAGGCAGGGCAGCGCGAGGAGTACGACGAAGAGCCATCGAACGCCGAGACGCTGAGCGGTCATGCGGCCGTTCCCTGCTCGCCTCTGCTCTTGGCGAATTTCTCTTTCGCCAGGGTCTGCACCCCCTTCAGGTCGAGCTTGCCGGTGCCGAGCACGGGGATCTCGTCGACCTGGCAAAAACTGTCGGGCGAGGGAATCCACAGATTTGGCAGTCCGGCCTGGGAGAGACCCTTGCAGATCTCATCGGGGGTCTGTTGCAAGGGAACGTGCAGCACCACCAGACGTTCGCCTTTACGTTCGTCGGGGACAGCCGTTACGGCAACCTTGACCTCGTCTTCTCCCGCGCCGATGATTTGCTGGATCGTTTCCTCGATCTTCAAGTGCGGCACCATCTCGCCGCCGAGTTTTGAGAAACGGCTTTCGCGGCCGGTGATGCGGATGAAACCGTCTTCGTCGATGGCTGCAATGTCGCCCGTTTTGTACCAGCCGTCGCGAATCACCTCCGCCGTCTTCTCCGGCTGCCCCAGGTACCCGGCCATGACGTTAGGTCCCTTGACCCAGAGCATTCCCGGCTGGTTGACGCCGAGTTCTTTCGCGGTCTCAGAATTGACGATCTTGGCCTCAACGCCGGGCAGCGGGCGGCCCACCGTTCCCTCGCGCAGCATGACCTGCGTTTTTTGGGCGGCACGGCTGGCCGGAACGTTGACGGCGATCACCGGCGCCGCCTCCGTGGTTCCGTAGCCTTCCACGGGGCGCACGCCGAACTTCTGCTCAAAGGCGTCACATAGTTCCTTCGGCAACTTTTCCGCGCCGGCCAGGACGACGTCGAGCGCTGCAAAATCTTCTGGCTGACACCGCCTGATGTAGAACCGCAGGAAAGTGGGGGTGGCAATGAGGATCGTGGCCCGATGCTTGCCGCACATTTCGCCCACGTGGCGGGCGTCTCGCGGGTCGTAGTGGTACACGCCCTTGGGCGGAAGCGTCAACGCCGTCCAGAGCGTGGTGGTATAGCCGAAGGAATGGAAGAAAGGGAGGACGCCGGCCAGGACGTCGTTATCCGAAAGGCGGACCAATTTGTCGAAGGCGTCGATGTTCGCCCCAACGTTCGCGTGGCTTAGCATCACCCCCTTGGGTTCGCCGGTCGAACCGGAGGTGAAGATCACGGTCAGCACGTCGTCCGGCCTGACGCGCGTCAGGCCCAAGAGGCGGTCCAGCAGTGCGACGGGCAGGCAGTACGTCGCGGCCGCCGCCGAGATTTTGTCGGCGAGCGAGACCTTATTGCGCAGCTCTTCCAAATAGACGGGCTCCGCCGGCAGGTCGTAGTGGAGCCTTTCCATCACTCGTCGGCTGGTCAGCACGTGGCGAATTCCGGCTTGCCGGATGCACGAATTCATCACGTCGGAGGAAACCGTGTAGTTGAGATTGACGCTCACACGACCGGCAAGCGTCACGGCCGCGTTGGCCAGCACGCCGCCGGCCGAAGGAGGCAGGATCAGGCCGACGTGTGTCTCATCCGGCTTAAGCACTTCCCGCAGCAGCAGCCGCCGGAAGATGAGCGTGCGCATCAGAAGCGAGCCACCGGTCATCTCTTGACCGCTGGTGTCGGCGACTTTGGAGCGGCGCAAACTCTTGCGGCAGGCACGCAACATCGCGCGCGGCAAGATCAGATTCGGTTGCTCTTGCACGGCCATTTCCAGAAGGGCCATTTCCAGAAGAACGTCCCGCGAAAACGGTAGGATACCGTTCTGCGCCCGGTCAAGGTAGACGGTATTTCTGTCGCAACCCGCCCTGCAGGCTCTATTCGACGGACATAATCGTTATCCGAGCCGGTGGTCTGGAGTGGCTCCCCGACCCGGTTCGATAACCGACACAGAGAGACAGCCCCGCCAACGACACAGCCCGGCAGCTCGCCGGGCCAGGCGGCAAGCCCGGAAGGCGCAGCAGGTGCGCGGATGGAACTGAATCGCAACCACTATTTCATGGCAGGCGTGGTCCTGCTCCTGTTGGGCATTCAGCTCCGCATGGTTGATTCCTACGTGCTCAACGAAGAAAGCACGCGCCTACTCAATTCCCGCTCGGAACCGCTCAGCGCGACGAATATCCGCCCGATTTTTCAAGCGGTTACCGCGCCGTCGCGGAAGGTGATCAAACCGCCCGAATCGCTCGGCTGGGCGCTGATGTCGATCGGTTCCGTCTTGATCCTGCACGCCTTGGCGATGAAAGGGCCCGGCGGGGACCATTAGCGACTGCGATGAGCACGCATAGACCGGTACACGGTTTGTTTGTTCCGTTGTGCGTCCTGTTCGGCCTGGCCGCGCTGGCCGCCCAATGGCGAAGCTGGGTGCTGGCCGGAGACGCCGCGCGGGCGACGCCCACCGACATGCCGGCCGCCACAAGTCCCGGCGACGCCAGGCTTCAGGTCCGCCGGGAAGGGACCCCGCTACGCGACGAGCCGGGACGGTTTACTCTGTCCGGGAATCGAGTGGCGTTCAACGCCTCCGACGGCACCACGTACATCGGGCTGGAGAACCTCAATCTCCAACGGGTGGCGAAAGCGGTTGCCGCCAGTCCGGAGGTGATCGAATGGTTCGTCACGGGGACACTGACCGAATACCAAGGCTCGAACTATCTGCTCGTCACCCACGTGCGCCGCAAATCGGCCATGCCCAAACCGCCCCGCGGGTTTTAGAGGTACGATCGGGTTCGCTTGCCCAGGCTACGCTCTCAGATCGACTCCGCGAGACCGGCGCACGCCCCAGCCCTTTCGCCGTCTTCGGCCGACGAGTCGCCTCGTGGAAAATAGCGTTCGACCACATAGTGGAATTCGGCAGGCGTACTCACGCGGGCCGCGTGGGTGCGGAAGGCACGCGCTCCCGCCCGACCCTGAGCGTAGCAGCAGGCGAACTTGCGCATGAGTATGGTTCCCTTGTCGGGCCCAAAACGCTGCGCCACGAGGTCGTAGTGGTGCAGCATCAGGCACCGCTCTTGCTCCAGGGTGAGATCGGGCGGGATCGGCTCGCCCGCCAGCGCCGCCGCCGCTTGACGAAACAACCAGGGCTTGGCCAGCGCCGCCCTGGCGATCATGACGCCGTCGACGCGGTAGCGCCTCAAAGCGGCCACCACCTTCTGCGGGCTGTCGAGATCGCCGTTTCCGATCAACGGGATGCGCTTCAGGTGATCTTTGAGCGCCGAGATCTGATCCCAGTCGGCGGAGCCCTGAAAGAAATCCTTCGCCGTGCGGCCGTGGACGGTGAGCGCTGAGCCGCCGGCCCCTTCGACCGTCTGGGCGATTTCGGGCGCCGTGACGTTGTCGCGCGAACAACCCAGACGAATCTTGGCCGTCACGGGGGTCGGCGCGCAGGCGGCCACCACCCGCTCAACAATCCGGCCCACGCGATCGGGAAACCGCAACAGGTAGGAGCCGCTGTGGGCATCGACGGTGACCTGCTTCACCGGGCAACCGAAATTGATGTCGACGACGCTCACGCCAAACTCGTGAGCCAGCACGGCGCCGACTTCAGCCAGAATGCCAGGGTCGTTGTCCCAGATCTGCACGGCTAGCGGCCGCGGCTCTTCTTTCACGCCCCACAGCCGGTCGGGCAGTTCCTGGCGCCGCTCCCCCTGGGCCAGAAAGCCTTTGGCACTGACCATTTCCGTAGCTTGGAGCCCCGCCCCGCCGAATTGCCGCACGATCTGCCGGTAGGCATAGTTGGTGAAGCCGGCCATCGGCGCCTGCAGGATGGGCGGATCGACGATGACGGAACCAATCTTCAACGGAGATTTGCGCTCGGCGGGCGAATCGAGCATGCTTTGCGCGCTGGTAGAATGCGGGACCTGACGGGTGAGGCAATTCTACCTCATCGGCTCACCACGAGCACCCCGGCAAGGGTAGCGTCGGGGGTTCCCGGCGGCGCGACGGCCATCACGTAGTCGGCGAACTGGACATTGTATTGCGTCTGGGCGTCGAGGAACGCGAGTGTCTCGTTCGACAGTTCGCGCACGGCGGCCAAAGCGTCCGACAGGCGGCGGGTGCCCTGTTCAAAGCCAAGCGCAAACTCGACGCGCGCCGCGTCGGCGGCAACCACGGCGTCGGCATGTCGTTGCAGAATCTCCTGGCGCGCAGGGATTGCCTTGCTCACCTGCCGCACCAAGGAGACTTGCTGGACGGCGCTCGACTGCTCGTCGAGCTTGAGCCGATAGCCGCCGGCGTGCGGCGGGGTGACCGGCCAGGGCCAAGGACCGGTGGGCGGCCGGCGCATGAGCTGGGCCAGATCAAACTGGCCGCTGAGGACGCCGATGGCTGCCTCCTGCTCCGCGGCGTCGGCCGAAAGCTGGGCGGTCCTCAACCGCAGCATCGCCTCGGCCCCGCCCGGCTGGTCGTGCAGTGACAGCGCCGCCGCTTGCAGCGACTTGAGGAGATCTGCTTCCTGGGCGACGACCTGCGCCGCCGCTATCTGCTCGCGCCCACCCCAATACGCCTGGACCAAGGCCCGCTTGTTGGGGCCGGCGGCAGCGGCCAGGGCGTCTGCCAGGCTCGTCGGTGTACCCTGCTCGGCCGTCACCTGACGGTCCCAGTGAAGCGTGGCCGACAATTCTTGGGCCCTTTTGAGCGGTGAGAGGCCTGCCAAGGCGCCGTACAGTCCCTGGTCAACCGGAGCCGAGGCCCTTGCATCCATCGTGAGCCCGCTGTCGTCGTCGGCAACCGCGTCGTATCGTCCTGTTCCCTCAGGCGGCTTGCCGGCCACGTGGCGTCGTGCGATGGTCTCGCCGCGGCTTGTGGCGCCAGGCGAGATACTCTTGATCGTCGGTCTTGTCTGGCTACTTTCGTTCTGATCGCTCGGCCGCCTCCTCCCGCCCGGCGCTCCGCCGCGTTGGTCGCCTTGCTTTTTCCGTGTTCCGCCAGACGAGCCCGGTTGCGGAGGGGCGAGCGTCGGCGTCGCGTTCGATCCCGTGATTGGAGCGTTAAACCCGGCCGCCTTGACGCCGTTCGGCTCTTCGGCCACCTGCTTGGGCTGCGTAACGTTGCTCGCGGGGGCGGTGCGCGGCGGGCCAATAAGCATCCCCACAAGCTGCGCGCTGGTGAGCGCGGCCGGCGCGACGCTCAGCGCGTATTCGGCAATGTCGAGGTTGTAGTCTCGCACGGCCGCGACAAAAGCGCGCCGCTGTCTGGTCAATTCTCCGACACGGTCGACGGCCGCCAGCAGGTCGAGTTGGCCGGCGTGATACGCTTCAGCCTCGGCCTCGGCGCTGTCGGCTGCCGAAACCGCGGCCGCCGCCCGCAACTCGACCGAGCGCTGCAACAGGGGAAGGGTCCGGTCGATGAGGTGGCTGCGTGGAGGCGCCGTGCGCGAATAGCGCTCCTGGAAAAACGTGCGATAGGCGCCGGCGTGGGGCAGGTCGTTGGCCAGCGGCAAAGGCTCGTTGGCCGGCAGACGCATCTGCTCGGCCAGAGCGAATTGTTGCGACACGGCCGCCAACTCGGCTTCGCGCAAGCGAGCCTCGGCTGCCGCCAGGTGGGCTTCCAGCACGGGGTCGCTGGCGTGTTTGCCCGATGCTTCGGCGGGCGGCAATAGTTGCTCCAGCCGCAGCACCTCGTCGGCGGCAATTCGGTATTCCGCCACTGCCGCCGAGAGCTTCCAGTAGGCCGCCACGATGATCGCTTGCTGCGGGCGGTCGTAGACCCGCGACAGCAAGTCGACGAGCGCCACCCGCTTACCTTCCAGCGCCGTGTCCCCCTCGGCGAGCCATTGCAGCAGGGCGTCGGCCGTGCCCGGCTTGGACGACACGTCTTGTAGCGGCGTCAGGTCGTCTTCGGCCTCGCCGGCAGCAGACGACCCACCGGCGTCGGCCGGAGGCTCTTTGGCCCGAACGGCTCTTCGATCTGCGGCCGCGGATTTGCGCTCCGCCGGCTCCGTCGCGTTTCCCGGCCGATCTGGAGCGCCGGTCGGGTCGGCGGCATCATCCGCCTCTTCGATTGACCTATCGAAATCGGACTCTTGTTGCTCGGCCTGCTGCGTATCGGCCGGGGGCTGCCGAACTTGTCCGGAGAGGGCCAAGACGACAACAAATAGTGAGCCAATGTCCATCCCTGGGGCTCCTGGTGGTGCGGAGTGCTTCTCGCTCTACGGCGGGTTGGCGTAGAATATCGAGAGGGTAGCCTGACGCGCCGGCCGTTTCGAGTCAAGATGAGGGATGGACAGGGGATGAGACATGTACGTGACTGGCTTTCGCTGGCGGTCCTCGCCGGATTGACCGCCGTTTGTCTCGGCTCTTTGCGTGACGCGGCCACCCGACCGGTGCGGCCCGTCGATCAACTCGACCACGAGCAGCTTTTTGAATGGCTTTCCCGGCGCGATCTGTCTGGGGAATTCACGCACACCAAGCTGCGTCTGGCCCGCCGACTGGCCGAAGATTTCCGGCAGGGGGCCGACTGGCAGCACGACTTGGCGGGGCTCGACCAGCAGGGTCGCGACCGGCTTCTCCAGAATTTTCGCGAGCTGGCTTGCGCCTGGCTGCTCGAACGGGCCGATCGCTACGCATCACTCGGCGAGCCGGACCGCACGGCCTTCATCGACCAGCAGCTTGACGACTTGCTGTACTGGCCCGTTTGGCAGCGGAGCAGCACCCGCGATCTGGCGGGACTCTTGCCCGGCAACCCCGCTTTGCCCTTCCAACAGATCGACCATTGGACGGACGGGGTACAGGCGGCTCAACGGCAGCGAATCCAACAGTTCACCGGCGCCCTCTATCTGCGTTGGCTGCAACGAGGTTTTCAGTTCCTGCCCGGCGGCGTGTGAAGAACTCACTTCAGGAGCTTCGCGCGCGGCGATGTTCTCCACTTGCAGGACCGTTGTTGAACCGGCAGCGAAAGGCGCCTGTGAGGTTTCGACGTACCCTACGACTCGAGATCATTTCAGACGTAACCGCCGGCCGGGGTCCACGTGATTAGCCACCGATGAAGGAAGATAAACACGGATGAAAGGACTTATTGCCCATCGATGGCATTTGATGGCAAGGGGGATTGCCAAAGACTTCTCGTCACTTTTTCCAAGAAGACGGCGCGCCAGCGTGTTCGAGGGGGCAGCCGTTAACGCGTTGACGTGTACGCGTGCGGTTCCTTCTCGATCATGGCATTTTTGAATTCAGCCGCTTAATCCGTGTTTATCCGAGTTCATCCGTGGCTATTTGCAAAACTTACGTCTGAGTTGCAGCGACGGAGCGCATCTCCGAAGGCAAGCCTGCGCACTACCCTAAGCTCACGGTCACCGTCTTCGTCTCGGTGTAGGCTTCGAGTCCGCGTTCGCCCAGTTCCCGGCCCATGCCCGACATCTTGAAACCGCCAAACGGGGCGCCGGCGTCGAAGACGTCGTAGCAGTTGATCCATACGGTGCCGGCCTTGATCTTGGCCGCCAGGTAGTGGGCCTTGGAGACGTCGCGCGTCCAGACGGCGGCGGCCAATCCGTAGGTCGTGTTGTTCGCCCGATCGACGATCTCGTTCACGTCCTTGAATTTCAGCACCGAGAGCACGGGGCCGAAGATTTCGTCCCTGGCGATGGCCATCTCGTCCTTCACGCCCGCGAAGAGGGTCGGTTCGATGTAGTAGCCGCGCTCGCCGAAGCGATTGCCGCCCGTCAGGCACTGTGCTCCCTCCTGTTTGCCCAGCCCGATGTAGTGCATGATCTTGTCGAACTGGGCCTTGTCGACCTGCGGCCCTTGCTCGGTGCCGGGGTCGAACGGGTCGCCCAGCTTGCGGCTCCTGTTCATGCCCACGAGCTTCTCGATGAATTTGTCGTAGACCTTTTCTTCCACGAACAACCGGCTACCGGCGCAGCAGCACTGCCCCTGGTTGAAGTACAGGCCGAAGTGCGAGCCGGCGGCTGCGGCGTCGAGGTCGGCGTCGGCAAAGACGATGTTGGGGCTCTTACCACCCAGCTCGAACGTCAGCCGTTTAAGCGTCTGGCTCGCGTCGCGCATGATGATCTGGGCCGTGCGATACTCGCCTGTGAAGGCCACCTTGTCGACGCCCGGGTGCTTGACCACGGCGGCGCCGGCCGTGGGGCCGTAGCCGGGAACGACGTTGATTACGCCGTCGGGAATGCCGACCTTTTGCGCCAGCCTCGCCAGCCTCAGGCAGCTTAGCGGGGTCTGCTCGGCCGGTTTCATCACGATCGTGCAGCCGGCGGCCAGCGCCGGGCCCCACTTCCAGCAGACCATCAGGAGCGGGAAGTTCCAGGGGATGATCTGCCCGGCCACGCCCACCGGCTCGCGCCGGGTGTAGGTGAAATAGTTGCCGCGGACGGGAATCGTTTGTCCGTGGATCTTGTCGGCAAACCCGGCGTAATAGCGGAGGCAGTCAATCGAGAGGGGCAGGTCGGCCCCCTTGGCGTCGCGAATCGGCTTGCCGTTGTCGAGCGTTTCCAGCGCCGCCAGGTCGTCGAGCTCTTCTTCCATGAGATCGGCCAGCTTATACAGCAAGCGGCCGCGGTCTCGCGCGTCCATCTTGCTCCAAGGGCCGTTCTCCAGGGCATCGCGGGCCGCGGCGACCGCCGCATCGACGTCCTCGGCGTCGCCTTCAGCCACCTGGGCGATGACCTCCTCGGTGGCCGGGTTGATGGTTTCAAATGTCTTGCCGCTGGCGGCCGGCACCCATTTGCCGTCGATGAAGCATTCGGTGTGTTTGACTTTGGGCTGAATTCTCTTTTCGGGGCGGGTGGCGGTGGCCATGACCGGATCCTCCTTGGGTGGACGTGCGGCGATCAAAAATCAACTGCCCGCGGCTCATTCATTCTACCGGCCCGCAGTGGACCTTCCACCCGCAGTGGCGTTGTCCTCGCCCCATGGGAAAGCCGGTGACCTGGGCCGTAGTAATCCCCTTCTCAAGCGGCATCAACCGACGCGTTGCAGTGTTTGACGGGGCACGGAAAGGGTTCTAGAATCAAGATCTCCGATATTTGGGCAAGTCCGCCCGTGATATAGACTTGTTGGCAACGACCTGTGATTGCCCTGCGGCCGTCATCTCCTAGCTACTGGACACGGCTGATCGCTGCGCAACGATTGGCGCCGTTCGCGTTGGCGGCGGTGCTCGCTGCCTGCACGGCGGACGAACTGCACGCCTCATGTGGGGACTATGTGGCTATTCACGGTGGGCAGTTCCTGGCCGGCCATGCGGATGCCGATCGGCCGGCCCGCCCGTCCGTCCCCATTGCCGGTTGCCGAGGTCCCGATTGCCAGCGCCATCTTCCCGCGCCGGCCGGTCCATCGCGCGATCTCGTGACAGCGCGATCGGGTGACCACGCTCTCTGCCCCATCGTCTTCGAGCCGCCATCGCATGCGGCAAGCTGGTTCGCTCTCCCTGCCAGCCCGCGATCGCTTGATGGTTATCATCGGCCGATCGAACACCCTCCGAGACAGGGCGGCTGAACCGGCTCGGTGGAAGTGTCCGCGCGCCGCTGGGTTGCCAGCTTGCCATTCGCACGCGGGTGCGCTAGCTCGCTCCTTCAAGTTTCACCCGCGGAGCTGCGCCAAGCGCCAGCGGGGCTGTTTCTCATAACCGTCTCTTCATCGCACGCTTCTTACTATGACCACCGCCTCGACCGCGCCGCCGGAACCACGGCCGGCGCCAAAAAAATACGTTCGGGCAGTCGGTCCACGACTGCGCCAATTGCTTTATCTGGTGTTCGCGCTGCTGGCGCTGTTGGGCGCCAACAGCGGCTACCTGGCCAGCATCACCGCCCTGGAAGCCTTTACGGGCCACACGTACCAGAACTATTTCTATCAATACATGTTCCTGGGGCACCTGGTGTTGGGCTTCGTCCTCATCGTTCCGTTCATCTTGTTCGGTGTGGTCCACATGCTCAACTCGTGGAACCGCCGCAACCGCCGCGCGGTGAGCGTCGGTTACGCGCTTTTCGCCGTTTCGATACTCGTCCTGGTGACCGGCGTTTTGCTCACGCGGATCGCGGGCTTCTTTGAGCTGCGGCAGCCGCAGGCACGGCTTGTCGTCTACTGGCTGCACGTCGCCTGTCCGCTGGTGGCCGCCTGGCTTTACTGGCTGCACCGCCTGGCCGGCCCGCGCATCAAGTGGAAGGTCGGCTTCGCCTACGCGGGCGTGGTCGGCGTCGTCGTGCTGGCGATGCTCGGTCTGCACACGCAGGATCCGCGCAAGTGGAACGTGGCCGGCCCCAAAGACGGCGAGAAGTATTTCAAGCCGTCGGACGCGATCACCGCGACCGGCAATTTCATCCCGGCCGGAACGCTGATGATGGACGAATACTGTCTCAAGTGCCACCAGGACGCGTTCAAGGGCTGGTTCCACAGCGCCCATCATTTTAGTTCTTTCAACAACCCGGCCTACCTGGCCAGCGTGCGCGAGACGCGCGAAGTGGCCCTGAAGCGAGACGGCAGCGTGCAAGCCTCGCGCTGGTGCGCCGGCTGCCACGACCCGGTGCCGTTCTTCAGCGGTGCGTTCGACAACCCCGCCTTCGACGTGGTCAAGGACCCGACCTCGCAGGCCGGCATCACCTGCACCGTCTGCCACGCCATCACCAACGTCGACAGCACGATCGGCAACGCCGACTACACGATCGAAGAACCGATCCACTATCCGTTCGCCTTCAGCAAGAATCCCGTTCTGCAATACGTCAACAATCAGCTCATCAAGGCCAAGCCGTCGTTCCACAAGAAAACCTTCTTGAAGGATTTTCATAAGACGGCCGAGTTCTGCTCGACGTGCCACAAGGTGAACCTGCCCAAGGACGTGACGCACTACAAGGATTTCTTGCGCGGGCAGAACCATTACGATCCGTACCTGCTCAGCGGCGTGTCGGGGCATGGGGCCCGCAGCTTCTATTACCCCGACAAGGCCAAGACCAACTGCTCCGAATGCCACATGCCGCTCGAGAAGTCGAACGATTTTGGCGCCAAGCTGTTTGCCGACGCCAAGGAGCTAAGCATCCACAGCCACTTCTTCCCCGCGGCCAACACGGGACTGGCCTGGTTCAACAAGGCGCCTGAGGCGCTTGCCGCGGAACAAAAGTTCCTGGAAGGAGTGATGCGGGTCGATATCTTCGGCCTACGCGAAGGGGGTGGCATCGACGGCCGATTGATGGCGCCGCTTCGGCCGGAGCTGCCGGCACTCAAACCGGGCCAGCGATACCTGCTGGAGACGGTGATCCGCACACTGAAGGTGGGCCACCTATTCACTCAAGGGACGGTCGACTCGAACGAAGTCTGGGTCGACGTCACCGTGACCAGCGGCGACCGGGTGATTGGCCGCAACGGAGGAATCGGCGAGGATAGCGAGGTCGACCCCTGGTCGCACTTCGTCAACGTGTTCATGCTCGACCGCGAAGGGAATCGCATCGACCGCCGCAATCCGCAAGACATCTTCGTGCCGCTCTACAACCACCAGATACCCCCCGGCGCAGGGCAGGTCGTGCACTACGAACTGCGGCTTCCCGGCGATCTGGCGGCACCGGTGACGATCGAGATGAAGCTCCAGTACCGCAAGTTCGACAAGCGGTACATGGACTACGTCACCCGCTCGGCCAAGCCGGGGGACAATCCGATTCGCGGCTACACACCGGGGGAACCGTTTCGCAACGACCTGCCGGTGACCACCCTGGCGGTCGACCGCGTGACGTTGCCGGTGGAAGGCGTGGAAGGCGGTGCTGATGCGGCCGAGTCAAAGATTGACCCCTGGCAGCGCTGGAACGACTACGGCATCGGCCTGCTGTTGGAGGGCCAGGGTGGCGCGAAGGGCGAATTGAAGCAGGCGGAGGAGGCCTTCAAGCGGGTCGAGGAACTGGGGCGCTACGATGGTCCCCTCAACCTGGCGAGGGTCTATTTCACCGAGGGTCGGCTCGACGAGGCCGTCCACGCGCTGAAGCGGGCGGCCGAGCATACCGACCCGCGGGCGCCGTCCTGGACCATGAACTGGCTCGGCGGTCAGATCAACCGCCAGCAGGGGCATTTGGTCGAGGCCGAAAAGAATTTCCGCAGCGTGCTTCAGGAGAAAACGCAGGCTATGATCGACCGCAAGTTCGACTTCAGCCTCGACTACGAGGTGATCAACCTGCTTGGGCAGACGCTCTTCGACCTGGCCAAGCAATCGCATGGCGCAAAGCGAAAGGCACAGCGAGAGGACTACTTGCGTCAGGCCGTCGAGCAGTTTGAAAAGACGCTAAAGCTCGACAGCGAGAACGTGGCGGCGCACTTCAACTTGCAGCACCTTTACGCCCAGCTTGGCGACAAGGTGAAGGCCGAAAAGCACCGTGAATCACACCTGCGGTACAAGCTGGACGACAACGCCGGCGACCGCGCCATGGCGCTAGCTCGGCAGAAGTATCCGGCGGCCAACCGCGCCGCCGAGTCGGTGGTGGTGTATTCGTTACACCGCGAGGGGGCACCGGGGCTGGCCCATAAACCGGCCACCGAGAAAACCCAGGTCGCAGAGAAAAGGGTCGGCGAGGACCGCCCAACCACAGGAGGAGGCGAGTGACAGACGAAGGCCGAAACGCGGGTAAAATGGATCCGAACATCGAGCCCGACGAACTCGAAAGGGACGATGCCATCATCGGTCAGGCCTTCCGCTGGTCGATCGTGGCCATCTTGGTTGTGGCCGCGGCGACCGGCGGCGGCTATTTCTGGTGGACTCGCCAGCCGACGGTAGCGCCGACGGACCAGCACAAGCCCGTCGTGGCCGAGCTGCGCGACGCCGAGGACGTCGTCATTCCGCAGGTCCACTTCACCGACGTCACCCGTGCCTCGGGCATTACGTTCGTCCACGTCAACGGTGCGTATGGCGACAAGCTGCTCCCTGAAACGATGGGCGGAGGCTGCGCGTTCTTCGACTTCGACAACGACGGCGACCAAGATCTCCTGCTCATTAATTCTACCTATTGGCCGGGCCACGAGCCGGAGGGCGCGGCGACGCCCACCTGTGCCCTGTACCGCAACGACGGCCGGGGGAATTTCGACGATGTCACAGCCGACTCCGGACTCGCAGTCAATTTGTATGGCATGGGGGTGGCCGTGGGGGATTACGATAACGACGGCTGGGTCGACGTATTCATTTCGGCCGTCGGCCCGAACCGCCTGTTTCACAACGAGCAGGGAACGTTTCGCGAGGTGACCCAGCAGGCGGGCGTAGCCGGCGAAGCAAACTCGTGGAGCACGAGCTGCGGCTGGCTCGATTTCGACAACGATGGCGACCTGGACTTGTTCGTGGCCAACTATGTGAAGTGGAGCAAGGAGATCGATCTGGGCCTCCACTGCACGCTCAAAGGAGAGGGCCGGGCTTATTGCCGCCCCGACGTTTTCGAGGGCGCGTTCCCCTATCTTTACCGCAACGACGGCCAGGGAAGATTTACCGACGTGTCGTCGACTTCAGGCGTGCAAGCGACCAACAAAGACACGGGCGTGCCGTTGGCCAAGTCGCTGGGCGTGGCGCCGGTCGACCTGAACAGCGACGGCTGGATCGACCTGGTGGTGGCCAACGACACGGTGCAAAACCTGCTGTTCCAGAACCAGCGCGACGGCACCTTCCGTGAGGTGGGGGCGCTCGCCGGCGTGGCGTTCGATCTCGACGGCAAGGCCCGCGGCGCGATGGGGCTCGACTGCGCTTGCTTCCGCAACAGCCACACCATCGGTATCGCCATCGGCAATTTCTCCAACGAACCGACGGCCCTCTACGTGACGCAGGGCGAGATCGTGCCCAATGAGATGCCGATGTTCATCGACGAGGCGGTGGCCACCGGCCTGGGTCCCCCTTCACGGTTGAACCTCAAATTTGGCTTGTTCTTCTTCGATTACGACCTCGACCGGCGGCTCGACGTGTTCACGGCCAACGGCCACCTGGAAGAAGACATCCAGAAGGTGCAGCAGAGCCAGCACTACGAGCAGCCGCCCCACCTGTTCTGGAACTGCGGCGGCGAGGCCGCGTCCGAGTTTATGCTTGTGCCCGAAGCAAATTGCGGCGACGATTTTTCCAAGCCTCTGGTGGGGCGCGGCGCGAGCTATGCCGACATCGACGGCGACGGCGACCTCGACATCCTGATCACGGCTATTGGCAGCTCCCCCCGGTTGCTGCGCAATGACCAGGCGCAGAAACACCACTGGCTGCGCGTCAAGCTTCGCGGCACGCGGGCCAACCATGACGCCCTGGGGGCCTGGGTTGAGGTTGAAGTCGCCGGCGAGACGCTGGTTCGCCAGGTGATGGCCACCCGTAGCTACCTTTCGCAGGTCGAGTTGCCCGTGACGGTCGGCCTGGGCGATGCGGAGAAGGTCGATCGCCTCACGGTTCGTTGGCCGGACGGCACCCGCCAGGTGGTGCCGGGCGTGGAAATCGATCGGCTGATTGAAGTCGAGCAGGACACGAGCGTGGCGATGACGCCGTAAAGACGGGGCTGCCGGCGATACTTCCGCCGGAAACGTGGGGAATTTTCCTCCCCTCGCCGTTGACCGCGTGGTGCTAAGCTGCCTTTGGGTGGCTTTCTTTTGTTGAGCCCCGACCGGATCCGGAGGCGACCGTCCGTCCGAGGTCGCGAACTCCGCCACCTGGCGGTCGCTTGGCGCGAGGACGGGCCTCGCCTTTCTTCGCCAGAGATCGCGGGAGACGGCCGCGGCGCGAACAAGAAAGGAAGACGTGTGAGCGAAAAAAACGTCAACCATCGTTTCGACCAGGGCATGCGGGAAATGGACGACGCATCCGAGAAGGTGAAGCAGCTTCTCCGTCGCCTGGAGTCTTGCCACGCCAAGCTGCACAACTGGCCTGATCTGCAAATGGCCGACAGCCTCGATCTGCTCGGGCACGGACACAGGCCGGCGAGCCAGCCGCTGAGCCTCGACGCCTGCGACTACCCCGGTATCACCGAGTTTTATGACGCGATCGCCGAGTGGAACCAGGCGCTGGGAGTCGCCATCGCTGCGTCGCAGGCGGCTGACCCGGATCGGCGGGCGAAAATGGAGAGAGAACTTCAGTCCAAATGTCGCCCCCACCGATAGACGACCCGCGTGGGAGCGTGGCAGGCAGCCCTTTGTCGAGCCAACCTGACGGCAAATTAACGATTTCTCTTCGCCGCGAATTTGGCCAACAGGGAGGGCCGGCGAATAATGGATAGAGATATCGCTGCCTGTCTGTATCGCCACCCGCCCCCTAGCGATCTTCGATGCCCAAGTCGCTTCGCCTCGTCCTCGTTTGTCTGATCGGTCTGGCGATGCAAGTAGCACCCGTTCTCGCTCGCGGTCACCGCGGCGCGTCCCCGTTCGGCGGGGGCATGGGGACGATCGCGGGGGCGGCCGCGGCTTGGGCCGCGCAGCGGGCCGCCTGGGAACGGCGCGAGGCGGCCGCCGAAAAGATTCGCCGCGCGAAGAACAACCAGGAGCGGATGATCTACGCAGCGCAGGCGCGCAAAGAAGGGAAACCACGTCTGGCGGCCACGTTATACTTGCGAGTTGCGCTGGCCCGGCCCAAGGACAAGAACAACGCCGCCGCCAAAGCGGCCCTCAAGGATATGGCCCGCGAGGGGCGTGCCGAAATGCAGAAAGGAGACGAGCTGCTCGCGCAAAACCAGATTGTCGAGGGTTTTGAGAAGCTCGATTACCTGGCCTGGGCCTACGAGGACGTGCCCGAGTTCAACCACGAGGTTAAAGCGCACGTGGAGAAGCTGCACCAGGAGTCGCGATATCAGGCGGTGTTGAACGAGAAGCCGGCCGCCGACCTCCTGGCGCAGGCGCAAAAGCAGGAACAGGACGACCAGCGCTGTTGCGCCTATTTGACCTATGAGCAGGCGGCGCAGCTTGTGCCGGCGCCCTCGGCGATTGCCGCGGCCGAGAGGTTCGAGGCGATGCAGAAGGACCCTGAAATCGTGGCCGAAGCCAAAGAGTGCCAGATGCTACGCGAGTGCCACCATAAGTTTCACACGGCTCAAGTGATCGAAAAGACGTTGCCCGAGCGGGCGCAGTCACTCTTCAAGGAGATCCTCGAAGAATCACCGCGCGATTCAGAGGTCTATCGTTGCGCCAAGGAAGAGTTGGCCAGGCTGACCAGCCGCTAAGAGCCTACCACGACCCGCTTGCGCAGTGGGCGGGCTACAGGGAAGGCGGTCGCAAGCAACCGCCTTTCTCCGCCGCGGACCGTCGGAGCCACTTTCTTAGTACTGGCCGCCAGTCTGGGCCCAGGACTCGAACAGGTTCAGATTGTCGTACACCAGTCCGCCCACGTTGATCGTGCTGCGCAACCGGCGGAAACCGCCGTTGAAATAGGCGCCTTGTGGGCGCGTGTAGTACGGCCCGCCTCGCGCCCGCCGACCGATGGCTACGGGCTCTGCCGGTTGGTGGCTGTAGTACGACCGACCGAACATCCAGCTTTCCGCTTGCGCCGGCGCGACCGAAACGAGGCCCGCCAGCAGGACTGCGGCGACAAAAAGAGAACGTTTCATGAGAGGGGACTCGGAGAAGAGGGGATTGTTGGTTCGTTTGGCGTCCGTGCGGGTTCCTTCCCCTAGCTCCACACTGATTACGGTGGCCGTTTTTGTCAAAGCAGAAATGTGCAAGAATGACCCCCATGCCTTCGGCCGAATACGAATTTGACGTGGTTGTCGTGGGAGCCGGACATGCCGGCACCGAGGCCGCGGCCGCGGCTGCGCGCCTGGGAGCAAGAACAGCGTTGCTCTCTACCAGCCTCGATACGGTCGGGCAGATGAGCTGCAATCCGGCCATCGGCGGCGTGGCCAAAGGACAGATCGTGCGAGAGATCGACGCTCTGGGAGGATTGATGGGCCAGGCGATCGACGCCACCGGCATCCAGTTCAGGCTGCTGAACCGCCGCAAGGGGCCCGCCATGCACAGCCCCCGGGCGCAGGCCGATAAGAAGGCGTATCAGCTCGAAATCAAGCGGCTCGTCGAGCTGCAGCCCAACTTGTCGCTCAGGCAGGAAATCGTCGAAGACCTGATCACCGAGCGCGACGAGCAGGGCTGGCGGATTGCCGGCGTACGCGTCCGGGGCGACGCCGTCTACCGCGGCCGGGCGGTTGTGCTCACGACCGGCACGTTCCTGCAAGCCCTGATGCACACGGGTGAGGCCAAGACGCCGGGAGGCCGGGCTGGCGAGTCGACCACGGCCGGCATCTCGCAAGCGCTTGGCCGGCTCGGGTTTCGCCTCGACCGGTTCAAAACGGGCACGCCCCCCCGCCTTAACGGGCGCACCATCGATTTCTCGCGGGCCGAGTTTCAGCCCGGGGACGACGACCCGCAGCCCTTTTCGTTCCTCACCGAGCGGCTCTGTCAACCGCAGATTCCCTGCTGGATCACGCACACCAACCGGGCGGTTCACGACCTGATCCGCGCCAATCTTCATCGGGCGCCCATGTACTCCGGTCAGATTCGTTCCAGCGGGCCGCGTTATTGTCCGTCAATCGAAGACAAGGTGGTGCGCTTCGCCGAAAAGGAGCAGCACCAGTTGTTCCTGGAACCGGAGGGGCGCAACACCGCGGAGGTTTACGTCAACGGAATCTCCACCAGCCTGCCGCGGGACGTGCAGGACGCCATCTTCCGCCTCATCCCGGGACTGGAGCAGGCCGAGATCATGCGTTATGGGTATGCGGTGGAGTACGACTATTCGCCGCCCGATCAGCTTTGGCCGACCTTGGAAACCAAGCGGGTGCGAGGCCTGTACTTCGCCGGGCAACTCAACGGCACCACCGGCTACGAAGAGGCGGCTGCCCAGGGACTCGTGGCGGGAGCCAACGCGGCGATTGCCCTGCGGGGGAGTGAGCCGCTTGTGCTCGATCGCCATCAGGCCTACATCGGCGTCCTTATCGACGACCTGGTGACGCGCGGCGTGGACGAACCGTACCGCATGTTTACCAGCCGGGCCGAGTATCGATTGCGCCTGCGGCACGACAACGCCGACCGCCGGCTAACACCGCTGGCGCAGCGGCTGGGCCTCGCCTGCGCCGAACGCTGGCGGCGATTTGAGCAGAAGGAGGGCGAGATCGCCCGCGTGAGCGGGTTGCTGGAGTCGACGCGGTACGAGCAAGTGACCCTCGGCCGCATCTTGCGGCGGCCCGAAACGTCGTGGGAGGAAATTGTGCCCCTGTCGCCGCAGCTCGCCGACGTGCGCCGCGACGTGGCGGAGCAGGTGACGTTCGACGCCAAGTATGCGGGTTACCTGGCGCGTGAGGAGATCGACGTCGAGCGTCAGCGCCGCCTGTCAGGCAAGCGCATTCCGGCGAGTTTCGACTTTCGTTCGATTTCGCAGCTCCGCGCCGAAGCGCGTGAAAAGCTGTCTCGGGTGCAGCCCGCCAGCCTGGGTCAGGCGAGCCGCATCAGCGGCATCACGCCGGCCGACATCGCGCTGGTGATGATTCACCTCGAGGGGCGAGGCGGCTAGCGAACATCCTGGAAGCGGTACAGACGGCTCGTGTTGCCGTGGATCACGAATTGCTGGTTGCCGCCGATCCTTTCTGCTTCGGTGCCGTGAATGGAAATCAGGCGCACTTTGTGCCCGGCGCGCTCGTGCCAGTCCATATCGGGCATGGCGTCGGCCTCGGTCGGATAGACCATAAAGGTCAGGGTGTCGTGGCTCTCCTCATGCTGCCAAACGTCGAACCCCCACTCCTCATCCCCCTCTTCCTTGAATTGAACGAGCAGGTAGTTGGCCGTGGTGTCGAGTTCCATGGATGTCGCCTTTTGGGTAGAAGCCGCATTCTACCGGGGGGAACGTCGAATTGGGGAAGGGGAAGAACAAGCTCTAAAGCAGTTTTTCGAGCTCGTCACAAGCCGTTGTTACGCCGTCCTCATGACGCATCTGGTCCGCGACCCGATGGGCGTGTGCTGAATACGACTCGTCTTCCAATAGTTTGCTGAGTTCATGGGCTGCCCGATCAGGCGTGTATTGCCGAGGCGACAAGACGCGGGCAACGCCAAGACGGCGGACACGGTCGGCGTTGTCGGGCTGGTCCCAGGAATGCGGCACCACGAGCGTCGGCCGCCCTGCCCGCATGGCTAGCCCCGTCGTGCCAATGCCGCCGTGGTGTACGATCGCGGCCGCGCGGGCAAACAGCTCCGTGAAGGGGGCGTAATCGACGGCCATCACACCGTCCGGCAACTCGGTGGGGCGGTTCCGCGGCTGGGTAACGACGAGAACGGCCCGCCGCCCCAGCCGCCGCGCGGCCGCGGCACTGCTCTGAAAAAACGTGCCCGCGGCGGTGGATACGGCCGTCCCCAGCGTGAACACGATCGGCGGGGGACCCGATTCGAGAAACCCTGCCAGATCTGCCGGCAACGCACCGCCGCGGCCCCCGTCATAAAACGGAAAACCCGTCACGAGCGACTGATCGGGCCAATCGGGCTGTTTTTCGCTCAGCAGTTTCGAGAACAGGGCCAGTACGAGTGTCGGCGAATGGCTGTCACCCAGGCAGTTGATGCCGCTGGCCCGCGGCAGGCCGAGCTCGCCACGCAGGGCGTACCACGGCCTGGCGATCACGCGGGTCGCCCGTTTGCTGATCTGGAACATGGGCCGCCAGACGGACGGACCGAGAAACCGTAGATTCCTGCACGCCAGCGGGGCGAGGGGCAGAAGCGGCTGATCGCAAGCCGAAAAAAAGAACAGAGGAATGTGGATCGTCGAGGCCCACTTGATGCCGGTCTTTTCGGCTACGAGCCGAGCCGCCAGGGGCGCCTGCGACACGAGCAGGTCCGCGCCGTCGACCACGTCGAGCAAATCGTCGTACGACTCACGCAAAACGGGAAACACAAGCTCTCGCACGAGCCGGATCAGGCCGAATCGCAGGTGCATGAAGCGGCGCAGCCTTTCCGGGTCGTTCAACCAGTCACAATCGGGCCTCACGGCCCGAAAACCGAGCCCGCGCGACACGACATAATCGCGGTAGCACTCAGCCGTCGCGACGATCGCCTCGTGCCCGCGGCGCGTCAGCTCGAGACCGATGGCGAGATAGGGGTGCAGATCGCCCAGCGAACCGAAGGTGGTGATGACGACGCGGGACAACGGGGGCGACCTCAATGGTTTTCGTCTGAGCTACCGCCGCGTCGTTTAACCGGTCGCGAGCGCCAAAACTCAGAGGGCGATCGCATTCTGCCTGGCATCAAACGGTCGGAGGGCCTCGTCATGTTTGAAACTCCCGGATTGGACGGCGCTAGGAGCATGCCTGGGCGATTACAGCACCGAGTCGACGAGGCGGGCCGTGTTCTGCGCGACTTTCTCAAGCAAAGGCCGGCGAAGCCATTCGTCGTAAGACAACTCCTGCGACTGCGCCAGGTAGCCGTCCTGAATGCCCGCCAGTTGGGCCACGACTTCCCGGTCGTAGATCAGCACGCTGATTTCCGAGTTCAATTGAAAGGAGCGGATGTCGATGTTGCTGGAGCCGACGATGGCCACGTCGTCGTCGATCGTGACGTGCTTGGCGTGCAGGAAGCGTGGGCGGTAATGGTAGATCCGCACGCCGGCTTCCAGCAGGTCTTCGTAATAGGACCGCTGAGCCAGGCAAACCAGCACCTGGTCGCGGGCCTCCGGCAAAATCAACACGATTTCCACTCCCCGCAAGGCCGCGGTTTGCAGGACCTGCACCAGCGGCTCGTCGGGAACAAAGTAGGGCGTGGTGATGACTACGCGCCGCCGGGCCACATGGACGAGTTCCACCAGCAATCGCTGCACGTTGGCCCGCCGGTAGCCGGGACCGCTGGGCAGCGCCTGCGCGGGGGACGTTCCGGCCACCGACGGCTCAGGAAAGAGGTCGTCGTCGGCAATCCCAATGTCGGTCTCCAAATAGCGGTCAACGAGCCAAACGGCTTGCAGTTGTCCTACGATCGGTCCGGACATACGAGCCACCAGTTCCTGATACACGAGGCCCCGCTTGAAGTCGGCGTTGATCAGATTCTGCGAGCCGGCGTAGCCGATGTGGCCGTCGATGACCGCGATCTTGCGGTGGTTGCGCAGGTCGCGCCGTCCACGGTTGCGGTTCCAAACGCGGTATCGCAAAACGGCGTGAACCTCGATCTGCGCCGCCCGCAAGCGCGGCGCCAGCCGGCGCAGCGCCGAACCCGAGCCCAGCGCGTCGAGCAGCAAGCGGCAACGAACGCCACGGCCGGCCGCCCTCAAGAGTGCGTCGACCACACGCCGGCCGGTCGCGTCGTCGGCGAAAATGTAGTAGAGCAAGTGAACGTGGTGTTGAGCCGAGTCGATGTCGTCGATCAGGCGGCGGATCGACTCGTCGTAGTCGGTAAGTAATTCGATCTTGTTGCTCCCCAAAATGCCGAAATCGCCGAGCCGTTCGGCCAGCGTCACCGCGGGAGCGAGCGTCTCGTCGAGTTGGGGACGCGTCAGGTGCGCGCTGCGCACGAACCGTTCCCGCAGTTCGCGGATCAAACCGGTGGCCCGTGCCTGTCTTTCCAGCCGGCGCTTGGGCAAGTACGGACGGCCGATCATCGAGTAGAGGAGGACGCCCGGCCAGGGGAAGAAAAAAATCAGCAAGAGCCAGGCTCGCGCCGCGGCCGGACTGCGCCGCTGCGGCACGTGGAACAGCATCCCCAGGCGGATCACCCACTCGCTGGCGATGTGGATCCACGTCCAGTTGACGAGCGACAGCGCATCAAACCAGTTGCCATCAAAGGCGAAAAGGGCGGGCGGCTGAAAATCACTCACGGAACGTGCGGCTTGATCGGCGAGACTCGCGTGCCGTCGACCAGGTTCGTCTCCGGTGCCAGGATGACTGGCTCATTCTCTTCGAGGCCGCCGCGAATTTCCACCAGATCGTCGTTCAACAGGCCGACCTGCACCGTCGCCAGGCGGGCCCGGCCGTCGCGCACGGCAAAAAGCTGCCAGTCGCCGGCCGGGCCGCGGAACAGAGCTGAACGTGGAATGACCAGCGTGTGCGACCGTTCGTCGGTATAGACCCTCACCCGCACGCGATAGCCGACGCCCAGATCGCGCTGGGCGCGGAGGTCTTTCAGCTCGTCGTCGGCGAAGAGAAAAACGACCTTCACCCGTTGTTGCTCGACTCCCAGCGAGCTCGTCTTGGTGAAGCCGGCCGGGTAGATCTGCTCGACCTGGCCACGGGCCGGTTGCGGCCCGATCGCCGGCCCGTAGATGTCGGTGGCTTGCCCCGGCTTGACCTTCACGACGTCCTGGCTCAACACGTCGGCCTCGACTTGCAGGTCGTCCAGCCGTCCAACGTTCAGCAGCACGGTTCCCCCGGCCACCTGCCGTTCGTTCGTCTCGAACCGCTCCAGAACGACGCCGTCGATGGGGCTTATCATTTCTCCCCGTCGTCGATCGCGCTCGGCCTCTTGCAGACGGGCTTCGGCCTCGGCCTTTTCTTCCAGGAGCACGTCGTGCTTGAGCTGCTTGCGATCGATGTATTGCCGTACCAGCGTGGGAGCCAGCGCGGTGGCGGCCTGCAGGCTCTTCAGCGCGCTGAGCAGCAGGACGTCTTGCTGGTAGGAAACGTCGGCCTCGATCTTCGATACCTCGGCCCGGTTGTATTCCTGCTCGTCGGTGGTCTGCTGTTCGTAGAGGGAGCGCATCCGCTTCCAGGTTTTTTCGGCCAGTTCTCGCTTGGCCTGGCCGGCCTTGACCTGCTCGTCGGCGGCTTCGACGGTGCGGCTCATCGACTCGACGTAGCGCAGCGCTTGCTGCAAGGCGGTTAATTCGACCGACGTGTCGTCGTTTTCGCGCAGCGACGCTTCGGCCCGGTCGACCGCCGCCTGTGCTTCGGCCACCTTCAGGTCGAGGTCGGCCTGCACGACGCGGGCCAGCACCTGGCCCGCCTTGACGCGTGTTCCCTCATCCACTTCGATTGGCTCGATGCGGCCGGTGAAGGGCATGGTCACCTGGTAGGTGCGAGGCAGCCGCGTGCGCGCCTCCTCGTCGATGAACTCGCGAATCGGCCCGAAGGCGGCATCGGCCACCTCGACCGGTTTTCCCGAGCTGAAGTGCTCGTAGAACGCGCCCACCACCAGCAGGGCCGCTACGACAAAGATGAAGATCCATGTTCTCACGGCAGATCAAGTCTCCCTCGCTGAACCGTGACGACGGTTGGCGATTGCCCCCCAAGGTGGTCCTCGTCAGCTTCCCCGTCGCCATGTTTGCTTGCCATAACGCAATTCTATCATGCACCCAAGCGGAGGATGAACCTCATTGCGCAGCCGTTGGTTCGATGCCGAGGTGTGCTCTGAACCAGTCGACCTCGACCGGCAAGACGCGCAAAAGTCCTGGGCCGTCGTAAAAATCGAAATGGCCGCCCTCGACCTTGAGCAGCTTCTTGGGTTCGCCCGCCGTGGCGAAGGCGCGGATTTGCTCGTCGGTAAAACAGTAGTGGTCGCGGTTGGCGATGACCATCAACAGGGGCGTAGGCGCGATGCGAGGAATCGCCGCACGCACCGAGTCGCGCATGGCCGCCAGCACCGAGCGAACCGTCACCTCGTTGCGCCAGGTGGAGGTCCACGCCGCGCTGCGCTGCTTCCATTGAAATGCCTCCTCGCCGGGCAAGGTTGCCGGCCCGTGGCCCGCACTCACCACCGGAATCATGACGGTTTGGCGGCGACGCAGCAGTTGCCTTACGAGCAGCCGGCCGACGGACCAGACTTCGCGGAACATGCCGCGACGCAGCCAGCGCACGGTGGTCGAGCGAACGCCCACCGCCGGCACGTGCGCGACCACCGCTTTCACTCGGCGGTCCTCGGCCGCCACGGCGAGCACGTGCCCTCCGCTAAACGACGTCCCCCATACGCCGACACGCTGGCGATCGACTTCCGGCTGAGCGGAGATCCACGTGATGGCGTTCTTGTAGTCGAGCCGTTGTTCTGCGGGAATAATCTGGCCGCGTGGCTCCCCCTCGCTCTGGCCCAGGTAGCGATAGTCAAAGACCAACACGACGAAGCCCGCGGCGGCGAATGCCTCGGCAAAGTTGGCCAGCCCCATCTCCTTCACCCCCGACCAGCCGTGGGCCATTACGATAGCCGGGCGGCGCTGGCCCTCAGCCAGATCGTCCGGCACATAGAACCAGCCCGCGCAAGCAAGCCCCTCGCTCTGGAATCGCACGTCGCGGCGTTGAAAGGAAGCGGGCATGGGGGTAGATGGCTTTTTTGTTGTTGCGGACCAACCGAATCATGCGGGCGCGGTCGCGATCCGTCAAACGATCGGTGGGCCGGTTGTTTCGCCAGCGAGAGCCGCACCCGATTAGTGTGGATCTGCGTTGATTAGTGTTCCGATCCTGATCCTCCTGGCGGCCAGGCGGGCGGTTATGTTTGAATCGCAGCTAAGGAGCGAATCGTCGCCGGCGCGATTGCTTTGAGCTATCATGGTCCCGGCCCACATCGGAGAGCCGTTTTATGCCTGATCACGCAATCGACCGCAGGAACTTCGCGGCGCGACTTACCGGCGCCGCGGCTGCGCTTGGCGGCGCCTACGCCGTCGCCGACGAGCCGAAAAAGGCGGAGGCACCCGATCTGACGGCCGTCGCCTCGACGGAGTTGCTGCTGGAGCTCATCAAGCGCGTCGACCCTGAACGTCTCAAGGCCGAGCACCTCGACCTGCTGCGCGCCGACCTGTTAGCCAACCTGCAACGGTCGGCCCGACTGAGCGCCTTTCCACTCACGAACGCCGACGAACCGGCGCCCGTCTTCGCCGCCTGGCGGTCGGAGGGCTGATTCATGCCGGTTCCGGCCAGCGCGGCGTGGGCGACGATTCGAGAGCTGGCGGCCCATTTGCGGGCCGGCGACTTCATGGCGGTCGAACTGGCCCAGTTCTTTCTCGACCGCGTCGAGCGGCAGGCCAAGCCGCTCAACGCCGTCGTCACCGTCACCGAAAAAACCGCCCTGGAACAGGCTCGTCAGGCCGACGCCGATTTGCGGGCCGGCCGAGACCGCGGCCTTCTGCACGGCATCCCCTACGGCGCCAAAGATCTGCTCGCCACGCGCGGCGTACCGACCTCCTGGGGCGCCGCCCCGCTGAAGGAGCAGGTGATCGACGACGACGCCTCGGTCGTTCGCCGGCTGCGAGAGGCGGGAGCCGTGCTCGTCGCCAAGCTGGCGATGGTCGAGATCGCCGGCGGCCTGGGCTACGACCAGGCCAACGCCTCCTTCACGGGACCCGGCCTGAATCCCTGGAACCGCGAGGCCTGGAGCGGCGGATCCTCAAGCGGTCCGGGTTCGGCCGTCGGCGCCGGCGCCGTCCCTTTCGCCATCGGTTCGGAGACTTGGGGCTCCATCATGACGCCAGCCGGCTACTGCGGCATCGCCGGATTGCGCCCCACCTACGGCCGAGTCAGCCGCCACGGCGCGATGGCCTTGAGCTGGACGATGGACAAGCTGGGTCCGATGGCCCGCACGGCCGACGATTGCGGTCTCGTGCTGGCCGCCATCGCCGGCGCCGACCCGCTCGACCCTTCGGCCAGCAGCCGCGAATACTCCTATCCGCCCGCTGACCCGCCCCAACCACCTTTTCGGCTGGCCGTGGTGCGAGGTGCCACCGATCGCGTGCAGCCGGAAGTGAAGGCCAACTACGAGCAGGCGCTGGAAGTGCTGCGGCCTCTGGCCACGTTTACGGAAATCGAGCTGGCCGATCTGCCCTACGGCACGGTGTCGGGCACGATCATTTCGTGCGAGATGGCGGCCGCGTTCGAGGGGATGGTCACCAGCGGCGACATCTGGGAGATGACCGCGCCGGAAGATCGCTGGGGAGCGCACGCCGCGTTGTTCATCCCGGCCAAGGACTACATCAACGCCCAGCGCATCCGCCGCAAGATTCAGCAGTCGATCGACTCGCAGCTTGCCCCCTACGACGCCCTCCTCGCGCCGACCCTGGCGACGGTCGCCGGCCCGATAGACAAGCCGTTCAGCGAATTCCATCGTCGCTGGGGGAGCATCGAACTGGGCGGGGCCGAAAACGCGGCCGGCATTCCCGCGGTTACCGTCCCCAACGGTTTCGGCGAACGCGGGCTGCCGACGGGCCTGAAGTTCGTCGGACGTGCGTTTGAAGAGAACCGTCTCTTGACGATCGCCCGCATGTATCAAGAGCGAACCGACTGGCATCGCCAACCTCCAATTTGAACCCTCGAGAAAAATTTCGCATAATAGGAAACGGCCGTTCATTAGGACCACCAAGGCCGCCACGTGCGAACTGTTTTTCTAGGATGGAACCGACCGGCGCTTGCGCAAGCGGCCGAACTGCTGCTCGACCAGTATTCCTCGGCGGGTACGGCCGATCTGAGCGGGGCGATCGCCGTTTTGCCCGGTGCCCGTGCCGGTCGCCGACTGCTGGAATTGCTCGTCGAGCAGACCGAGGAGCGCAACTCGGCGCTCGTTCCGCCGTCGATCGTCACGCTGGGCACATTCCCGGAAAAGCTCTACGAGCCGAAGGGCCGCTTCGCCGACCGGCTGTCGTGCCAGCTCGCCTGGCTGCGAGCGGTGCGGGAGCTCGACTTGGAGCTGCTGCAGCGGATCGTGCCTGAGCCCCCTGATCGCCGCGACCCCTTGCGGTGGCTGGGGCTCGCCGACCTGGTAGCCCGCATGCACGTTGAATTGGCCGGTCAAGGCTTTTTATTCGCCGACGTTGTCTCGCGCGGCTTTCTTGCGGGCCAGACCGTCGAGAACGGACGCTGGCAGACGCTGGCCGCCTTGCAGGAGGCCTATGCCCAGCGCCTCGAACGGCTGGGCCTGGTCGATGCCCAGCTCGCTCGCCTCGACGCCGTGAAAGAGGCGGTCTGCCGCACCCAGCGAGACATTTTTCTCGTGGGCGTGGCCGATCTGCCGCAGATCGTAGAAAAAATGCTCGAGCAGGTGGCCGATCGCGTGACGGCGCTCGTCTATGCGCCGCCCAATATGGCAGATCGCTTCACGAAGCTCGGGGCGATCGTGGTTCCCGCGTGGCGTCAGGCGGAACTTCCGCTCGACGACGAGCAACTTGTCGTGGTCGATGGTCCCTCAGACCAGGCGACTGCGGTCGTGGAGGCGCTGGGCGAATATAACGGGCGATTTACGCCCGACGAGATCACCGTGGGTGTTCCCGACGCGAGTGTCGTTCCCTATCTCGAACGTCGCTTCGAGCAGTTCGATATCCCGGCTCGCTACGCCGAAGCGTTGCGGCTGAAGCAAACTGCGCCTTACCGGCTGCTTGCCGCCGTAGCCGACTATCTCGACGGGCGGCGTTTCGCCGACTTCGCCGCCCTGGTGCGCCATCCCGACCTGGCTCTGTGGCTGGACGAGACCAGCGACGCTCGCCAGCCGGGCGCCTGGTTGGCGGCGCTCGATGCCTGGTACGCCCGGCACCTGCAGACGACGGTCGACGAGGGGCTGCCGGATAGCCGACAACCGGCTGCGGGATCGCCGGTCAACGAGCCGCGCGGCGGCCAGGAAGACGCGCGCCAGGTCGCGGCGCTGGCCGATCGCGTCGGTCAGTTGTGCCAGCCGTTTGCCGACGCCATGCCGCTGGCCGACTGCGCCCAGAAGATCGCCGCGCTGCTGGTCGCCGTCTACGGCCGGCGGCCCCTCGACAGCCACACGGGGCGGGTGGTGCTGGAAGCGTGCGACTCGATTCACTCCGCCCTGCTGGAGGCGGTCGCCGCCGACGCCAGGCTGGCCGGACGCTGGAAGGCGGCCGACGCCATTCGCCTGCTGCTGCGGCAGATTGACGACCTGCCGGTTCCTCCCGCCGCCGGGCCGGCCGCGGTCGAGTTGCTCGGCTGGCTGGAGTTGCCCCTCGACGACGCGCCGGCGCTCGTGGTCACCGGTTTCAACGACGGCTTTGTCCCCTCGTCTATCAACGCCGATCCGTTCTTGCCGAACTCGCTGCGGCGGAGGGCGGGGCTGGTGGACAACGAGCGGCGGTACGCCCGCGACGCCTATGCTCTGGCGGTTCTCATCGGTTCGCGCCGCGTGCGGCTCATCGCCGGACGGCGCTCGGCAGAAGGAGACCCGCTGACGCCCAGCCGCCTGGCGTTCGCCTGTCCGCGAGAAAAAATTCCGCGGCGCGTTCTGGCCTACTTCCAGGGCGGCGAAGTGCGATCGTCCCAACCCCGCGTGCCGCAGGGGCTGCGCGCCGGCCGGGGAAAATCGACCTTCGAGCCGCCTCGGCCGCAACCCCCGGAGAAACCGACCACGAGCATGCGGGTCACGCAGTTCCGCGACTACCTGGCGTGCCCCTACCGCTACTACCTGCGCCACGTCTTGAATTTGCGGAGCTTGAACGACCTGGCTGAGGAACTCGACCCGCTGGCCTTCGGTTCGCTGGCGCACGAGGTGCTCAGCGCCTTTGGTGTCAACCCCGACAACTCGCGGCTGGTCGACGCCGAGAAGATCTCCAAAGTGCTTGACGCCGAGTTGGAGCGGCTGGTCCGGGGCATTTACGGCAAGCGGCGACTCCCGGCCGTGAACGTGCAGGTCGCGCACCTTCGTCTGCGGCTGGCCGCGTTTGCCCGCTGGCAGGCGGGCTGGGCCGCCCAGGGGTGGCGGATCGTCGCTAGCGAGGTGGAGGTCGGCGAGGGGGCGGCCGCCTTGCGGGTCGACGGCGAACCCATGTTCCTGCGGGCGCGCATCGACCGCATCGATCGCCACGACGCCGACGGCCGGCACGTCATCTTCGATTACAAGACGTCCGACGCGGGCCATCCTCCGGACAAAACCCACCGCAAGCAGGACCGATGGGTCGACCTGCAGTTGCCCCTCTATCGACACCTGGCGAAGGCGGTCGGCATCGAGGCGCGTGAGGTGGCGCTGGGCTACATCGTGCTGCCGAAAGACGTGGCCGCCGTCAGCGCCCACCTCGCCGACTGGCAGCCGGACGATTTGGCTCGGGCCGACGAAGCGGCGGCCGAGGTGATACGCCAGATTCGAGCGGGCAACTTCTGGCCGCCCACCCTGCCCGCCCCCGACTTCGACGAGTTCACAGCGATTTGCCTGGGTTGGAACGGCGAGAGCGAAGATCCGCAGATCAAGGTCGACATCGAAGCGTTCGATCGCGCGGCCGGCGTCTTGAGGCAGTTGTCTTTGTTGGCCGATTGACGGGTGAGCCGGCGAAATGATCAGAATTGCCGAGAACTCGTTTCCCCACACGCTGATCCGCGCTTCGGCCGGCACGGGCAAGACGTTTCAGCTCTCGAACCGCTACCTGGGCCTGGCGCTGGCCGGGGTCGCGCCCGACGAGATCCTGGCGACCACGTTCACCCGCAAGGCGGCGGCCGAGATCCTCGAGAGGGTTCTGATTCGCCTGGCCGAAGCGGCCGACGACCCCCGGGAGGCGGCGAGGCTCGGCGGTTTCCTGGGCAGGGAACTGACGAACGACGAGGCGGCACACGTGCTCGAAGCGTTCGTCCACCACCTGCATCGCCTGCACATTTCGACGCTCGACTCTTTTTTCGCCCAGATCGCCCGCAGCTTCGACCTGGAACTCGGCCTGCCTCCCGGCTGGCGAATCGTGGAGGAGTCCGTCGACGGGCAGCTGAAGAACGAAGCGATTCAGGCCGTGCTGGCCGAACGGGACCCGCAAGAGGGCGATCTGCCTCACGAACCCGCCCCGTTCACCCTTACGCTCCTGCACCTTCTGACCAAGGGCGAGGCCACGCGGACGGTCGGCCAGCAACTGCGCTCGCTGGTGAACGGCCTGCACGGTCTTTACCTGGAGACGGCGCCCGAAGCGTGGGACCGCCTGCCTCGCCCGCCCCGCTTGACGGACGACAAGCTGGCGCTGGCGATCGAGGCGCTGGAGAGCGCCGTCCTGCCGGGCGACAAGCGGTTCGCCAGCGCCCGCGATAAGGACCTGGCGGCGGCCCGCGCGGGCAAGTGGGACGATTTTATCGACGGGGGAATAGCCGGTCAGGTGGTGTCGGGCGAGGCAACCTATTACGGCAAGCAGATCGACAACGGTTTGGCCGAGATCTACCGGCCGCTCGTTCGTCATGCCAAGGGTGTGCTCGTCAGTCAGCTTGCCGACCAGACCCACGCTACGTGGCAGTTTTTGGAAAAATTCGACGCCCACTATCGCCGCCTGAAACTGGCCAAACGTGCGCTGCGGTTTGACGACGTCACCCGCGCCCTGGCCCGATCGGGTTTGAGCGAGCGGCCGACTCGGCTTGCCTTCCGCCTCGATGCCCAGATCGACCACGTCCTGCTCGACGAATTTCAAGACACGTCGCTCACGCAATGGAGCGTGCTGCGGCCGCTTGTCCGCGCCGTGATCGCGCGAGGCGACGCCGCGGAAGCAGATCAAAGCGCCTCGCGTCCTGGAAACCGAACCGGTTCTTTTTTTTGCGTCGGGGACGTGAAGCAGGCCATTTATGGCTGGCGTGGGGGCGTGGCCGAACTGTTCGACGCGCTGGGAGCCGATTGGCCCGACCTGCGCCAGCCGACGCTTACCGAGAGCCGCCGCTCGGCAACCCCGATCATCGAGACGGTCAACCGCGTGTTTGACGGGCTCGCGGCAAACCCGGCGATGAAGAAGTCTGCCGCCGCGGCGGCCGCCTGGCGGCGCGGTTTTGAAATGCACACCACGGCCCAGCGGCAACTCGCGGGCTACGCCCGGATGGTTACCGCCCCTCTGGCCGGCGACGACCAGGAGACGGTCACCTTGCGATTCGCGGCGGGCCAGATCGAGCGACTCGTGGCTGAGGCGCCCGGCAGGTCGGTGGGGGTGCTGGTACGCGACAACGACGCGGTCGCCACCCTGATCGACCAACTGCGTCGGGCCAAGGTGTCTTCCAGCGAGGAGGGGGGCAATCCACTTACCGACTCGCCCGCCGTGATGGTTGTCCTGTCGTTGTTAACGCTGGCCGACCATCCGGGCGATAAAGCGGCCCGCTTCCATGTGGCCAGTTCGCCCCTGGGCGCCGCGCTGGGGTACGCCGATCACCAAGACGATCTTGCCTCGCACCGTTTGTCGCTCGAGGTCCGTCGTCAGCTTCTCGCGCAGGGATACGGTCCGACGATCTATCCGTGGGCTCGCGTGCTGGCCGAAGCTTGCGACGCGCGCGATGCGAGCCGCCTGCTGCAGCTTGTCGAGTTGGCTTACCGCTTCGAGGCGGAGGCAGGGCTGCGGACGCGGGACTTCGTGTCCTTCGTCGAGCATGAGCGGGTCGAGGCCCCCTCTCCGGCCGACGTGCGCGTGATGACGATCCATCAGGCCAAGGGTTTGCAGTTTGATATCGTGGTTCTGCCGCAGCTCGAGGTGAGGCTCAGCGGCCAAAACCCGCCGGTGGTGGTGGGCCGGCCGGAAGCAACGGCGCCGGCCAGCCTCGTTTGCCGCTACGCCAACGAATCGCTCCGGCGCATGCTTCCCGACGAGGTGCGGCAGGCCTTCGAGCGCTCGGCCGCGCAGACGATCCGCGAGTCGCTCTGCGTGCTCTACGTGGCCCTCACGCGGGCCGTCCACGCCCTGCATCTGATCGTGGCGCCGTCGAAAGAGAGTGAGAACCAGACGCCGGGGCTCGTGTCGGGCGTGCTGCGTGCCGCCCTGACCGACGGCCAGCCGCTCTCGCCGGAGACGGTCGTCTACGAGCATGGAGACCGCCTTTGGTTTCGCCAGGACCTGAAAACGGGGCCGAAGACGTCCCCCGCGGCCCATCTGGAGCAGGCGTGGCCCAAGAAGTCGTCGTTCCGGGTGGCGCTGGCGCCGGCCACGAAGCGACGGCGCGTGCTCGAGCGGGAAAGCCCCTCGGAGCTGGCTCACCGAGCGCAAGTCGATCTGGCGTTGCGAATGGGTCTGGAGAGCAGCCGGGCCGTGAACCGCGGCACGGCCTTTCACGCCTGGTTCGAGCAGATCGAATGGCTGGACGACGGGGGGCCGGAGCCGGGCGAGCTACGGAGCGTCGGCCTGCGGACCGGCGCCACGGAGCGCGAAGTGGAGGAGTGGCTGCGGCAATTTCGCGCCAAGCTCGAAAACCCGAGGCTCCGCGCCGCGCTGAGCCGCGCCGCCTATCAGTCGGCCCGCGACGCGCCGTGGGCCAGCCGGCCGGAAATCAGCGCGGAGCTCGGCGGCGCGCCGCCGATGCTGGAAGTCTTTCGTGAGCGGCCGTTCGCCGTGCGGTTGCGAGACACGCTGCTCAGCGGAACGTTCGACCGGCTACTGCTGATACGCAGCAGCGCGACGCGCCGCCTCGTCGCCGCGGAAGTGCTCGACTATAAAACCGACGCGGTGGCCGCCGGCGATCCGCAAGCGGTCGGCAACATCGTAGATCGTTACCGGCCTCAGTTGT
This sequence comes from Pirellulales bacterium, assembly GCA_035550375.1. Classification (GTDB taxonomy): domain Bacteria; phylum Planctomycetota; class Planctomycetia; order Pirellulales; family JAICIG01; genus DASSFG01. Next base: position 105,025 of record DASZPH010000019.1, on the reverse strand, counting down.
CGGCCTACCGCGAGGCCGTTTGCCGCATGTTCGGCTTGCCTAACAAGCGCGTGATGACGCGGCTGGCGGTGATCGAGGCGGGCGAGGTGCTCGAGGTCGCCTGAGCGCTCAAGACGAGGCTTGACCCAAGGCCCGGTCGAGCAGATCCTCAACGCCCAGTGCCACAGCAGCGCGACGCGTGTAATCGAGGTCGATTTCAGACGCTCGAACCTTGAGCAATGTAACAATATCGCGCCACTGCTGGTCGGAAACTTCGTCGCGAAGTCGATACCATTCGAGCTTTAGCACTACCACGTCCTCGGCTGTCAACACGGCGATTTGCTGCGATTGGTCGGCCGGCAAGGCCATTCGTACACTGCGGTCGAGCGCCGACCGATCAAATGGACGATCTCTCTTCACGAAGAGGCCGAGTTTAAACCCCGTGGTCATGTTGATGATATTGAACGATCGACGGAGGCGGTTTGCTTCGCTCATTGCGGTGATGCTGACGTAATAGTCGGGACCGAGAGCGTCGTGGAGTTCGGCCTCGCGTCCGGCGAACAGGTCAACCATCAAATCGGCGTCTTGCGTGAACCGCGGGATGCTCAATAGCGAGCTCGCCATCGAACCTCCCAGCGCGCAGCGAATGCCGAGTTGATTCAAGATGGCGCCGACCCTAGCCACCTCGCGCAAGTCGTCGCTAAAGCGATCCATCGATCGAATTACGAACCTCGCGATAGAGCTCCGGATCGAGTGTCAATTTCATCCAGTCATCGACAACTTCTTGCAGGGAAGCGTCGGGGTGCCGTTGCCGATAGCCCATTTCGTGCAAATCCCAGCCCGTCCGATACAGACTTTGCAACCGCCGCCATTTGTCTTGCAAAGACATATTGCGGTAGATTTCGACCAGTACGCGCTCGGCCTCAGGAGAGGTATCGTTAATCGCTACATGCATCCAGGTCCTCGTCCTTGCGCGTCCCATTCTTCTGTTCAAGAGTCAATCCTCAGCATCGAGCCTTGCGGCAGCGCGGCGACGGATAAATTACTCGCCCAAAGTTCAACGGCACATGCGCGCCCGCTACCTTGGAATATCGTACTCTTCCAGCTTCCGGTAGAGCGTCGCCCGGCCAATGCCCAAAAGCCTCGCGGCCTCGGGCACGCTTCCGCCGGCCCGCGAGAGGGCCTCGATGATAAGCTTCCGCTCCCAGTGCTCGATCTTCAGGGAATCGAGCGAGCCCTGCGTGGCGTCGCGCAAGCCCAGGTCGGAAGCGGCGATCACGTCGCCCCCGGCCAACACGACGGCGCTGTCGATCACGTTGCGCAACTGGCGAACATTGCCGGGCCAGGGGGCGGTGAGCAGCTTGTTGCGCGCCTCGGACGAGAGCGTCAGCCCGGGTCGCCCATGTTGCTTTCTGAAATGGTCGAGGAAGTAGTCGATCAAGAGGCCCACGTCGCCCTCGCGCTCGCGCAAAGGCGGGATGAACAGCTCGAAGACGCTCAGCCGATAATAGAGATCCTCGCGAAACTTCTTTTCCGCCACGTAGGCCAGCAGGTCGCGGTTCGTGGCGGCGATTACCCGCACGTCGACCTGCACCTCGGCGGTCGCTCCCACCGGCAAGAACGGGTGCCCCTCCAGGATGCGTAGCAGCTTCGATTGGCCCTGCAGGGTCATTTCGCCGATTTCGTCGAGAAACAGCGTTCCCAGGTCAGCCTGCTGGAAGAGGCCCGTGTGATCGCGGTCGGCCCCTGTGAACGAGCCCGCCTTGTGACCAAAAAGCTGGCTTTCCATCAGCTCGGCCGGAATGGCTGCGCAGTTGATCGAGAGCATCGGCCGATCGGCTCGCGGGCTGGCCCGGTGCAACGCTCGGGCCACCAGCTCTTTGCCCGTGCCGCTCTCACCGCGGATGAGCACGCAGCCGGTGGCCCGGCTCATCCGCCCGATCTTGTCCTTCAGGTCGCGGATCGCCGGGCTTTCGCCGATGATCTCGTCGTAGCCGGCCGTCTTTTCTTTGAGACGCGCCAGGTCACTCTCCAGCGTCTCCTCTTTGCGAGCCCGCACCAGTGCCACCGTGGTGATGTTGGCCACCGAAATGGCAAAATCGAAGTGCGACTGGCGGAATCGGCCCTGCTCGAGGTAGACGTGGATGGCGCCCAGCGCGCCGCGTTTGGACATCAGCGGCACGCAAATGGCGTCGGCGTAGTGCTGCAAGGCGTCTTCCGCCGCGTCGGCGTGCTGATTGGCGATCCAGACGGCGTGGCCTTCGTCGCAAACCAGCCGGGTGAGCGATTCACTGAGCGTTACCGGCGCCGCCGAGCTCTCGGGAATGACCAGCTTCGGTTTGAGCTTGCCGTCGTCGCTGATCCAGAGGAAGCCGGCCACCGACGCCTCGGTCCGCTCGCGGAGCAGGTCGAGTGAGACCCGCATCAGCTCGTGCGGATCGCGGCATCCTAGCAGACGAATGCAGAGCTGATAGAGGAGCAACAGCTCCTTGGATTGATCCGAATCGTGAATCGCCGAAATGGACAGCGCCTCGCCGTCGGCGACGCCCACCCGCGTCTCCTTGATCAGCGTCTGGGTCATGTTCAGGTCGACCATCGGCCCGACGGTCGGCGGCTGATCGCTTGCGTGGAACAGAAATTCCGTGGCGCCCACGCGCAGCCGATGACCGTCGTCGAGGGCCGCTTCGTCGACTTTTTGCCCATTGACGAACGTACCGTTGCGGCTCTGGGCATCGTGGACCCACCACGTGCCGTTTTCGTAGGAGATCACGGCGTGCACGCGCGAGCAGAGCGCGTCGGTGAGCATCAGAGTGCACTCGGCCCCGCGGCCGATGCGGGTCTTTTTGGTGTGATCGAGCTGCACGCTGCTGCCTGCGCGCTGGCCCGCCGTGATCGTCAGATAGGCAAACAAGGGATGCGAGGAATTCGGAGAGGACGAGTGGCTCTGTGCCGATTCCTGATTATAACCGCTGAAGCGCAATCTGGGCCAACTGCAGCCGGGCTGCTGGTTTAAGTAGCAAGCGGCACGGCCGCGTTCTGTTGCCCTGAGCCGTCTGAGGTCGACGTGAAATGGGCCGCTTGGCTCGCTGAATTTGCGGGGCATTTCAGCCGCGCGGCAAGGCCGTGCGGCATGCGACCTTGACCTTGATTTTGCCGAGAAGGGCGTATAGGATGCGTTTAACTTCTTGAGCATTTGGAACTTATGTTCCAGGTGCAGTTCCTAGGGACGGCACTGAATCCGGACGGCAACAAGGGAGTCTCATGATCCGCTCGCTTTTTTCGCCTAGTCGTTTCCGCTCGCTGTATGCCCCCTGGGGTCTGGGGGCGCTCGTCGTGTTTGCGGTGGAGGCGTCGCTGGCCGAGCTGAACGGACCAACCGCCAGCGACCGCAACATCACGCTCGCGGTGGTTAACCTGCTGCGGACGGAACAGCTTACGCGGCATCCGCTCGACGACGAGATCTCGGAGCGGACGGTGAAGGGCTTCGTCAAGATGCTCGACCCGATGAAGGTCTACTTTTATCAGTCGGACTTCGACTCGTTCATGAGTCACGATAAGGAACTGGACGAGAAGCTGAAGTCGGGCGACACCCAGTTCTCGTACACGGTGTTCAGCACGCTGTTGAAGCGGATCGACGAACGGGTGCGAACCGTCGACGAACTGCTCGATACGCCGATGGACTTCACGGCCGACGAAGAGATGGTAGTCGATCCGGACGCGGCCGCCTTTCCCAAGGACGAAGCCCAAGCCCGCGACCTCTGGCGGAAACGCATCAAATACGACCTGCTCCTGCTGAAGGCCGACAAGGCGAACAAGGAGGAGAGCGGGAAATCGACGAACGAGCAGGACCCAAAAGATCGTCTGCGCCGCCGCTACCACAGCTTCGCCAAGCGCATGCACCAGACGGATCATCAGGAACTGCTGGAGATGTACCTGACCAGCCTTACGACGTCTTACGATCCACACAGCACCTACATGGCTCCCAAGAGCCTGGAGAACTTCGACATCGTCATGCGGCTGAATCTGGAGGGGATCGGGGCCTCGTTGCAGTTCGACGACGGCTACACCGTGGTTAAAGAGTTGATCCCCGGCGGAGCCGCCGACAAAGACGGCCACCTCAAGCCGGAAGACCGCATCGTGGGCGTCGGGCAGGGCGAAGACGGGCAGATCGTCGACACGATGGACATGAAGCTCTCCGACGTCGTCGACATGATTCGCGGCACGCGGGGCACGATCGTGCGGCTGGAGGTCATTCCAGCCGGCAAGCAGGAACGGCAAATTTACAGCATCGTCCGCGACAAGATCGAGCTTACCGACAGCGAGGCGCGGGCCCAGATCGTCGAGCGAGAGCGCAACGGCCAGAAATACCGTGTAGGCGTCATCGACCTGCCCAGCTTTTACATGGACATGGAAGGGGCCCGCCGCGGCAACCCGGAGTTTAAGAGTACGGCCCGCGATATGACGCGATTGCTGCGGGACTTTCGCAGCAAGGGGGTCGACGCGGTGGTGCTCGACCTGCGGCGCAACGGCGGCGGTTCGCTGACGGAGGCCATTAACGCAACCGGGCTGTTCATTGACGAAGGGCCGATCGTTCAGGTCAAAGACAAGGACGGAAACGTCCAGGCCTACGACGATCCCGAGCGAGGCACCGAGTGGGACGGCCCGCTCGTCGTGCTGACCAGCAAGCTCAGCGCCAGCGCCAGCGAGATCTTTGCCGGCGCGATCCAGGATTACCAGCGCGGGATCATCGTTGGCGACACGACCACCCACGGCAAGGGAACGGTGCAGAGCCTGCTCGATCTGGGCAAGCAGCTTTTCCGCGTGACGATGAACTCGCCGCGCTTGGGCGCGCTGAAGATCACCATGCAGCAGTTCTATCGGCCCGACGGCGCTAGCACCCAAAACCGGGGTGTCGTTTCGGACCTTGTCCTGCCCTCGATGACCGACGTGATCAAGGGCATCGGTGAAGCCGATCTCGATTATGCCCTGGCGTTCGACCGCGTCGCGCCGGCGACGCACGATCGCGACAAGATGGTCGACGCGTCCACGGTCGAGCAGTTGAAGTCGGCCTCAGCCAAGCGGCGCGAGTCGTCCGACGGCTTCAAGAAGGTGCTGCGCGACATCGAGCGCTATGAACAACAAAAAAGCCGCAAGACGGTGACGCTCAACGAAGAGAAGTTCATGGCCGAGCGCGCCGAACTGAACGCCGAAAAGGAAGAAGAGAAGGAACTCGACGAGTCGGCCCATTCGCGGCGGATCGTCTTCGACACCAAATCGTTCTACAACCAGGAAGTGCTCGAAATCACGCTCGACTACTTGGGGCTGGTCAAACGGGCGCCGGCGGGCCAATTAGCAAGGTAGCGCTGTTTTGATGCACGACCCGCGCCTGGAGCGGCTGGCCGAAATCCTCATCGACCATAGCTGCCAACTTCGCTCCGGCGACAAGCTGCTGATCGAGGCATTCGATCTGCCTCAGCCGGCGCTCGTCTGCCGACTGGTCGAACTGGCCGCCGAGCGCGGCGCCCACACCCTTGTGAGCTGGAAGAACAACGCCGTGTTGCGGGCGCTTTACCGCACGGCGAGCGAGACGAGCCTCGGCCTGGCGGGCGACTTCGAAAAAGGCCGAATGGAGGAGATGAACGCCTACATCGGCATTCGCGGCGCGGCCAATTCCAGCGAGTTCGCCGACGTGCCCCTGGAGCGGATGGACCTTTACCAGCGCCTCTGGTGGCATCGCGTTCACAGCCAGATTCGCGTGCCGCGCACTCGGTGGGTCGTCCTTCGCTACCCCACCGACGCCATGGCTCAGGCGGCCAACATGAGCAGCGAAGCCTTTGAGGATTTCTATTTCTCGGTTTGCACGGCCGACTACGAGAAGATGGCCCGCGACCAGGAGCCGCTGGTGGCCCGCATGCACCGGGCCGATCGCGTGCGCATCGTCGGCCCCGGCACCGACCTGGAGTTTTCCATCCGGGGGATGCCCGTCCGCGCTTGCCACGGCCAGCGGAACATTCCCGACGGCGAGGTCTTTACCGCGCCGGTTCGCGACAGCTTGAACGGTACCGTCCGCTACAACACGCCCTCACGCTATCAGGGCACGATCTTTCGCGACGTGGAATTCGAGTTCCGCGAGGGGAAGATCGTGCGGGCCACCTGCACGGGCGAGGTCGACAAGCTCGAGGCCTTGCTCGATTCAGACGAAGGGGCCCGCTATATCGGCGAGTGGTCGCTGGGCTGCAACAACCGCGTCCGCCAGCCGATGCTCGACACGCTCTTCGACGAGAAGATCGGCGGGTCGATCCATCTGACGCCCGGCAATGCCTACGAAGAGTGCGACAACGGCAACCGCAGCCGCGTTCATTGGGATCTGGTGCTCATCCAGACGCCCGAATGGGGTGGGGGTGAAATCTGGTTCGACGACCTGCTGCTGCGCAAAGACGGGCGCTTCGTGCCCGACGACCTGCAGGCCCTCAACGAGGGTTTGTCGGAATAGGCCGCTTGACCGCCTCTCGCCGTTCTGAGACCGCAATCTCGAAACCCGGGCGTCTCGGCCGCCCCCTTTTTCCCTTGCTCCCTTTTACTGTTGTGCGCCCGGCGTCCGCAATTAGTGTGGAATGCAGGGGCTATGCACATCGCAACGGGAAAATCACCAATGAGAAATCTTTCAAAGAAACTGGGGCTGCTGGTCGTGGCGGCAGCCGTCTGGGCCGTTTGCAGCGTCGACGCCAGCGCCCAGGTCAACGGCGGGTCGACTTTTCTGGGTTATGGGTTCTTCAACAACAATCTGTATGGCTCGATGAGCTGGCAGGCGCCCCCGTTCTACGCCCTGTTTCCGCCGGTCTATTATGGCGCCCCCGTCCGTCGGCCCTACGGCTACAGTCCGTTCGCTTATCCGCCCGGATTCATGACCCCGGAGGCCGAGCCGATCCAGCCCAAGGAGATTAGCAATCCTTATGTGCCCCGCAAGTCTGTCACCCCCTCGAGCGATCGCACGGCCGTGGCTCCGAAGGTGATTATAAACCCTTACGTCACCCGACGTTCGCAATCGGCGCTGGCGGCCAAGCCGCCGCTCGACGAGCCGTCGCCGTCGATCGACTGACCGGCAATACGGCGCGCCGAGGAATGCGCGATTCCGCGGTTTTCCGATGGTGACGGTTCTCCCGCCCATTTCGCGCCGAACGGCCACATTGAACGCCCGGCGCCGGCTGTGACGAAGGTTACGCTGTAGCGCGGGAAGAGTTCGTCGGAGACGTACCAAGAGCGGCCCCCGCGAGCAACGGAGATGCTCGCCGGGGTTAGCCGCTTTCGTGCCGCCGCCTGGCCGCCCGTCGCCGGTTCGTGCCGTTACGGAGGGCTCATGCACGTTCTTATCGCCGACTTCGACCTGTTTCATACGACGGGCGGAGGACAGACGTTCTATCGGGCGATCATCGAAAAGAACCCGCAGATCGAGTTCTCGTACCTGATCGTGGACGAACCGGCGGACGCCTGCCGTCCGGCCAACGCGCGGGCCATTCGTTACGAAGAGGCCTTTCGCTCGCCGCGGTGGACCGGTTACGGCGATATCGTGCCGAGCCGTTGGTGCCTGCCCGCCTTTCTTCTGGCGGGCAACATCGCCTGGTCGGTTCGCGGCCGGGAGTTCGACGTGGTCGACCTGCCCGACTACCGGCAGTTCGGTTATTTTCTGGCCGCGGCGCTGGCGCACCACCAGGTTGACGCGAAACGGCTGGCCCTGTCGATGCACGGTGTCATCTCGACGACGATCAGCCTGAATTGGGCCAGCGACGGCATTCTGCCTCGGGCCGTCGTCTTCCAGGAAGAGCTGCAATACCAGGCGGTCGACGTGCGCTACGGCCTGAGCACCGCCTACCTCGACGAGTGGCGATCTCGCTTCGCGTTGCCCTCGTGCTACCTCCACCCGCTGCTCTTTTTGGAGCCTCCTCGTCCCACCGGGTGCGAGCGGTCCGCCGCGCCGCCAGACCTGAACTTTGTCGGCCGCACGGAGAAACGCAAAGGCCCCGACCTGTTTGCCGAACTGGCCTGGTGGCTGCCGGCCGCCGCTTACGGCCGGGCTCGCATCATCGGTCCGCCGAGCTTCGACCATCTGGGCGTCAGTTCCGAGCATCACCTGAGGGGCTTCTTGGCCAATCGTCCCGGGAAAAAGACGATCGACATCTGCCCGGCCGCCACGCCGGCCGAGTTGGGACGGCTGTTCGCCGGCCGTGGCATCACCCTGGTTCCCTCGAGATACGACACCTTCAACCTCGTGGCCATCGAGTCGCTCTTTTCCGGCTGCCCCACGGCCATCGGCAGCGGGGCGGGAGTCTGCCGTTTCCTGGACGAGACGTTTGCCGGCTTGCCGTACATCAAGATCGACGTCGATCGTCCTATGTCGTGCCTGCCGGAGCTGGAAGCGGTGCTGGCGGACTACGACGGCTACCGTGCCCGGTTGGTCGAGGCGCTTGCCGCGGCGTCGCCTGTGGTAACCGGGCCGTCGCTGGCCGAGATCTACGCCAGCACGCCCGCCCACGACGTGGCCGTTCGACGGGAGGCGCAGGAGTGGTACGAGCGGTTGATGGGCTATCAGACTCCGAGGCAGTCGGCTTTGGTTCGGGCCAAGCAGTCGGCGCGGCAGCTCGTACGCAGGCACACCACGCCGGAGTTTCGCACCCGCCTGCGGGGGTTGCGGCCGCGCATGTTGGCCGCCGCCTGGAAAGCCGCGCTGTTGGAAAAGCTGGCCAGGACTCCGCTTCGGCGTCGCGTCGACACACGCCGGGTGCAATCGCACCTGGCCGGTCTTGTGCCTCGCTACCATGCCGTTGCCTGGATGCCCGAGCAGACGCCGGCCGACCTGGAAGACAAGTGGCGGCAATGCTCGCAACTCGTTTCCGATTTTCGCATCGATCGTACCCGCCTGTGGCGCGAGCTGGCGAGAATCGAAGACCTGCGAAGCAACGAGCTCGTGGCCGCCACCTATCGCCTGCGGGCCATAAGGCTGGCCGGCCGTGATCGTTTCCACGATCTGCCCGGCGTACTACGGACGCTCGCCGAGCACGGCTACCACCGTGAGGCCGAGGCGGCCGGCGCGATGTACGGCGGCGCCGGCGACAGCGGAGCCCGGTGCCGGGAGATTCTCCAGCGGGCCCTGCGCGACCATCGGCGCCCACCGAAAGTCGACTACGTCTTGCTCGACGACCGCAGGCAGAATGCGTGCCGGGTGTCGGTCATCGTCTCGCTGTACGACGCCGCCGACAAATTGTTGCGATTTCTGGAAACGCTCGGCTTGCAGACCCTTGTGCGCTCACGGCAAGCCGAGATTGTGCTCATCGACAGCGGCTCGCCAAGCGACGAATATCGCGTGTTCCGGCAATGGATCGAGCGCAGTGGCCTGCCAGCCGTTTATGCCCGCTCGGCGAAGCGCGAGACGATTCAGGCCGCCTGGAATCGGGGCATCCATCTGGCGCGAGGCGAGTACCTCAGCTTCCTGGGCGTCGACGAGGCGATTCTCCCCCCCGCCCTGGCCGTGCTGGCGGGTGAGCTCGACGCCCACCCTCACGTCGACTGGGTGCAGGCCAACAGCCTGGTGACGCGCGTCGACGAATACGGGCATTGGGCGGGCGACATCATGGCCTACGACCGGGCGGGCTACGCCCAGCGGCTCGTTTACCTGGAGACCTGCTACCTGTCGTACGTGGGCGCGATGTATCGTCGCGACATTCACGAGCGGGTGGGTTACTACGACGCTAGCTTCGGCGCGGCGGGCGATACCGAATTCAAGAATCGGGCCTTGCCCTTCATCCGTTCCAAAGCCGTCGATCAGACGCTGGGCATCTTCTGGAACTATCCCTCGGGCCAGACCACGTGCAGCCCGCGGGCCGAGCTGGAAGATCTCAGGGCCTGGTATCTCCACCGCACGCCTGCCGGCGTGAGTTATGCGATGGTCGGAGCCGATGCGGACGAAGCCAAAGCCCTGTTGTTGGCCTCTCTCAAATACCGCAAGTCATACTGCCGGCATTTCAGCAGCGACCTGGAGTACGCTTCGCACGTGGCGGGGCATCTCGCCGAAGCGCAATCACACGCCTCCCTGAACGCTTTGGCAGGAGGCATCGGGACGCTGCTGGGAGCGTATCGCGACCTCGACTGCTTGTCGCACGTCTCGCCCGAGTCGATGGCCGACGCGCTGGCCCGGGCCAAAGACGTCGAGCAACGCGTCGCCGAGGAACATCGCCGCTTGACTGGCGGGGCGCTGGACGTGGCCTACGACGTGTTTCACGACAACCGCCACGAGCAGCACCACAACATCTGGCCGACCAAAGTCGGGGAGAGCCGGCGACCGGGCTCGGCGATCCGGCGGGCGGCGTAGGCACGATCGGCGTCGTTGCTTTCTGATGATTCTCAGGTTGTGCGAGCGGGCGGCAGGCACGCACGAGTCGGAAGCGATATGGCGACCGGCTCTTGCTAACGGCCTCGCAGCAGCCAATACTGCTCGTTGACCACCCTCCCCTTCCGCCTGCCCTCGGAGATCCCGCCATGTCGCGCTCGAACCGCCGCACTTTTATCAAGTCCGTCACGGCTGCCGGCGCCGGGCTGGCGTTGGCCCGTTCGCTGCACGCGGCGGCGCCGATGGACAAGCTGAATGTCGCCAGCATCGGCACGGGTGGAAAGGGATGGTCGGATCTGACGGAGACGGCCAAGAGCCCGCACGTGAACGTCGTGGCCCTGTGCGATATCGACGAAAGCGCCGGCCACCTCGGTCAGGCGGCGGAAAGGTTTCCCAAGGCCCGACGTTATACCGATTGGCGGCGGCTACTTGACGAGTCTCGCGACATCGACGCCGTGCTCGTCTCGACCCCCGACCACATGCACGCCCCCATCACCCTCGCCGCCCTCGCGCTGGGCAAGCACGTGCACTGCCAGAAACCTCTCACCCACACGGTCTCTGAGGCGCGCGAGCTTCGGCTGGCGGCCAAGAAGGCGAGGGTCGTGACGCAGATGGGGAACCAGATCCAGTCCGACGTCTCCTACCGCACGGCGGTGAAGGTGATCCACGACGGAGCGATCGGCAAGGTTCGAGAAGTCCATTCCTGGCAGGGCGGCCCGATGCAGTGGATGCTCGAAAGCGACCGCCCGGCGGGGAGCGACCCGGTGCCGTCGGGCGTTCACTGGGACAACTGGCTCGGCGTGGCGCCCGTTCGTCCCTACAAGGCGAAGATATATCACCCGTTCAACTGGCGGGCCTGGCAGGATTTCAGCAACGGCCAGCTCGGCGATTTTGGCTGCCACATTCTCGACCCGGTGTTCATGGCTCTCGAGCTGACGGCGCCCCGCACCGTGCGGGCCGAAGCGCCGCCCATCAACCGCGAGGTGTGGACCAATAGGGCTACCGTGTACTACGAGTTTCCGGGCACGTCGCGGACCGCGGAACCAACGCTGAAACTGACGTGGTACGACGGGCAGGGGGCGAAACCACCTCGCGAGCTGCTGGGCGTGCCCGACGGCTTCGAGCTGCCGTCCTCGGGTTCGTTGCTCAAAGGGGAGAACGGCATGATGGTCATCCCGCACGTCGCGCTGCCGAAGCTTCTCCCCTTGGAAAAATTTGCCGACTACAAGTTCCCGGAGGTTGGCAGCCGCGATCACTACGTGTCTTGGGCCGACGCCTGCCGCGGCGAAGGAACAACGACGTCGCACTTCGACTATTCCGGGCCGCTGACCGAGGCCGTGCTGCTCGGGACGGTAGCCATTCGCGTGCCGCATGAGAGACTCGAGTGGGACGCAGCCGCACTCAAGATCACGAACTCCTCGGACGCGAGCCGGTTGCTCACCAAGTCCTATCGCGACGGCTGGGGGATGAAGACGGCCTGAACGGTCTTTCAGCGTTTGGGCCTGATGCCGTGTCCGTTCGGGAGTTTCGAGTCCGACGTTCATCATCGTTTAGCCGGTAGCCGACGGCGGCCGCGAGGTTGGAACCGTCAACGATGTCTACTTTCCCGCCGGCATTCCGCGCCGTCCCCGCGGTCGCCGTTGGCTCACGGTTAGGCAACGGGGAACGGAAGAATCTCCGTCTTCCAATCGTCATCCGCCATCATCGTCGTCGGCGACTGAGCGTCGCGGCTTTGCGAATGCAGTACAGCCGCGCCGACGTGCGAATCAACAGCCTGTCTCCAACAACGGCCGGAGTCGCCATCGCCATGTCGTCCTCGGCCAACTCGTTCGTGTGCAGCAGTTCGAACTCATCGCCGGCTTTGAGCACGAACGTCACACCGTCTTCGTTGAGGCAGAAGACCTTACCATCGTAGGCCCAGGGTGATGAGGTAAACGCCCGGCCGTTCGGCAGTCGGTGCATGCCAAAGATCTCTTTGCCGTCGCGAGGATCGTAGCAGGCGATGAGTCCGCGATCGTAGAGAACATACATCCGGTCGTCGAAAACCAGCGTGGTCGGGTTGTAGGGAGCGGCCGTGGGTTTGCACCAGGCAATGAAATCGTTCGACGTCTGCCCCGCCAGCAGCGAGATGTCGCCGTCTGCTCCGGGACGAATGCCGTAGATCGGCCGGAACAGGTCGTTAACGTAACCGGAGCTGAGAATGAGCAGGCCGCCGTACTGATACGGCGTCGCGATGGTGATGCTCGACATGCCCTTCAGCGACCAGAGCAACTTGCCGTCCAGATCGTAAGACCGCACGAGGCCCGTGCCCGGCGTGACGATCTCCGTGCGCCGGCTGTTCTCCCAAACGAACGGTGTGGCCCAGTTGCTTTTTTCGTCGCGGGGGATTCGCCAGACCTCGTTTCCGGTCTTTGCGTCCATGGTGAGCAGATAGGAGTCCTCTTCGTTGTCGTTGACGAGATAAATGCGGCCGCCGTGCAGCACCGGCGACGCCGCCATTCCCCAGTTAAGACGGGTCGCATGAGGCGGTAGGTTGACCGTCCAGACTTCCCGACCGTCGAAGTCCAGTGCGACGACGCCGAGATTCCCAAAGTAACAGTAGACTCGCTCGCCATCGGTTACTGGCGTCTCCGAGGCGTAGCTGTTTTTGATGTGGATTGCCGTCGCCGGCTGCCCTTTGTGGACTTGCCGCGCCCATAGAACCTGTCCAGTATCGAGGTCCAGGCAATACACCTTCCACCGATGGAGCGCCGCCGGAGGCATCAGTCGCTCGCCGCCGAGGTAGAGTCCTTTCGTCGGTTCTTCCGATTCGCCCGCGTTGACGACCGTCGTCAGGAACACGCGAGTTCCCCAGACAACCGGAGACGACCAGCCACGGCCGGGAATGTCGCGTTTCCAGGCAACGTTTTCCGTGGCCGACCAGCGATCGGGGAGGTTCGTGCCTTCGCCAACGCCCCGCGCGTTGGGGCCGCGAAACTGAGGCCATCGATCTCGTTGATCCACCTTGCCGCTCGTCCCTGGCGGCTGAGTCGCGTCCTTGCTCTCTTCCGCGCGAATTGGCAACGTCCAGATCGCGACGAACAACACGGCCGCTGACAGGGATTCGGGTTTCACAGCAAGGTCCTCCCGGCTCCTCGACAAGCCTTTCAGTCCACTATTTTCAGGTAGCGCCGTCCGCGCTGCAACGCATGGTAGGCCGTCCAGCCGCAAAACATCTCGCTTCCGAGCCGGCATTCGGCGCCGTCCCCGTGGTCGCCGTTGACTCCCCGTTGAACCACCGGAGCGAAAATGCGGAACTCCTGAACTCGACGCATCTCCGCGAAAGCCGACGACGTGTCGCGAAACTTTTTGTGCCCAGCCGGGTTTCATATCTGAACGCCGGCGCCGGGACCGTTGCGGCTTGAATCTCGCAATTCATAACGGTTGGTGCATTGCCATGCGCATAGGGCACTTTTTAGGCGCGGTTCTGGTTGTTACGGCAGGTTGGGCGAAAGCCGCAGATTCGGCGGGCACAGAACCGGCCGTAGCGGCGGCGGCGACCGACCAGCTCCTGAACGAAGAGCTTTTCCAGCATTTGCCCAGCGGGCAGACCGTGGCACCGACCACGGCCGATCAGCCCTTCTTGAGACGCGTCTATCTCGACCTGGTCGGAGAGCTCCCCACCCCGGGAGAGATCACGGCCTTCTGCCTCGATCGTTCGCCCGACAAACGCGCAAAACTCGTGGCGCGCCTTCTAGACGACGAAAGGTTCGGCCGAAACTGGGGCCGCTACTGGCGGGACGTGATCCTCTACCGCCGCTCGGCCGATCAGGCCCTGATCGTCTCGGGGGCGCTCGAGAAATACCTGGTCGAGCAGTTCGACGGCCGTCCACGCTGGAACGAGACGGCCCGTGCCTTTTTGACGGCCCAAGGCGAGGCTGCCGAGAAGGGCGAGACGGGCCTGTTCATGGCCCACCTTGCGGTTCCCGTGGAAGTGGCGGCCGAAACGTCGCGGATCTTCCTGGGCATCCAGATCCAGTGCGCCCAGTGCCACGATCATCCGACCGGCCGCTGGAAGCGGCAGCAGTTTCATGAGTTCGTGGCTTTCTTTCCGCGAGCCTCAATCCGGCGGCGGCCGACGCGGCCCCCCAGCTTCGAGCTGACCTCCTTCGACTTCGGACCTCAGCGCCGCCGTCCTATGGCGATGACGGGCCGCGGCGCGCTGGAGCACTATATGCCCGACCTCAAAGATCCCGCGAGCCAGGGCACGCTCATGACGCCCGTCTTCTTTGCCACGGGCCAGAAACTGTCGAGCGGAGTCGCCGACCTCGAGCGGCGCAAAACGCTGGCCGACTGGCTGACCTCGCCGGACAATCCGTGGTTCGCCAGGGCTTTTGTGAACCGCATGTGGGCCGAACTCGTCGGGGAGGGTTTTTACGAGCCGATCGACGATCTGGGGCCCGACCGCCAACCTTCGGCACCGCAGACGCTCGATTACCTGTGCCGGGAGTTTGTCGCCCACGACCACGACGTGAAGTGGCTGTTCCAGGCGATCCTGAACACCTCGGCCTACCAGCGTGAGAACCGGCCGCGCCGGGCGCCCGACGACATACCTTTCACGGCGAACGTGGCCTACCGCCTGCGTGCCGACCAGTTGCTCGACTCTCTGGCGTCGGCCACGGGCGTCTCTTTCGATCCGCCCGCTCAAGCCGGTCCTCGCCCCGGGCCGGGCTTTCGCGGCGGGCCGCGGTTTCAGTTCGCCAGGCAGTTCGGATACGACCCCAGCCTGCGTCGCGACGAAGTGACGAGCACGGTCCAGCAGGCCCTCGCCATGATGAACTCGCCGCTGGTCAACGGCGCGGCCCGCCAGGGCTTTTTAGAGAAGCTGGTGGCCCGTTGGGATGACCAAAGCGCGGTCGTCGAGCTTCACCTGCGCTGCCTGGCGCGCGAGCCGAGCGAAGCGGAAGAGGCGGTTTGCCTGGAGCACGTGAAGGCGACGGGCAACCCACGCGAGGCCTTGGAAGACCTTTTTTGGTCTCTGCTGAACAGCGAAGAGTTTTTGTATCGGAACTGAACGAGCCGCCGCCACGCAAACAATCGGAAATCGATCCATGAGCACCATCCTGCGACATCATTGCCAACTGGCGGTCGACCGACGCCGCGTGGTTGGGCGACGCCACTTTTTGAAGGCGATTTCTGCCGCCGGCGCCGCGGCGGGGGCGCTGGGCTGGACCGACGAGTTGAGTCTGCGCGCAGACGAGTTGCGGCAGCAAGGCACGGCCTGCATTGTGCTCTGGATGCAAGGAGGCCCGAGCCAATTCGAGACGTTCGATCCCAAGCCTGGTCATGCCAACGGGGGCGAAACAAAGGCGATCGC
Source organism: Pirellulales bacterium (assembly GCA_035550375.1). Classification (GTDB taxonomy): domain Bacteria; phylum Planctomycetota; class Planctomycetia; order Pirellulales; family JAICIG01; genus DASSFG01. Next base: position 89,309 of record DASZPH010000019.1, on the reverse strand, counting down.
CACGAGCCTGACGGGGGTTCAATTCTCCGAGCATTTGCCGCGGTTGGCCGGCATCGCCGATCGCCTCGCCGTCGTCCGCTCGATGACGACCCGCGAAGGAGAACATCAGCGGGCCACTTACCTGATGCACACCGCTTACCTGCCCATGGCCAGCGTGAAGTACCCGGCGATGGGCTCCGTCGCGGCCCGCGAATTGTCTCGGCCCGATTGCGAGCTGCCCTCGTTTGTCCGGATCGGAGCCGGACCGCTCGGCTCGACAGGCGGCGGCTTTTTGGGAACCCAATACGACCCGTTCGTCCTGCAGGCAGCCGGCCGTCTGCCCGAGAACGCCCGGCCAGCGAGCGGCATGGACCGCTTCGACCGGCGATTGGGCCTGCTGGCGCGTCTGGACGACGCGCGGCAGTCGACGGTGCCTGCCGCCGCATTGCCGGGTGACCATCAAAAGCTCTATCAGAACGCCGCGCGGATGATCAAAAGCGCGCAAATGGAGGCTTTTGACCTGGAGCGTGAAACGGAGTCGATGCGCGCTGCCTACGGCACCGGTCCCTTCGCCAGCGCCTGCCTGCTCGCCCGGCGGCTGGTCGAATCGGGCGTGACGTTCGTCGAAGCGGTTCTGGGCAACTGGGACACCCACCAGGACAACTTCTCACGCACGCCCAGCCTCTGCGGGCAGCTCGACCAGCCGTTTGCCGCGCTCGTGACCGACCTGGCGGATCGCGGCATGCTCGACAAGACGCTGGTCGTTTGGATGGGGGAATTCGGCCGCACGCCGCGCATCAACCCCCGCGGCGGCCGCGACCATTTTCCGCGGGCTTTCAGCGCCGTGCTCGCCGGCGGCGGCATCCGCGGCGGCCAGGTGCTGGGGGCGACGGAGGAGGGAGGCGAATCGGTCAAGGACCGCCCGGTCACGGAGAAGGACCTCTTCCAGACGGTCTACCAATCGCTGGGGATCAACTCGCGCAAGGAATACATGAGCCCCATCGGCCGCCCCATCAAGCCGGTCGACGGCGGCCAACCGGTGAGCGAGCTGGTCGGCTAGGCCGTCGGTCACGTCGCCTCTCGCTGCCGCGAAGCATGTACCCTCGCGGCTGCGCCACGCCGAGAGCGTCTCTCCTTGCACCTGGGTTCCCGGTTGCCAGAGGCCGCCGCGAGGACTATCGTGTCGAACTGGCGGACACGAACTGCGATCGAGCTTGAGGAACCAGACATGGCTCACATCTTTCACCGGCGACGTTTTCTCCAGGGCCTCTCCGCGACGGGAATCGGATACTGGGTAGCCGGTCGTCAGGGAGAAACTTTCGCCGATTCGCCCAACGATCGGATTAACATCGCCTGCATCGGCGTGGGCGGAAAGGGCTCCAGCGACACCGACCACGCCGGCAACCACGCCAACATCGTGGCGCTGTGCGACATCGACGACAAACGGCTGCACGACAAGGCCCAAAAGTTTCCCCAGGCCAAGACGTACAACGACTACCGCAAGCTGCTCGACGAGATGCACGCCCACATCGACGCCGTCGTCGTCAGCACGCCCGACCACACGCACACCCCGGCCGCCGTGCGGGCCATGCGATTAGGAAAGCACGTCTACTGCCAGAAGCCGCTGACGCACTCCGTGGCCGAAGCCCGCCTGATGCGCGACACGGCCCGCCAGCACAAAGTGGCCACGCAAATGGGCAATCAGGGGACGGCCCACACCGGCTTTCGCCGCGGCGTCGAAATCATCCGCTCGGGCGCGATCGGACCCGTGCGCGAGGTTCATGTGTGGACCAACCGTCCCTTCAAGTACTGGAAACAGGCTCCCGACATCGTGGCCCGGCCGACGGAGACGCCGCCGGTGCCCCCGCACGTACACTGGGATCTTTTTCTCGGCACGGCACCCGAGCGCCCCTACCATCCCGTCTACCATCCGCACGACTGGCGGGGCTGGTGGGATTTCGGCACGGGCTCGCTTGGCGATATGGCCTGCCACACGACCAACCTCCCCTTCATGGCCTTGAAGCTCGGCTACGCGGTCCGCGTTTCGGCCATCAGCGGCGAAATCAACCCGGAAACCTACCCTGCCTGGGCCACGATCACCTACGAGTTCCCCGCGCGGGGCGATCTGCCGGCGGTGAAACTCACGTGGTACGAAGGGGCACGCAACGGCGAGCGAAACCTGCCGCGGCCGGAGTTGCTCCAGGGCGAAACGCCGTCGTCGAGCGGAGCACTGTTGGTCGGCGAGAAAGGGGCCATGTTCTCGCCGAACGATTACGGTGCCGAGCAGAAGCTGCTGCCGGTGAAAGAGTTCGAGGGCTACCAGCCGCCCGAACCGACGATTGCGCGAATGCCGGGGGACGACATCGACGACAACCAGAAGGCCGAATGGGTGCGCGCGATCCGGGGAGGCCCAGCGGCCTTGAGCAATTTCGATTACGCGGCCGTGCTCACCGAAACGATGCTGTTGGGCAACGTCGCGGTGCGTCTGGGCAAGGCGCTCGATTACGACGCCGAGAAGATGCAGGTGACCAACTGTCCCGAAGCCGCCGCTCTGATTAATCCCCCGTACCGAAAGGGTTGGGAGATTTAAAGGCCGCTGGTGGAGCCGGTGAACCGTGCGTCGGAAGGAACCGCCCGTGGATCAACAGAACGTTCTCCTTCCCGGCCCCTCTCCCAACTCCGTTCGCACCGCCGACGGCAAAGTACTGAACGTTCCGGAAGGTTGGTCGCTATTGCCGCCCGGCGATGCCGCCCTGACTCGCCGGGTCAAAGCGGCCGGCGATCATTGGATCGTTCAAGAAAAGAAAGGGCGAAAGATCTTTTCACGGGGCGTGTGGGCGCCGGCGGAGACGATCGAGCGCATTCGTGCCGAACTCGAAGCCGAGCGCTCGACAACGAGCTTTACCAAGAAGAAGGAAGCCGCGGGTCGCCGTCGAGAGAAGACCCAGGCCGCTTACGTTGAAGACTTCCACCGGGCGGTGATCGCGTTTCTGGACTTCCATTCAGCACACGCGAACCTCGCCGACCGGCTGGCTCGCGCCGTCACCGATCATGCCACGCCAGTCGGCAGCGGCACGGTGGCCCGCACCCAGAGGATCCCCATCGAACGACGCGCCGAGGCCGCCGTGATCGCCTGGATGCGCCACCAGACAACCGGCTACGATGGTATGACGATTCCACGGGTGAAAGGCAAGCGACGGGAGGTCCGCCGTCTCCTGGCCGAGCGGTCGAAGGAGTTGTTGGGTCGGTATCGGCGGGGCGCGCCGGCTCTGGCAGGTTGCCCGTTGAAAAGGGCGCTAGACTGCCGTCCGTCAGCATGAGACAGGCCAAGAGCCTATCCGAGAACCGGCATTGTAGTGCGGGCGTCTAGCCTGCCTGCCAGCTCTCGAACAGGCTTTCAGTGCGAAGGGAAAACTTGCCGAGTGACCGCAGCAAACGAGCAGGCCGAACGAGTGGTGGTCGTGGGGGGCGGCGTGATCGGCGCGGCCTGCGCGCATTACGTTCGCCTCTCCGGACGCGCCGTGACGCTCATCGAACAAGGCCGGTTCGGCCGCGGCTGTTCGCACGGCAATTGCGGCTACGTCTGCCCCAGCCACGTCCTGCCGCTTGCCGGACCAGGCGCGCTTCGCAGCACGCTGAAAACGCTGCTGGCGCGCAATTCGCCTCTGAAGGTCCGCTGGCGGCTTGATCCGGCCATGTGGAGCTGGTTCTGGCGATTCGCACGCAGGTGCAACGATGCCGACATGCTCGCGGCCGCTCGCGGCATTCAGGGCCTGCTCGTTTCGTCGCGATCGCTTTACGACGAGCTACTGAAGACCACGCTCGACGACGTCGAATGGGAGACACAGGGCCTCCTCTTCGTTTTCCGCTCCCCGGCGGCCATGCATCACTACGCCGAGACCGACCGGCTGCTGCGCGGCGAGTTCGGACTGGGCGCGACGCGCTACGACGGTCCGGCCCTCTGCGAACTGGAGCCGGCCATCAAGCCAGGCTGCGCCGGAGGCTGGCATTACGCGACCGACGGCCACCTGCGGCCCGACAAGCTCATGCTCGCCTGGAGGCGGGTGCTCCATTCGCAAGGAGTCGAGATTCGCGAGGAATGCGAGTTGCGACAGGTGGCGGTCGACCGACGTCTCATACGGGGAGTGGTTACAAACCACGGCGAGATTCCGGCGGACCAGGTGATCGTCGCGACGGGCGCCTGGACGCCTCTTCTGCGACACGTTTTGCGGTGTTCGGTTCCGATTCAGCCGGGGAAAGGCTACTCGCTCACGATGCGCCGGCCGGCGGTTTGCCCGCGCATCCCCATGATCTTTGAGGAGCACCGGGTGGCGGTCACTCCGTTTCAGAGTGCCTACCGCCTCGGCTCGACCATGGAATTCGCCGGCTACGACACCAGCCTCCATCCCGACCGTTTGCGCCTGTTGCGCGATGCGACGGCCATCTATCTGCGAGAGCCCGAGGCCGAGCCCATGCTGGAGTCGTGGTACGGTTGGCGGCCGATGACGCCCGACGGCCTGCCTTTCATAGGACGCGTGCCGGGAATCGACAATCTTTTTCTGGCGGCGGGGCACGGCATGCTGGGTGTGTCGATGTCGCCCGCCACGGGGCGGCTCGTTGCCGAACTCTTATCGGGTGCGACACCCCACGTCGATCCCCGGCCCTATGCGGTGGGTCGCTGACGGGGCGGAGCAAGGTTGAATGAGCCGATGTTTCGGCACGTTTGATTGTAGCTCGCAGTGTTTCGTCTATAATCGTCTCTTGTGTCTTCCAGCCATACTGGCAGTTAACCCATGACTAAGCGATTCTTGCCGAGAGTTGTTCGGACCGGGCTTGTCGCAGTGACCGCCGTCCTTTTCAGCGGCGAGGCTGCTTTCGCCCAGCCGCCCGGCGGCGGCGGGGAGGGGATGCCGTGGCAAGTGGCCGCGCTATTCACGGCCAACTGGGTGCTGGTCGCGGTGGGGGTTGCCATGATGTCGCGACCCTCGAAAAGGTTGGAAAAGCCGAAGAAGAAGGAAGAGGCCCAAGAATGAGCGGTCCCAAAGTCCTCTTGCTAATCCACATCATCGGGTGCACCTTCATCTGGCTCTGGTTTGTGGGGTCGTGCTCCAGAGAAGGGCTGTGGAATAACGCCATCACGTTTCTGGATTCGATCATCGCGTCGTTTGTTACTATCCCAATCTGGATAGCAGGGTCGTTTATCGCAGCCGAGAATATTCAAGGGCCCGATTCCTTTTACTTGCTTCTCGGCATTGTGATGGCGATCGGATGGGTCTGCTATTTGGTCTCGTTCGCCATCATCCACGCCATCACCGATCGAGTATCGAAGACCAAAGTGTCGTTCCACCCCTTGGCCGATAAGATCGGAAGCGCTTTGTTTGCCATGTCACTAAGCGGCGTGCTGCTCATATTTTCTTATCCGATTCTGGCTGTCATCCTGGTGCTGGCGGCCAAAGGCTAACGTCCCGAAGTGCTTAGCGGGTAGCGAACAGCGCGCTTGGGGCAGAACTGCCCAGTCTCGTCTTGACGCGCGACTGCGGCGCGGCAATCGGCGCGCTTCTGCTGATCAGCGAGAAAACGGCGACCTCAAGTCTCTTTGAGTGCCCGTTGCAGTTCGGGCAGAGATGTGACCCCGGTTACGACGAGCAAGAGGCCCTCTTCTTGCAACGTGCGCATTCCCGCCTTGCGGGCTGCCTGACGAACCACATCGAGCTGCGGCTTCTTCAAAAGAGCCTGACGCACCTGGTCGTCCACAATCAGCGTCTCAAAGATTCCGGTGCGGCCATAATAGCCGATTCCCCGGCAGTGCTTGCAGGGCTCCTGGGGCTGATCGGGGTTGGGGGTGGGCGGACGGTACAGGGCCTGAATGCGTCCTTGCGGAATGCCGAGTTGCTGGAGAAGCTGCGGAGGCGGCGCGTAGGCTTCCTTGCACTTTTCGCACAGCTTGCGAATCAGCCGGACGTTAACGGCCGCCTTCAGGGCGTCGGCGTACTTCTGCCCCGGCATCTTCAACATCATCACCCGCAGCACCGCCTCGGCGGTCTCCTTGGCACGCGCCGTGGTGATCACGGTCCGATCCAGGCCCGTCTGATCGCACAACAGCTCCGCGCTGTCGGCGTCTTTCATGTCCGGAACCACCAGCACGTCCGGGTACTCACGGATCAGCTTGGGCAAGACGGTGAGCGGCGCCTCCCCGGCCGCCGCGTTGAACGTCGTGATCGGCACGTTTTCGACTTCCACGTCCTTGGCCGCCACATCTTCCACCCCCACGAAACCGCGCGTGTAGCGGTCCATGCCGAGCAGCACGGCATGCACAAGACTCGTCAAGCCGGCTCCCGGCGGCGCGGAGAGCACGACCATTCCCGTCCGCGATTCCAGCACGGGCCGCAGGTCGTCCCACATCTTTTCCCGCATTCCCAGGTCGGTGATCCGCTTCTTGCGGACGTCCGGGTCGGGGAACTGAATCAACACGCGCTCGCCGGTCTGTGTGCCCTGGCTCATGAAGCGAGGCGCCATCTTCCTGCCCTGGTACTCCGCGCCGAACACGCCTTGCTGGCGGGCGCGCCGCTCGTTGGGGTTGAGCGCGCAGAGCACCTTGAGCACCGCCAGCAGCATGTCTCCCGGCTCGCGCTCCATGTTTTCGCCCGGGTGCCAGACGCCGTCGACCTGGAACCGTACCGAAACGGATTGCTGCGAGTAGTCGAGCATCACCGAATCGGCCCGGTTGTCGAGCGCTTGCGCCAAAAGCTCTCGGGCCGGCAAGAAGCCGGGCGCCTGCCGCGCGGTGAGCAGGTTTACGTTGTTGTCGCGATCGGTGGCGCCGCCCCGAGCGGTGAGCTTGATAGGCGGCCCGACGTCGTCAACGCCGAGCTGTTCCGAGCGAACCTTGATGCCGATGGCCTGCAGCCTGGTGGCAGTCCAACGGCGAATATGCGGGCCCGTGAAGACCCGATCTTCTATGGCCACCGCCCGGTTGTGCTTAACCACGTAGGTGATGAAAGGAATCAGGAAGGCAAGCAAATGGATGAAATAGCCGATCCAGAACGAAACGCTCAGCGTGATAAGGGAAACGAACGGATGGCAGAGAAAGCCGGTGAACAAAAAAGCGAGGATGAACGGCAGGAACATAGCCACATTCCAGTTCCTGCTTTGCTTGCGGAAGTATCGGTCCTGGTTGACCCAGTCGGTGGCGTACACCCAGCAGATGTAAAGGAACAGATACAGGAACATCTGCGCCAGGAGGTACAGAATATAGAGCGTGCCCACCGTTGCGCCGGAGACCTTTTCGGCCAAGTCGGGAGAAATCTCGTCCAGCAGTTGGTCGAGGGCGCCCGACGGTCCGGTGCTGCCTGCTCCGGGGGGCTGAGCCGGCGGCATCATTTGCCCCGGCTGCTGCGCCCATACGGGGACCACGAGAAGACAGAAGTAGAGCACGCCCCACAGGGCGAGTTTCAATCGCAATGTGCCGCGCATTACAGAATTCCGGGAGCCTTGACCTCGATGCCTTTCAGGGCCATGCGCAGCGCATCGACGTTCGGCGCCACTTCGAACGCCGTCGCCCGGTCGATCAGCTCCTTGTCGACCAGACTTTTCAGGCTCATGGTGAAATCCTGCATCCCCTCTTTCTCGCACATGCGGATCGCGTCGGCGAGTTTCTCGTCCTTCTCTTCCAGCACCAGCTTGCGGATGATCGAGTTGAAAACCATGATCTCGACCGTCGGGCAACGTCCCACCCCCGGCTTGATCGAGGGCAAGAGCTTTTGGGCCACGATCGCCTTCATGTTCATGGCGATGGCGCTGCGCAGGGCCGGGTGCATCGATTGCGGGAAGAGGTCGAGAATACGGCCGATCGTCGAGGGGGCGCTCGATGCGTGAATCGTTCCGAACACGAGGTGCCCCGTCTCCGCGGCGTGGATCGCCGTCAAGAACGTCTCTTCGTCGCGCATTTCGCCTACCAGCATCACGTCGGGATCTTCACGCACGGCGTGCTTCATGCCGATGCCGAAATCCTTCACGTCCATGCCGATCTCGCGCTGGTTGATCAGGCACTTCTCTTCGGTGAAGACGAACTCGATGGGGTCTTCCAGCGTGAGGATGTGCTTGCGGTAGTTCTGGTTGATCCAGTTCAGCATCGAGGCGATGGTCGTGCTCTTGCCCGACCCGGTGACGCCCGCCAAGAGCACCATGCCCTGGTCCCACTTGCAAAGCGATTCCATGACGGGCGGCAGATTCAGGCCCTCGAAAGGTGGGATGAACTGGTTCACGCGGCGGGCCACCAGGCCCACGTGGCCGAGCTGCTGCAGCACGTTGACGCGGAACCGCCACAGGACGCCGTCGACGTCCGTGGTGTGGGCGAAGTCGGCCCCACCTGATTCTTCAAAAATCTTCCGGTTGCGGTCGCTGAACATCGGGAAAATCAGCCGCACCATTTCTTCGTCGTCGATCGGTTCGCGGTCGAGCGGCCGCAAAGTGCCGTTGACGCGGACGATCGGCGGCCGACCGACCTTCAGGTGCAGGTCGCTCCCCTTGAGCTTGACCAGCGCGCGAAAGAGCTTGTCGATCTCCAGCTCTTCGCGCTTCTTGGTGAACTTCTCAGCAAGCGCGTCCTTGTTGGATGCTACTGGGGCTGCCGTGGCCGTTGCCATACTCTCCTCGCTCTTCGCTTTCTTTCCCAGGCATCCGGCCTGCTCGGGGGTCGCGGTGTTCCACCCGCGTTTTCAAGCGGCTCTCGAACGCACGGGTATCCCGCGTGCGGCCATCACCTGCTTGGTCTGTTCGATCGTAAACTCGCCGAAGTGAAAAATGCTGGCCGCCAGGGCGGCGTCGGCCTTGCCGATCTGAATAGCGTCGGCCAGGTGCTCGGGACATCCCGCCCCGCCGCTGGCGACCACGGGAATCGACACGGCTTCGCTTACCGCAGCCGTTATCTCCAAATCGTAACCGTTCTTCGTGCCGTCTGCATCCATCGAAGTGAGCACGATTTCGCCGGCCCCGAGCCGCTCGACCTCGCGCGCCCAGGCCACCGCTTCCAGGCCGGTGCCGATCCGGCCGCCGTTGATGTGGACCTCCCACAGTTCGCGGCCGTCCTTGACCACCCGCTTGGGATCGATGTTGACCACGATGCACTGGCTGCCGAACCGCCGGGCCGCCTCGGCGACGAACTGCGGGTCGCGCGGGGCGGCCGAATTGATCGAGACCTTGTCGCAGCCCGCCTTAAGCAACTGGCGGATATCGTCGATCGTGCGGATGCCGCCCCCCACACACAGGGGCATGAAGATCACCTCGGCCGTTCGGCGGACGACGTCGAGCATGATCGCCCGCCCCTCGTGGCTGGCCGTGATGTCGAGAAAAACGAGCTCGTCGGCCCCCTCTTTCTCGTAGCGCGCAGCCACCTCGACCGGATCACCGGCGTCTCGCAACTGGACGAAATTGGTGCCTTTGACCACCCGCCCACGATCGACGTCGAGGCAGGGAATCACACGCTTAGCCAGCATGGGGTCTCTGTATCTGCGTGCCCCGCCAGTCAAGAAGGCCGGGCGTCTTTTTCCGCATCGCCAATCCAGCTTTGTACTTTAAGCGGTGCGGTGGGCGTGGTCAATCAACGGGGAGCGATGGTAGTGGCTCAAGACTGGGGTGGTCAATTCTGCCACACCGGCGGGAGGGCTGACCGATGACCTCCCGAAAGCCTAAGCTTACCCCGATTCAGGCCAAGTTGTTCAAGTTGGCGAACAAAGGGCGCCAGCATCGCCCCCTCACGGCTCGCGAATTGAACGATCCTCTCTGGGACTCGCGGTCCCCGGCATCTTGGACGACATTCGTACCGGAATCGCTTTACGAGGTTTGGGACGATCTGACGCTAGACGCCAAACTTGTCGCCTATCTTCATGCTGCAAGCGTGCGCGACGGACCAAACCGATTCGACATGCTATAGCAGTCGGTCGTAGGGGTCCAAATCAAGAATCGTGTTGATCCAAGCACCGCTGTCTAGCTCGTCTGGCGTTATCTCTTCGTTGAGTGCGGCTGCAGCTACGCGCACGAAAAGGCAGAAGGCAGTCAGAATGAACCGGTCGTTCATTCGCTTTCTGCCCTTTCTGTTTCTTCGTTTGGCGCACAATTCGACCCATTTTTTCTCTTTCTCGGTGAGGGCAATCTGAATATCTTCGATTGCATCATCGTCAATCGCGAAGTCTTCCGCCAAATGGGCCGCATCGTTGCGAAGAAGACGCAGCGCGGCTAGGGACTCCTTCATTCTCTCAGTTATGGTGCCCCTTGCACGGGCCACCAAAGCCAGAGCGTAGCTACTGCCCAGCAGAGGCATCGGCTCTTTCGTGAAAAGCTCGTCAAGGAACTCCTCGGTTACGCCAGAATCCTTTTGGAATCGCTCACGGAGCCCAACCTCCAACATGGTGTCGATTAGCGTAGCCATCGCTAGGACACAACCACGATCCGACTCTGAGCGGACTAGCTGCATTACCTCGTTGAAGTTGGCAGGGACCGTGGCGCGTACACGCTTGCGACGTTTTCGCTTGCCCATGTGCGAACCCCTGTCGGCTTGCAGGTGTCTTGCCCGTCTTATGGAGAGCCGCCCGTGGTTTGGCACCACAGCACGCTTATAACCTGCCTGAGGGGCCGGCGAAAGCCGGAAGGGTTCGATTCCCCGTCTCTCCGACCGATCACCCCTTAGGGCGCGCCGTTTCAAGACTGGCTACTTTTCCTTGCGGCCAATAATCCGGGGTGCTGACACCGTTGCTGGTGCCTGGCCGCCGCGCACGAGCGAAAAGGTCGCCTCGCTCGTCACCATCCGCATCGTCAGTCGCACAAAGTCGGAAACCGACAATCCCTCTGCGGCAGCCGCCGTCGCGATCCGCTCTTTCTCTTCGGGCGTCATGCGGACTTCAAGATATTCGGTACGCCCAGTGTTTGGGCGCCCTGTCGGGCGTTTTTTGGCAGCGCTCATAGCGGAAGTCTACCGCCTACGTCCGGTCAGTCAAGGTATTTTGACCGGACACACTATTGACCGACTTTTGACCGGACGATAGTATTACATCATGGCATGAAAAACCCCGAAGCGACTGGTAATCGCTTCGGGGCAAACTACAACCGGCTGGTCGCCAGAAGTAGCCTAAGCAACTTCATTCTAGCGACCGCCCCAGACAAGGGAACGGCGCTTTTATGATGATCGCTTGTGCTCACCTGCACAAACAGAAGTACGGGAAAGACAGACACGGGAACCAGCGCTACCGCTGTGTCGCTTGCGGCAAGCGGTTCACCCGAGGCACGGTTCAAGCCGCTCGGTGCGATGCGCGTTCCTGTGGAACAGGCTAAGCTGGCTCTGAGGCTCTTGGCCGAAGGCAGCTCGCTCCGATCCACAGCCCGCATTACCGGCCTTCAGCGAAATACCGTTTGCAAGTTGCTGGTTCACTTCGGCCGGGAGTGCCAGCGCTTCCTGGATCAGCGGATGCGTGGCCTAAAGCTGACCCATCTCGAATGCGATGAACAGTGGACATTCATTCTCAAGAAGCAAGACAAGCTGACGATCGAACAGCGGGCACGGTGCCACGACATCGGGGACTGCTATATCTGGACCGCCGTTGACCAGACGACGAAGCTGCTGGTTTCGTTCTTGCTTGGAAAGCGGACCGGGGACAACGCCCGGCGCTTCATGCTCGACGTTGCCGGCCGGCTGGTCTGGCCGAAGCCCCACGCCTCGGATAGCCACGCCTTCGCGGCCGGGTCGTTCCAGCGGATCGTGCAAATCAGCACGGATGGGTTCGCGGCCTATCCAGAAGCGGTTGACCTGGCGTTCGGACCCTACGTGAAGTACGGCACCATCATCAAGGAATACCGGAACGCGAAGATCATCTATACGCCTTCAGAGATAGTTGGCACGAAGCGGACGGCTCGACGCGGCATGACGGAGAAGGAACGGTGGACGATATGCACGAGCCATGTTGAACGGCTCAACGGAACTCAGCGACTCTTCCTGCGCCGTCTCAATCGGCTGACCTACGCCTTCAGCAAAAAACTGGTGAATTTGGAAGCCGCCTTCGCGATGTTCGCGGCTTACTACAACTACTGCTGGCGCACTCGAAAGCCCGGTAAGTCTGGCAAGCTCAGGTCGACGGCTGCCATGATGGCGGGCATTGCGGATCATCCGTGGTCGTTCGACGAACTGTTTGCGGCGGTGCTTTCGCGGTAGAATGGCCGCGTCGAGCCAAGCCCGTAACAATCCGCACAATGCCGCAAGGCATCGACCCCGCTCCGGGTTTGGCTCGACACCAATTTGGAGCGGGGTTTTCTTTTGACACAACACGGAGATTGAAACACCAGCTTGGCGGTTCCTGGGGTCACCCCTTGACTTCCAGAACGTTGCACAGACAGCCGCCAAGCTGGCTTTTAGACGCGGCGTAGAATAGCGGCCTCATTCTCAGCCCACAATGCCAATGCACGTTCCGCAGATAACGAAAATCGAGTTCACCAGCCCGACGCCAATGGGGGAATTCGTGCGCGTCGAACTAGACGGCGCTCACTCGATAATCGTAACCCGCGAGCAGCTTCGAGACTTTTGGCAATTCTCAGAGATCGTAGAAGCGTGCACGTCCCTCAGTTTCGAGGAAATGAGGAACTGTGTTCCTCGTGAGAAAATCGAGGCGGATTGGAGGACGGGGATCGAGCATGCGATTCAGGGGGTTGACTCACAGAATTAGATTTGGCGAGGTGCGCCCATTCGCGTAGTACCCGGTTAAGCTCCGACGGATCGGCTTGTTTCCATTCCATGTTCTGCAAAAGGCACGTCGGCTCGACGATGTCATTCTAACCAGATGACGGCTTGGCCCAAAGGAAAAAAGTAAACTATGGAGCTTCTTTGGGCATTCTTCCTCATCGGTTTCTGTATTTGGCTCGGCTATGTCATCAAAGGCAGTGAGACATATAAGCCGCCGCCAGGGCCTCAGAAAGGCCACGGTCACGGCGCCCGAGGTGATGACTGCCGAAGATCACGAGCGACTGCTTGCCACCCTTCGCCTATGGAAACCGGCGATCGCACCGGACCAAGCGCCGCCTGCCGCATGACCGTTGCAAAATAGACCACCTCACTTTTGAGCCACTACCGGAGCGATCGTGAATCGGGTTTTGGGCTGTACGCCCTCTCCCTTTGGGCCCTTTGAGAGAGGGCAGGGCGAGGGCGGTTGGCATCACGAACCGGGGCATCTCGTCCTCGCGTATCGCCATTCCACATCGCAAACGCCATTGGCTCGCCGAATCCTCATATCCCGCGCACCCGCTGCGACCGGCTTGCTTGCTCCGACCGTTACCCAGACCTATGCTGCTTTGGGGGTCATTTCCAGAGGAGAGTCGCCATGTCGTTCGTTGTCCGCGCCCGATTCTATGCCCGTTCGATCGCCGTCGTCCTCTCGTTGACCGCGGCTAGCTCTTTTGCCCACGCCGAGGAAGAAATGTCGCAAGCGAGTGTGCCCCTGAAACGGATCGTCCTCTTCAACTCGGGCGTCGGCTTCTTCGAGCATGCCGCCGAAATCGAGGGAGACGCGCAGGTCGAGCTGAAGTTCAACGTCGAGAAGGTCAACGACCTCCTCAAAAGCATGGTGCTGCAAGACCTGGGCGGCGGCCATATCTCGACCGTCACCTACGGCTCTCGCGACCCGATCACCAAGACGCTCAAAACGTTCGCCATCGACCTGACCGACAACCCCACGCTGGCCCAGTTGCTCGACCAGGTCCGTGGCGAACAGGTCGAGATCGACGCGCCGAATAAAGTGTCGGGCACAATCCTGGGCGTTGAAACCCGCAAACAGAAGGTCGGCGACGACATGGTCGACGTCGAAGTGCTCAACCTGCTCACATCCGACGGGCTGCGAAGCGTCAAGCTGGAGTCGGTGGGCCGCATCAAGCTGTCGAACGAAAAACTCGACGCCGAGTTGCGGCAGGCCCTGGTCGTGCTCGCCATGGGACACGACAACGAAAAGAAAACCGTTACCCTCCAGTTCCTCGGCCATGGCAAACGCCCGGTGCGCGTGGGGTACATCCAGGAGGCCCCCATCTGGAAAACGAGCTACCGGCTCGTGCTGGCCGACAACGAGGCCCCCTTCCTGCAAGGCTGGGCGATCGTCGAGAACACCACCGAGGAAGACTGGAACGGCGTCTCGCTGACGCTGGTCAGCGGCCGGCCGATTTCATTCGTCATGGATCTCTATCAGCCGCTCTACGTGCCGCGGCCCGTGGTCGAGCCGGAGCTATTTGCATCGCTGCGTCCGCAGACCTACGGCCAGGACCTGGCGAAACGGGAGGAGGAGTTTGCTGACAAGGTGAGAGCAGAAGGGCCGTCGCTAGCCCGCAAGATGCCTGCGTTCGGTAGCCGCGCTGGGGCGGCTCCGCCCGCCGCGCCCATGGCCATGGGTGGCATGGGCGGTATGATGGCCGGTGAGAAGGGCGCCATGGCCCTCAGCGAGGGCGTCGAGTCGTTGGCCGAGGCGGGCAATGTCGGCGAACTATTCCAATACGCCATCGGCACGCCCGTGACGCTAGGCCGGCAAAAGTCGGCCATGCTCCCGATCGTCAACGATTCGGTCAAAGGAGACAAGGTTTCCATCTACAACGAACGCGTGCAGGCCAAGCATCCGCTCAACGGCTTGCGGCTCAAGAACTCGACCGACCTCTACTTAATGCAGGGGCCGATTACCGTTTTTGACGACGGCGCCTACGCGGGAGACGCCCAGATCGAAGACCTGCCGCCAGGGAGCGAACGCCTCATCAGCTACTCGCTCGACCTGAAAACCGAGGTGTCGTTCGAGCCCCAGCAGTCGCCCCAACAGCTCGTCCGCTGCCGGCTCGTGAAAGGGACGCTGCACACCACCAACAAGCTCGAGCGCCGCCGCAATTACACGATCAAGAACTCGGGCCGCGAAGCCAAGCAAGTGCTCGTCGAATATGCCTTGGAGCCGGGCTGGACGCTGATCACACCCAAGGAGCCGACCGAGAAGACGCGCGACCGATACCGTTTTGCCGTGGCGGCTGAGCCGGGCAAACCGGCCAAACTCGAGGTGGCCGAAGAGATGACCATTTCGCAGCAGTTCGCGCTCACGAACCTCGACGACAACGCCATCCGCTATTACGTCAACGCCAAGGTGGTGAGCGAGAAGGTCAAGCAAGGGCTGGCCGAAGTCGTTCGCCAGAAGCAGCAGCTCTCGGAGCTGGCGAGCAAGAAGCAGGAGTTGGAACGGCAGATTACGGCCATCGACCAAGAGCAGAACCGCATCCGCCAGAACATGCAGCAGCTCGACCGCGATTCCGACCTCTATCGCCGCTACGTGAAGAAATTCACCGACCAGGAGGACGAGGTCGAAAAGCTGCGCGGCCAGATCGACTCACTCGCGGCCGAGCTCGGCAAGCGACAAACGGAGCTCGACGCCTACTTGGCGGATCTGAACCTGGATTAGAGCGGATTCCGGTTCACCGCGGGCCGAAGCACCGTTCTTAGCACGGTGAGCGGGGGATCCGAACCCAACTTCCGGCTCTAGAAATCCCCGCCGACGGGCTCGCCGCCGGCCTTGGTGATCAGCGCGCGAAGCACTTGGGCTGTGACCGACTGCTGCAAGAACGACGTGTGGCCGTCGGCAAACACCGCTATCGCTCCAATTGGATGATGGCTCGATATCTCGGCCGGCGAAGCGTTGATTTGCAGCGTCATCTGATCTATGTCGAGGTCGCGCGGCTCCATCCAGTTCATGCCGGCCGTCGTCTCGACCACTATGATCGTGTTTGACGTGCCGTCGGTGACTGACCTCATCGTCGCTGCCGTCTCGCCGTCGAACATCGTTCCAATGCCGGTGATCGCGGCGTAGCTGGTGTTCGTGCTGCCAAACCCAGCGGGGTCCGACGGGCAGCGGTAACTTGGCGGGATCATGGCGGCGAGCTGGCTGTTATTTGGTCCGTCCCACGGCTCGTTGAAGTTATAACGATCGTACAGCGACTCCTGCTCCATAAACGGCAGAATCAACACCCGCCAACTGTGCATTGGTTTACCGTTGGTGTCGGCAATGTAAGCCGGCGGGAAGGTGCCATAGGTGTCGTTATATATCTGCATCGCCAGGCCAATCTGCTTCAGGTTGTTGTTGCACTGGCTGCGTCGCGCGGCCTCGCGCGCCGCTTGCACAGCCGGCAGCAACAGCGCGACGAGGATGCCCCCGCAAACGAGCATACCCACGACGACGCACACCAGCACGATGACCAGTATCGGCGCGGACGACGACGAGCCGCGGGGAGGGGGCGGAGCGGCGGTGAAGGGCTGCGCGGGGGCGCCAGGAATCGTGACCGTCGCGCCGCAATTACGGCACGGCCCTGTCTGACCTGCGTAGCGATCGTCGACGTTGGTCTGTGATCCGCACTGTGGGCAGGTGAAAGCAATCATGGGACGCGGTGGTGACTCGGGTTAGCGATGGGAAATCGTTCGCCCCACAGGCCGTGGATCGCGTTTGCGGCTCGCCGCACGCGAACCCGAAACGCCAGCGAGGCGAGAACGGATTCTACCACATTCTGGGGCAGGCGTCCCGCCTGCATTCAGACGTTCAGGCAGCCGACACGGTCGAGCCACGAGTCGGAGTACGACGGGGTCGCGGGGAACACTACGGTCACGCGCAACTTGCTCGGCGGTGGTTACCAAGGGTAAGGTGAGTCATAAGCTCCGCCACTGCGCGGTGGATCGTTCCCCATTTGCCAACCCGAGTCAGCGACGGAACCCTTGCCAATCCGAGTTACCAACACGACGCGGCGGTCGTTTGTTGCCGTTGCAAGCCTGGCTCTCACCGGTCTCGCCCACGCCGTGGAACCGACCGGACGCCAAAAGGCCAAAATAAAAATTGGCCAGATCGGCGTCGGTCATGGCCATGCCAACAAGCTCTCGGTCTACCGCCGGTCGTCCGACTATGAAGTTGTCGGCGTCGCCGAGCCTGACGAAGAGCTACGCAAGCGGGCAGTGGCCCAGCCCGCCTTTGAAGATGTGCCCTGGATGACGCAGGAGCAGCTCTTGAATGTCGAGGGTTTGCAGGCCGTGCTCGTGGAGACCCGCGTGCGCGACCTGTTGCCCACGGCGGAGGCCTGCGTGGCGGCCGGCAAGCACGTCCATCTCGACAAGCCGGCCGGCGAATCGCTGGCTCATTACCGGCGCATCCTGCGGGCGGCAGCCGAGCGGGGGCTGCTTGTTCAGATGGGCTACATGTACCGTTACAATCCGGCGTTCGTCCTATTGCGCGATCTGCTTGCCCGCGGCTGGTTGGGCGAGCCGTTTGAGGTGGCGGCCGTGATGAGCAAGGTCGTCTCGCCGGCCGACCGGCAGCGGTTCGCCGCGTACCGGGGCGGGATGATGTTCGAGTTGGGCTGCCATATCATCGATCTGGTCGTCGGGCTCCTGGGAAAACCGCAGCGCGTCGTTCCTTTTGCCCGCCATGTGGCCGACATCGACGACAGCCTCGTCGACAACATGCTCGCGGTGTTGGAGCACCCCAAGGCCACGGCCACGGTCCGTTCTACGGCGCTGGAGGTGGAGGGCTTTGCCCGGCGGCACCTGACGGTGTGCGGCACGGAGGGGACGTTCCACATTCAGCCCCTGGATGATCCGGCCGCGCACGTTGCTTTCGCGTCGCCGCGAGGCGAGTACCTCGCCGGCTATCAGGAGATTCGCTTCGCGAAGTTCGAACGCTACGTCGCCGACGCCGCCGAGATGGCGGCCATCTTGCGCGGCGAGAAAGAGAGCCAGTTTACGTCCGAGCACGATCTGGCCGTCCAAGAGACCGTGTTGCGGGCCAGCGGCCTGCCAGTTGAGTAAGAGTGGTAGGCACACTTCCGTGTGCCGTTGAACTTTGGGCGAGCGCTTATCAAACGGTGCGCGGCGACGGCACGGCGTGCCGGCTACAATGGTGGAACTTGCGGCGCTCGTCCCACCCTGCACTAAACGCCAACCAGCCGCTTCACCGGCGCGTCCGGAACGATTTCTTCAATCTCCCGTTCTTCGCAGGCGGCCCCGTCCCTGGCCAGCGTGAGCATGAACTCGCCCGAATCAAAGGACCAGATCGACCAGCGGCCAAAGATCGTCCCTTCGCCGTCAAACTGCCCCTTGTAAAGAACCTTGTGCATGCCCAGATACTGCTTTACCATCACAACCGCACCCGTTGGGTCGTATGTGCCGTCGAAAGTGAAGCGGCCTACACAATCAACGCCGCCACCGGTCAGAGTGCCGTTGGCAAAGCGCAGCAGCAGATCGCGCATTTCCGCTCGGCGGCCCCTTTGTTGCCAATAGCCGCGCCATCTGGTTGCGCCGGACATGCTTTCCTACTCCAGCGGGTTTCTTAAGATCGGGTCGGTCGCTCACACCAAACCGGACTCGATGTTGGGACACCCGCCCCGGGTCGCGGGTTCAGGACGGTTGAAGCCCGGTTCGTCGGCCAATATCCTGGCCATGTGGGTCTGGCAGGCAACTTACCACGGAGACGAACCATCGTGAAAGCAATTGCCCTCTTCCTGCTCATCGTCGCCTCGGCCTCAGCCGCCGATCCGAAAATCGAACGCGACGTCCCCTACAGCGAACCCAAGACTCCGCGGCAGACGCTCGATATTTACGCGCCGGCGGAGGGCAAGGACCACCCGGTCGTCTTCTGGATCCACGGCGGCGGTTGGCAGGTGGGAGACAAGGCCGACGTGCAGAAAAAACCGCCGGCCTTCGTCGAGCGGGGCTTCGTGTTCGTTTCGACCAATTACCGGATGCTTCCCGACGTCGAGATGGAGACCATCTTCCGCGACGTGGCCAAATCGTTGGGCTGGGTCCACAAGCATATCGCCGACTACGGTGGCGATCCGAAAAGGATTTTCGTCATGGGCCATTCGGCCGGCGCGCAGCTCGCCGCGCTGATGTGCGTCGACGACCGCTACCTGCGGGCCGAAGGGGTGCCGTTCGATGTCCTGAAGGGGTGCGTGCCGGTCGACGGAGACACCTACGACGTGCCAGCCATCATCGAGACGGCCGAAACCCGCCGCCGCGTACACGGCCAGCCGCAGCCCAAGCTCGGCCATCGCGAAAAGTTCGGCAACGATCCGCAAAAGCATCGAGACTACTCGGCCGTAACGCACGTCGCCAGAGACAAAGGGATTCCGCCCTTCTTGATCCTCTACGTGGCCGACCATCCCGACAACGCGGCCCAGGCCCAGCGTCTGGCCGCCGCGCTCAAGGAGGCGAGTATTCCGGTCAAACTGTTTGGCGGTCAGGAGACCAACCACAACCGGATCAACAACAACCTGGGCACGCCCGACGACCCGGCCACGAAAGCCGTATTCGAGTTCGTGGACGACGCCCTGAAAGACTGATCGCCTAAGGGGGGGCGCGTGCAACCGCACGGCGTCGTTCACCAGGTATGACCATGGGAACGAGCGTGACTCGCACGATGAGATAGAGCACCGCTCTGGCGCACACATCGGGTCACCGTGGCCGACGGGGCGACGGTCATCGGCGTGCGCCGGCCCACCGTCGGGGACGGAGAAAGTGAGCACTCCCCGGGTGGGCCGACGCCGGCCCGATTTTGCAAAAGGCGCCCAAGTCCGCCTGGACTCCCTTCCTCATGGACGCCGATGACCAAAAATCATTTGATTAATGGCCAAGAATGATTCATTCAGAAAATGTTAGCACCTACCACCGCTGGCGGTCAAGAGTTTCCCCAGGGGGCAGGAGTGTCGGATCCCTCGATCAAACTGTCTGTCCAAGAGGGCCGCTATTCCCGCTCGACCTCAATCACAAGCGGGTGATTGCTCAACGTGAGCGCCAGGCGATCGGTCGGGCCGGACGACTGAACGGGATCGGTGCCAATCGTTGGATCGTAGACCTTCACGCCGGAGCGCCGGCCGCCCAAGTCTACGGTCACCTCGTCGGCTCCCTCGAGCCGCTCATTCCAGACCACCAGTTCGAACTTGCCGTCACGCTTCTGTAAAAGCAGTTCGTGCATCGTGACGGGCTGGTGCGAGAAGGAATATTTCAGGCGGCCGAGGCCGGCGGGGGAACCTTCATCGGCCAGAATCGCGGTCAAGTTGTGCAGATACACGGCCGCTTTGCGCGGCGTGTAATCGGGCTTGAAGAAACCGAAACTCTGGTTGCCCCCTTCGTCCGTGCGGTCGCGCAGCAGGTAGACGGCCGTGTGACTCCAACCCCGCTTGAATTGATCCAGGTACATCGTCAGCAGGTTAAGCGCCTGGATCTCCTCGGTGATCGGGCCATCGATCGTGCAGCCCGTTTCGGTCGTCACCCGTGGCAGCGTCAGCAGGTCGGCTTCCGAATAACCGCGAAAATGCTTCGCCCAAGTGACGCCGTAGTTGCCGTACAAACCGTCGACCTTGCAGGCCGAGGTCGGTTCGGCTGCGTTCCACGTTTTGTTGTCTTCCAGCCCTGATGAGTTGGGATGGTAGATGTAGTTGTGAACGTTGGCGTAGTCGGCGTACTTCGTCCCTGCGGGCATCGTCGTGTCGGCGCCGGTGGGGATCGAAAGGAACTGCAGCCCGACGTTGTCGATTTCGGCGCCCCCCTCGCTGATCGACCAGACGGGATATTTCTTCAATAACGGGTCGTTCTTCACGGCGGCGTACAGGTCGCGTTGCAGCCTGGCGACGGCCAGCCAAGAGGGCGCACGGCCGCCCCCCGGCTCGCCTTGATAAGTCACGCCCCAGTTGTTCGGCTCGTTGTTCCCCTCAAAGGCCAGCAGGGCGCCGGCTTCCGCCAGCGGCCTGGCCGTATCGATCAGTTTCTTCAGGTCGGTGCCGCCGCTAACCAGCCCCCAACTGAACCTGGCTCCCGTCTGGCGGTGCAGGTTGAGGTATGTCTGGAGGGTCGTCGGGCCGTCGGTGGTCAGGCCCTCGATGCCGCCCCGGATCCAACGAAAGCCCGCGTACTTCACCATCTCGATCGTCTTGTCCAGCGGCTGGCCCCGGTCGGGAAAGGTGGTGACGATCCCGACGCTCGCCAGAAAATCGCTCGCCGCGACCGCGGTGGTCGCGTCCTCGCCGCGCGGCAGCACGGAGAGGACGATTTTATTGAACACCTGCTCGTCGAAGTTCTCCGTCCCCAGCAGCACGAGTTGGCTAAACGACGTCGTCGTGCCGTCCGTAAACAGGACCGTGGCGCCCGCCCCCTGGTTCCAATCCGCCCCCGTGATCCGCCAGTCGCCGTGCCGCCGGCGAGAAACGGTCAGGCGGCTCAGGGCGCCGCCGTCGTGAATTGACTTCGTGGTGGCGTCGATCTCCTGCGAGGCCCAGGTTTTCTCCTTGGCCGGTACGCCGGCGGCGACCTTGCCCCACTGCACGGCCCAGGGGGCCTTGTGGCGGTGGACCTCGAAGACGTAGCCGTCCCCCTTGTCGTCGAGCAGCATGAAAGAAACGGCGTCGGCCCCCTGGTCGACGTCCCCCCAGCCCCAGCCGTATTCCAGCGAGAGCGTAAGCTCGTGGGGATTGTCGAGCCTCACAAAACGCCTGGTGAGCGATCCGCCAGGCTTGTTGGCCGCGAAGCGGGCGACCGGGCCGGGATTCTTTGACGGATCGCTCGGATAGCGAAATATGTCCCAGGCTCCTTCGGCCTTCCATCCCAGCGATGCGAAGCCGCCCTTGAAAAAATCGGAATCGACGACCGTCTCCGCCGGGCAAGCGGCCGGGCTGAAACTGGCCAGGGCCAAGAACGCGACGGCCCTGACGGCGGAGGTGGCTTTCGCGAATCCCATCTAAAGAACTCCTGTGTGCTGTCTCAGTTCAGAACCTCCGCATTTTACGCTTCGGTCGTTTAACCGGGAGCCAGCGGCGACCGCGAGGTTGGGGCGGACTTATAGTTTCGCGCCCGGCATTCGGCGCCGTCCCGCCGTCGCCGTCGGCTCCCGGTTAAGCGACAGTGCACGTCGAACTCGAAACTCCCGAAACTGGCCAAAGCACTACTTGTGCTCGTCGTAAAACTCCCGGCTGGCGACAAAAGCCGCCGCCCGATCTTCGTCAGTCATGCCGTTGGCGACTTGGGCCAGCCAATAGCTGATTCCCGACCCGTCGGGCGAACGGCCCAGGTAGTGTTTGTAGTCGTCGACGATCCGCTGCTCTTCGCGTTCGACGCCAGCGGCGAATTCGTAGGCCACGTCGTCGCGGCTCGCGCCTCCGGCGAGCCGCTGGAGCCAGTAGGCCTCCCCGCCCGAATCGGCGCTGCGGCCGAGCAGGTCGTTGTACGCGGCATCAACCCATGACTTGTCCGTTCCTCCGGCGCGGGCGTAAAACTCGGGCGAGCCGACCAGGTCGGCTGCGAGCCGTCCACGTTGTGAGCGTCTGCCCCCGCGCCGTTCGTCCCGATCGCGATCGCCACGCTTTCCATGTAGAGCGGTTGGGCATAGACCTGGCCATCGAGCGGAACCGTGGCCAGCTTGCCGAATATGCTCTCGTTCACGTCGGCCGGCGTAAGAGTCGTCTCCTGGAGGTTGGCGCCGGAGCTTGCCGGGTCGTTGTGATAGGCCACGACGTTTGCCGAAAGAAACTCGCGCCGCTCAAGCCACTCAAATCGAATCGGGCGCGGCCCGGCGTGGCGAATTGAGGCGACACGCCTGACTGGCGACCTTTTTGGCGCCCCGTATCTGGCTCTGTGGCCCATGCTCTGCGTTCCGCCTCCCTCCCGATCGAGCCGGATTTGCCTAGGAGCGGCACCCGGCTTTCGAGCAGGCTCCTGCCGCGGGGACCGGCTGAATCGACCGTCGCCCGTTGCCCGGTTGAAATGGCGCCGTTCCGCGGCGCGCCCCTTGGCCAGTGTAATTGGAAGGAGGAGATTCGTGGAGTCGGCGGAATTGCGCAGCGCCACGCGGCGGGCCATTCAGCCGAGATAGCCCGCCCTGTTCAATCAGGCGGAGGCGGCCCGTTCAACACAGAAATAGACGTTGTAGGCGCATCCTTGATCGTCGCGGATCTGCGACATGAAGGGGATGTCAGGCACGCAGGTCTTGAATGCCTGCTTCTCTTCGTCGAGCGAATAGACGGCGTAGAAGCCGCCGGGCTGGTGTTGAAATCGAGCACCGGGCTCCCCTTCCCGGTCGAGCGCTTCCAACTCTTGCGTATCGATTCCCAAACGCCGCGCTAGCGCCTGCCGACGCTTTTCAAGCGTTGTCATGCCCAATGGCCCCCGAAAAGTGTGGTCTGAATCCACCTGTGACATTCTGACACATGGAATGAGCTTGCGCTTGCAGCCGAGCATATCTATGCCGATTTTGCCGGCAAAAAACCGTGGCCAGGTCTCCCTTTACGACGGCACGGCCTCATCGGGCATGTTCTCCTCCTTGAGCCAGGAACAACAGTGCCCAACTTGTCGCCACATGGGGGTCATCTTCCGCGTGGCCGGTCCCTCGCCACGATCCGTCGAACTGCTGCTGGGCCAACAGAGCCTTCGCGCCTTCGGCGTACCAGTCGTGGTCGCCCAGCTTCTGCTGACCGGTTGCACGGCCGGCCCGGCCGACGGCGTGCAAGTAGTAGAACCACCAGTTCTGTACACCGCCCGATCCGGGATTGCTCGTGGCGGAGAAGTTTCTGGCGATCCATCCGGTGGCTCGGTCGATCGCTTTCGGGCCGGGCTGATCGGGTCGCCGTTCGTCGAGCACCTTGGTGGCCACCGCCGTGCTGAACAGGCCCGTCGCCGTCATCGTGCCCGTGCCCCCCGTTTGCGGCTTATAGCCCCATGAACCGTTCGGGTTCTGGCTGTTTAGCCAGTAGTCCAGAGCGAGCCGCCAGACGGCGGCGGGCGCCTTTACGCCGGCCTGCTCCGCTTCGTAGAGGGCCATGATGGCAAATCCCGTGTTGGAGTTGTCCCCTTCCGCTTCGGGATAGGCCCACGCTCCGACGAACGGACCGACCACTTTTTGCTGCGCGCACAGCCAGTCCACGTTCTGTTGGATCCGTTCCCGGTCCCTCCCCGGATCGACGGCGCAAAAGACCATCGTCTGCAGTGCCGTGCTGTAGGTCCTGGTCGGACTGAGGTGACGCAGGTAGTCGACCGCGCGCCGGATGCAGCGATCCTCGGGCTTGACCCCCGACCGAACCAGGGCCAATGTACACATAGCCGTAATGCCTCCGGGATAACCGATCGGATCCGCCCAATGGCCGTCATTTTGTTGCGCGGCCTTGAGAAAGTTCACTCCCCGGTCGATGGCCTGCCTGAGTTCCGGTGACGGCTCGACCTCTGGGTTGTCTGCCGCTGCCTGACGGGGAGTGTCATCGACCTGCCTCAGGTTTCCCTTGCGCGAATCTTTCTTCAATTCGTCGTCGGGCGCCGAACTTGACGGATCCTGCGGAACTTGTGACGTTGTCTCCTGAGGCTCTTCGCCCACTGCGTTTGTGTTTCGGCCTGCTGCTTCGCGGGCAGGGGGCGCGGCCTTGGTGAGTGGGGCGCCTGGCAGGACGATGCCCAGCAGGGCAAGGGCGAGCAGACAATAGCCCGCGCGTGTGTGCCTCCTGGCGTCGGTCGGGCATCGCAGGATGTGCTCGAAGCGGCGACGCGTGATGTCGACCGCGCTCATGCCGGGGAACGCCGGCAACACGGGCAAACCTCGGCTCAACCGCAACACGTCGAGCAGGCATTGGGCGTAGGAGGCCGGCGGACACCGCAGGAGGGCCAGCACGTCTTCGTCGCAGCAGCGTTCCCGCTCTCGCGTGAGCTGCCGGCATGTCAGCCAGATCAAGGGGTTGAACCACCAGACAATCTGTGTGATCCATTGGACGGTGCCGACCATCAGGTCGCCGCGCCGGATATGAACCATCTCGTGCGCCAGCACCATCTCCAGCCGGCTCTCGATTCTGTTGGTAAGGAGCGGTGCAGGCAGAACGATCGTAGGCCGCAGCAGCCCGAAGACGGCGGGTCCCGCGGCGGCGGCCGAGATCCTCACCCGCGGCCGCCGCCACAGGCCGACTCGATTGGCAAGCTCGCTCGTCAGCAAATCGGGCGATCGGCCGTGAAACGAGATGAACGGCCCCAGCCTCTTTCGCCAACACCAGTTCTGGATCAGGGCAAACGACGCCAGGCCGAGTGCGCCCGACAGCCAGATTCCGCCCAGCGACATGGCCAGGCTAGTCGCGCGAGGTTCCCGCGGCAAATCGTCGTACTCAAGTTCCGCGGCCTCCGTGTCGACGGGGCCCACAGCCAGGGGCGAAGCCTCGCCGGGGGTCTCGATCTTCGTCGGCCTTTCGGCGTCGGACACACGTCGGGAAGGGTTCTCGGGTGCAAGCCCCTGTTCTTGTCCCGGCCAACAAAACAGACCGATGGGGCTGCTCCACGTCGGCGGCACCCAGCATTTCGCCAGGACGACGAGCCCCAACAGGTACGCCAGCCGCGGTCGGCGGCGGCAGAACAGGCTTGCCGCCAGGCCCGCGATGGCGGCAACCGCCGTAACCTGCCAGATTTGGCTGACGACCAGGCTGGCGAGACCTTCCGATTCTGGTGTCATTTCTTGCGCTCCCTGAGTTGATCGAGCGTGCGCTGCAGCTCGTCGATTTCCTCGTCGGAGAGGTCGGGGTCGGTGATCAACTGCTGCACAAGCGGCAGCGGCCGGCCGTCGAAGACGCGGTCAAGAAAATCTCGCACCACCTCGCCCAAGACCCGGTCGGGCTCGACGCGCGAGCTGTAGACGTTCGTCCGTCCCCGCTGGCTGACGCGCAGATAGCCCTTGGCTTCCAGCCGCCGCAGGTAGGTCTGCACGGTGGCGAAATCGAGCCCCCGTTCGCGCGGCAGCTCTTCGAGTACCTGCCGCACCGTGGCCTCTCCCAGCCGCCACACGATGCGGGCCAGCTCCAGTTCCGACTTGGCCAGCGGAGGTCGCCTTGGCATTTTCATCTCCAGGATATACGTTCAATTGAACGCATTTTAGCGTTCAATTGAACGTCGTCAAGATCCGTAGCTGAGTTCCTGAAAAAAACTGGTCGTCTCGATGTCTAGGCTCGCGGCCGAATTTCAGCTACACGAAGCGACAAGAGTCCCGCAGCCCATCTGGCGAGGTGGAGCAAACGTGCTGATTCTTCCAGCAAGTCGTTGGCTGTTCTACGTGGCACAAACCTTCCGCGGTTACCTGCTTGCCAGGAAGACCAATCTGTCCTAGCTGCGAAAATGGGACCTTACCGATGACGCGCAACCTTCGTCGGTGAAAGTCCCACAAAGGGAAAAGAGCCGATTGTGGCGCGCAAGCGATCCTAAGGCCGCCCCCGTAACGCTTTTGCCAGCAACGTCGAGGACCGTCAAATCGTTCAGGTTACGAAATTGGGCGACCCCTGCATCCGTCCGCCAGAACCAGCAATGCCTGCACTACTCTGGCTGACATCGTTTTCCCTCCGTCAACCTAGGATGGCTTACTGCGGGGGCCGCCCGCGTCTCGCTTTGGCCGCTACAAAAATGTCTGCGCCTGTTCCCAGATCTCGCGGACCAACTCGCCGGCCGGCCTCAGACACGACATGGCGGCCGATTGCCCGGCCCAGACCTGCATCCGATGGTGGTCGCCCGCCGCGGCCCCCGCTTGTTTCATCGCGCCCGTCAGGCCGCGCTGCACGGGATAGGGCGCCGGAAGGGGCGCGCCCGGTTCACGCCAGGCGGCCACGTAGTCGGTGGCGATCGACCGGCCCAAGCGGCCGGTGAAGGCGCGAGTCAGCGTGGTGCCTTCCGGTTCGAGCTGAGCCAGCGCGTCGGCCCAGGCCGGGTGCGCCTTTGCTTCGGGACACCGCAGAAAGGCCGTGCCGATCATGGCGGCGCCGGCGCCAAGCGTCAGCGCCGCCGCGACCCCGCGGCCGTCGCCGATGCCCCCGGCCGCGATGATCGGCACGTCAAGATGATCCGCCAGCCGCGGCAGCAAGGCGAACAGCCCCACACACTGGCGTTCGGCCTCGGCGGCGTTGAACGAGCCGCGGTGTCCGCCGGCCTCAAAACCCTGGGCGATGATCGCATCGGCCCCTGCCGCCTCGGCTCGTTTGGCCTCCGCCAGCGTCGTGGCGGTGGCGAACCAGGCGATCCCCGCCTCTTTCAGCCGGGAAACATACTCCGGCGGAAAGAGGCCCATGATCGACGAAACGGCCGTGGGCTTGAGTTCGAGCAACGTTTCGCACTGTTCGTCAAACCTCGGCGGAAGCGCGTCGCCGGCCGCAGCCGGCACTTCCGGTCCCCACCTCTTCAGGAAATCGCGAACGCTCGCTTCCGCCGCCGGATCGCGCTTGGGCGGCGGATCGGGAATCCAAACATTGAGCTGAAACGGGCGGCTGGTGGCGGCGCGGACCTCACTCACCCAGGCTCGGATCTTCGCTGAATCACTTAATAGCGCCCCCATCGCCCCCATGCCGCCGGCGTTGGCCACGGCGATAGAGAGGACGGCAGGACACGCCCCGGCCATCGGCGCCAACAGAATGGGCACCTGAAGTCCGTATTGGGCGCAGAATCGGGCGGCGCTTTCACGCGGCCGGCCGGTTGGGTTCGCAGGGTTCTTCCCAGGCATTCGCGGCTCGCTAACGACGGGTCTTTAGTTTCTGACCGCCCCCCCAGCAGGCCCACTTTGTATCCATGTCGCCGCAGGACTGAGATGGCCTGAACGTTGACGACGAGCAGGATCACGAGCCCAAGACACGGGGTGAGGCTTAGTATGCCCATCAAGATACCGACGCCTCCCTCGTAAACCTGCGTGGCCAGGAGAAAGACCAGCACGGTGCCGGCCAGCGAGGCCATGCTGGCAGCGAAGAAAAGCAACAGTCCCAGAGCTGGCGAGTGCACTTGCAGGACGATCGCGACCATCGCGAAAAAATAAAGTGCGGCAGAGGTGAGTAGAGCGAGCATGACGCCCATTCGGGCCATCGCCACGCGACCGATATCCAGAGACTTGCCAGCAGGCGATGGGCCCTGCCCTGTCGCCGCATGGCTGCCGGCCGACGTGGCGCGCAAGGCCCGGTCCAGAAACTCGCCGCAGTGCTTACACTTCTTCGCCGCCGCCTGGATCGGCTCGCTGCAGAGCGGGCAGAGGATCTCGGCGGCGACCGGCGGATCCGAAGACAACGCTTGTATTTCCTGGGCAGGCGGTTGTTGGACCGGTGGCACCGGAACCTGTAACTTTTGTGCCGCTGGCTGCTGAACCGGTGGCACCGCCTGCGTCGGGTTGGCGGGAGTCTGCCCTGCTCTTATCGGTGGAGCCGCTGGTTCCGGAGATACTGCAGGAGCGGCGAACGTTTCGAGGACAGGGATAGCCTCCATGATGGCGCTGCCGTCGAATTCGCCCCGCATAGGCATGTCCCTTCCCGCAGGTGGCGCTACGGTTTCGGCTGCGCGGTGTGGCAAGGGCGCCCCGAAGCGAAGGCCGCGAACCCTGGACAACGGCGACCAGGCGCCGGACGGCAGGAGCCGAATTTCCATATTGGCGTGCAGCCGGCCATCTTCAGCCATTTGCCGCACCTGATCGCCGGAAAAAGAACCGATCGCGGCGACACCGTCGCGAATCTCGTAAAGCTGAGACACTTGCCCACCTACCCTGGCGATGCGGGAACGAGTTACCGGCCATCAGGGTAGCGACTGAGCCGGCCGCCCGCAACAAGTGGGGGTAGCGCTTTCGCCGGTTTCGCGCAGGCAGGCCGGAAAGGCCACGGCGGCCAAGCGGGGTCCGCTACGAACTGCCACCCCTGGCCAGCCAGATGCTCAAGGTCCGAAGGCGAGATTCGCCGAACAACCTTGCAGCGGCCGAGACCGCCTGGCGGCGGCGGGCTTTGCTTCGAGTATCGCGTAGACATGGCCGCAGACTGCGCAACAGCAGAGGGAGTGCCCCGCATCAAGCGCATTCCGCGGCCGATCGATCCGCCAAATCACGTCTTGCCGACTTTCGTCGCCGCACGCCTGACACTTCATAAATCCACCCTCGTGGCAGAGAGATTCGGCCGCCGTGGCCGCAAAAGGAAGAATAACCACCATTTTTATCTTATCAAGAGGCCGGCGCGAGAAAATGCTCCACCGCGATAACGACAGCCGAGTCTGAATTTCCGCGGTAATCTTGCGGCCGCTCGGCTCGACTATCATTGGAAGGCAAAACGACGAACGAGCCGGATCACTTTGCGTCACGACTTCAATACCCTTGTCGATTCCCACGGCCGCGCCGTTTACGCCGCGGCCTGGCGAATACTCGGCCATCAGGCCGACACCCAGGACGTGGTGCAAGAGGTTTTCCTGGAGGCGTTTCAACGGTTCGCCGACGAGCGAATCGAACATTGGCCCGCCCTGCTCCGGCGGCTGGCCACGTACCGCGCCCTCGACCGTCTCCGGCAACGACGGCCGATGACGCCGCTCGAGGGTTGGGCCGTGGCCGATCCGGGCGAGGAACCCTGGGCCGTTGCCGCCGAGCGCGAACTGGCCGAAAGGTTGCGAGAAGCCGTCGCCCAGTTGCCCCAGCGCGAAGCGAGCGTTTTTTGCCTCTCCTCGTTCGACGGTCTGAGCAACTCGCAGATCGCCGAAGTGTTGCAGATTTCGTCCGGCGCCGTAGCCGTCGCCCTGCACAAGGCACGCGGCAAACTGGCGACCCGGCTGGCCCAGATCACTACGGGAGAATAGTCATGTCGGATTACACGGGCGTAAATGGCGAAGGTCGGCTCCAGGATTCCGCGTCGCTTTTGGACCGCGCGATCGAGGCCGTCCGATCTGAACCCCTGTGTGAAGAGTCGCTCCGCGAAACGCTGATTCGCCTGCGGGAGCCGGCAACCCCGTCGTCGGCCACCCACGGGCCGTGCCGCCGCGCGTCGCACCGCATCGGGCGGCGGTGGTTGGTCGCAGCCAGCGCGGCGGCGGCCATGCTCATCGCCGCCACGCTCTGGCTCTGGCATCCGCGAGCGAGCTGGGCGGAGGTCGCCGAAGCGTTGCGCGGCAAACCGTGGATCCACGCAATCGCCAAAGGCAAGAGCGGCGAATCGCACGAGTTCTGGTTTTCGGCCGCCAACGATGTCTATGCCGACCGGCGCGGCGAAGGAGCCAGGTTTATCGATTCGCGCCTGCGCGTGTGCTACGAGTACCAGCCGAAAGAGGAACAGATCCTGCGAACCGTTCCGAACGAAAGCCAAGCCGGACAAGTGCTGGCAGCGTTCTTCGAGGGGGTCATGCGCGGTCAGATGCGGATCGGTTCGGTGTTCGAAGGCCAAGAGGCCATCGCTCAAGAAGAACGTCGGATCGTCGAAGACGGGAGAGAATGGCTCGAATACGACCTCACAACCCGCACCGCCCAAGACCTGGCCTCGGACCGGTTGGCGCGGATGCGCTTCCGGCTCGACCCCGAAAGCCACCTGCCCCACTCCATGACGATCTCAGAACTGGCGAAAACCGGCCCGGCGGCCAACGAGCTCAACTACCTTTTCGATTACCCCGACCGGGGCCCCCGCGACATTTACGACCTGGGCGTGTCGCGCACCGTGAGGCTCATAGACCGGGTGCCGACCGCCGACCTGTCGCAGATTTACGCGGCCGTCGAAGCGAGCCGCAACCGTTTTGATTCCTACTTAGGCATCGTCGTCGGGCAAGGCAAAGAGCAACCCTGGCATGCCGGCCGACTCAAGGCCGTCGTCTGGCGTAAAGACGTGCGTTGGCGAGTCGAGCTCGCCATGTTCAGGCAATCGCCGCCGCCGCCCGAAAGCGATGCCGACCAAGTGAAATGGTGGAAGCAACAGCTCGCGGCCTGCGAATTCTCGCCCATCGAGGTTTGCGACGGTCAGACGGTGTATCATTGCAACCAAGGCCGATGGACCGCCACGCGCACGATCGAGCCGAAGCGCGGGCTGCAGGCCCAGGGCCAGGCGGCCGACAGCATGGCCGAAATGTCGGGATATCCGGTTTCGCTGGAGGACAAGAAGCATCTCTTCACCGCCACGCTGGAAACCCAGCCCAACGACGGACCGGCCGACTCTCTGCTGGTGCACTACCAGGCGACAGGCGCCGTAAAAGACGAGTCCACGTTTCGCGATTTGCGGTACTGGGTCGATCCGGGCAAGGGGGATGTCACGCTCCAGGAACGGCTGGCGGGAGCTCGCGACCCCGACGGGAGCACAACGACGGTCACTCGCACCAGCGAGGAGTTCGAGCGATCGCCTCGCGGCATCTGGTATCCCACCCTGGTCCGGGAAACAGTCGTCCGTGACCCGCCTGGCGCCCCCTCCCAAGAAAGCGAGGAGCGCGTGACACGTTTCTTCCTCGATTTCGAGGCAGATGTGCCGGACGAGTTGTTTCAACCTGTCGATCGACCCAAGTAACAGGCAGGAGACCGTGCTATGGTGGACGCCGAGATCGCGAAGAATACCGCTCGGACGGCAACGGTCACTGCGGATTCGCAGCCGGGTTCATCAGCAGATCGATGACCCGGTCGAGTTCGTCGGCCTTCGGGTCGATGGCGCGGATGATCCCTTCGGCGTCGATCACGAACACACGCGGCCAATGAGGCACGTCGTAATCGGTCTCGATGGGTCCGCGAGTTTCCTCCCCGTCCCACCAGCAGCGCCAAGTCATTTGCTGGTCTTCCATGGTGGCCTTCGCTCTTTCGAGCGTGTCGCCACAGTTGACTCCGAGCAACGCGAACGGCTTGCCGCGGTATCGCTCCGCGAGCTCGCGCTCGTGCGGCACCATCCGCATGCACGGGCCGCACCAGGAGCCCCAGAAGACGAGTAGCACAACCTGCCCGCGGTAGTCGGCCAACGACATCGGCTTGCCGTCGACTGCCTCGGCGGCGATCGCCGGCGCCGGCCGGCCGACTGCCAGGTTGGGCAAGTTCTTCAGGCGGTTCAGTTCGTGCCTGGCTTTTTCGCCGAGTGTTGTGTTGCCGTCGGGCGTCGGCGTGTCAGCAAACTCGTCAAGCGTTTGTTGGTAGAGGCGAGTTGCGCTGGCCAGGAGCTGAGTTTTCTTCGGTTCGGGCACCTCGCCTTGCCAGGGGAGCGCTTCTTCGCGGTAGTAGTCTCCCAGCGCGAAGAGGGCCTGCCCGCGCACCTCACGTTGCGGGTGCTTCTCGGCGGCCGCCTTCAAGATGCGGGCGGCCCACTCCTCACCGCCTCGATATCGCAGGGCAAAGCAAAGACGCCCCACGCCGGGGTCGGCCAGGTGGTGATCGAGCACAATCGACGTCAGCGAGTCGTCGAGGAAATAGTTCATCTCGCCGACGAGCACCAGCACGGCCTCGAACGCCGCGGGGTCTGCGGCATTCTCCGTGATCAGGTACATCAAATCTTCAGCGCGCTTTTGCTTGTCGGCAAAGTAGCGACTGTTCGCGTCGCTGACTTTCTGACTGTCTTGCCTGGCCGCTTGCAGTTCGGCCCGAAATTCCTGCTCGCGCTGGGCGTGCTCCTGGGCGATTGCTCTTACGCGGGTCGCGACCGCCGGGTCGGGCTCCGCACGCTTCTCAGCGGCGGGCGGCTGCGGTTCTTTCTTTTGACGCGCCACCTGGGCCTCGTTCGCGTTCCTGTAAATCGTGAAATCGAGATCCTTGATGGCCTCGTGGCCGGCCGTGATGTCGAGCCGCTTGATGACCTGCGGATCCGGGTAGACAAAACCGGAAGGAAGGCTGTTGAAGTACAGTTTTGCGCGACCCGAGGGCAATTTCAGTTGATAGCGGCCGTCGCGATCCGTTCCGTCGTCCGCCAGGCCCGGCCCCTCCTGCGTGTCGGCCAGCGCCGAGATGAACGCCGCCTCGACGGGCTTCCCTTCGGGATCGAACACCCGGCCAGAGACGTCGACCCCGGTCTCCATCGAAAGAACGAGTTCCTTGGTCTCGCCGTTCGCGACCGAGACCCGCTCACGCGGTCTGGCGACCCATCGATGGCTCGGGTCCTCCAGCGACAGTACGAAGGGCGTTTCCGGCAACCCGCGAACGGCGAACCGCCCCTGCTCGTCGGTCGTCGCCCCGAAGGTAGAGAGGTAATAGATGGAGGCAGCGCCGGAAAGCCTGGCCGCGACCCGCATCCCTACGGCTGGCGTTCCGTCCGGCGATTCAACGCGACCGGCGAGGACGCCTTCCCTGGCGAGTTCCAGCCGAATTGGCGCATCGAACGCTTTGTTCTCGTTCCGCCACTGGGCTTCCGCCAGTCCCTCCCCAGCGGCGACGAGATACAGGCTGCCGCGTGCCGGCACGTCGTCGAATCGGATGCGGCCTTTCGGGTCGGGCCGCTGGTCGAAGATCGCTGGCAAGGCCGTATCGAGACCCGCAAACGGAAGGTGCCGCGGAAACGACTCGTAATCGAAGAGGCCCGGTCCGGTGTTCACGTGCAACACCTGTGTTCGCACGGTGACCCGCGTGACATCGAAACCCGCCGGCGCTGTAACGGCGCCTTCCACCGACCTGGAAGGCTGCAAGCGTATGCGAAACTGCGCATCGACTGGCGAGCGCCCCTTCCACTTGGCCGATCGGCCGACGCCCACCAGGCGTCCGGGCACCCGAGCGTAAACCCAGCGGTCGAAGTGGCCCTGACCGTCGTAGGGCACCGGTCTGGGACACGCGACCCGTCCTTGAGCGTCTGACACAAAGGGCCCGAACTGCTTGTAACGCGAAGGCTCTCCGACCACGCTCTGAAAGAGGTGCACCTCGGCGCCTTCGACCGGCTTGTCGGCGTCGTCTACGCAAAAAATGGTGACGACCTCGTCCGAAGCCGTCTTGCTCGCTACGCCGGGCTCGCTGACCTGTGGTTCGTCGGCGGTTGCGGTCCCAAAAGCGACCGAAGCCAGAACAATGGCCGCCACGCGAGACAAGATGCGGATACCGGTTACGTCTGGCGCTAAGCGATTCCCGAGGCTCATCGTTGAGTCTCCGATTTAAGGCCGCCGCCGTTAATGGGCTGACGCAGATGTTTATCCGCGTTCATCCGTGGCTATTCCAGAACTTGCGTCTGAATTTCAGCAGGGGCCAGCCCGGGCCGCGGCCAATACCTTATTTCCCGGCGGCCGCCTGCGGAAGTGGCGATTTCTTTGAGGCAACACAGAAAAGATGCTGCTCGCCGCGGAGGAGGATGGAGTTCGAGACCGGAACGGGCGAGCCGATGATCGACTCGGCCATATTGTTCTCGGACAACAGTTTGAATTCGTCGTTGGCGATGCTCGCGACGAACACGATTCCGTCTTCGCGCGGCGCGTACAGCTTATCCCCGGCGATCAAGGGCGAAGCATAAAAGTTCGTCCGATGTTTGGGAAAAGCCCCCTCCCAGACGGTCTCGCCCGTGGCGGGGTCGATGCTTGCGACCTGGCCACGGTCGCGGACGAGAATCACGCGGCCCTTGTAAGCGGCCGGACTCGGGACGAAGGTGCCGATATCTTCTCGTTTCCACACATGGTTCGTTGCCGTCACGTCGCCGCTTCCGGAGAGCCGAATACCGTGAAGTCTCGGAATTCCTCGATCGTTGCGGCCGTAGGCAATCACCGCCATGTCGCCCACGACCACGGGTGTGGCGATGGCGGGCCACAAGGCGTTGGCGTCGGGGTTGAAGTTACCGCACGACCAGCAAACCTGCCCGTCGGTCGCGTTGTGAATGGTCAAATGTTCGGCTCCCCAAACCAGGATCGACTCCTTCCCCTGGTAGTCAATGACCAGGGGCGTCGCATAGCCGTGATCGCATTCGGTGGGCGTCGAGTAATTACGCGCCACCTTCCACGCCATTTCGCCCGTTTGTTTGTCGAATGCCGCCAGCCAGGACTCGCCTTGGTGCATACGAGCCATGATGACGTACTTGCTCGTCAACACGGGCGAAGTGCCGTGATCCCAGAACAGCGTGTCCTTGCCGAAACGCTCGACGAGGTCGGTTTTCCAGCGCACTTTGCCGTCGGGTTCGACGGCCGCGAACGTACCGCTCTTGAAGAACACGAACACGGCCTTCGCATCCGTCACGGGGGAGGCGTTGCTTCCCGAACCGTTGCGGTGCTTTCCTGGGTTCTCCTGGCCGAAGACGGTTCGCCATCTCTCGACGCCGTCCAAGTCGTAGCAGATGAGCGCGTCGTTGCCGTCGGCGGGAGAAGTCAGATAGATCGCTCCGTTGAGCAAAATGGGCGTAGAGCAACCCTTTCCGGGCAAGGAGGTGCGCCATAGATAATTCTCCGCTCCGAACTCGACGGGATAATTCCCCTTCTCGACGCTGCCGTTTGCCAGTGGCCCGCGCCACGAGGGCCAGCCCGCGGCGTCGGCCGCAATCCCCAGTCTGGTCGAAAAGAGAACCAGCCACGCGGTGGCAGCAAGAATTCTGTTTGGCACGTTGTCGAGATCCTTTGAATTCGTGTGGGACGGCCTTGCGCTGCCAGTATACTACGGCTCGCGACCGTGCGAGAGATCAGAGCCGGGCCAGGGGCCGGTCGGCATCTCCGAAACGCTCCTGGGCGGCTCCCATCAGATCCATCAGCGAGAGATAGAGGCTGCATGCGCGGCGGTGGGAATCGCCGGCGCCGAGGTAATCGAGCACCCGGCCGGTCTTCAGGCGTCCACCCGCGCGGCCGGCCAGAAGCATCGGCATCTGGTCGGCCTGATGTTTGTCACCGTCCAAGAAGTTGGAGCAGCACAAAAGCACGGAATTGTCCAAGAGCGTGCGCTCGCCTTCGTCGATGGCTTTCAGGCGATCGACGAGATAGGCGAACTGGGCGACGTGGAACTGATTGGTCTTCAGGTACATCGCTTCGAGGTCCGGGGCGCGGCCGTTGTGAGTCAGGTCGAGATGCAGGCTGCCGTGCACGCCTTCCAGAAATCCGAAGTTCATCTGCGATAGATCGTTGTTCAGCATGCAGGTGGCGATGCGCGTCTTGTCCATCTGAAAAGCCAGCACGATCAGGTCGAGCATGAGCCGCATGTGGGCCGGCACGTCTTGCGGCAAGGCGTCGCCGGGACGCGGCATGTTGGGGCTGGTCAGCCTCGGCTGCCATCCTTCCAAACGGCCTTCTTGGCCGGCGTGCGCAAGCCGGGTCTCGATACTCCGGACCGATTCAAGATATTCCTCCATCTTCTGGCCGTCGGAGCGGCTGACGCGGCGTTTGAGCTCGTTGGCGTCCGCCAGCACCTCGTCCAGCACGCTGCGGTCCGACTGGCGGCCTCGGCCGTCGCCGACGAGCAGGTCATAAACGCGGGCCGGATAGATCTCTTTGGTCGCCGGCTTGGTATCGCTCGCCCAAGAGATGTTCGAGCCGTAGAGCATCGACAACCCGTCTTCCAGGCGCAGCTCGGTCGGCTCGATGCCGAGCACCAGGCTGGGGACGGCGGTCTGTTTGCCGATGGTCTGAGCCAGCACCTGGTCGAACGACTTGCCGACGCGGATCTCGTTCTGATTGGTGCTGACCCAGGCGCCGGAAAGCAGATTCGGAGAGCGCCCCAGATGGGCGCTCTTGTGTGCCGCCGCCTGCGCGTTGTAAAGACCGCGCAGGAAGACCATGTCTTCACGGTACGGCTGCATCGGTTCGAGGCCTTTCCCCACTCGCATCGCCGCGCCTTCGCCCTCGGCCCACCAGTGGGGCGGCTCGACCCCGTTGGAAAAGAAAATGCAAGCGAAGCGAATCGGCGGTTCATGCGCCGGCCCCGTCGGCTGACCCGCCGGCTCGGCAGCCGAGGCCAGCGACTCCAGCCAAGGAAGCGTCAGCGTCGCACCGCAGCCGCGCAAGAAGGCTCGACGACTGCTTCTCTCTTGACGGCTCATGGTTCTTCTCCTGCTACGGGCAGTTCCCCTTCGGGCGTCGGATTGCCCCCGCGCCGAAAGTGGAACTGCCGGCTCGACGCGATCCGCACCACCAGGTCGGAGAGCTTGCCGCCGCGGTCAAGCTCGCCGGCCAGTTCGTCGAGCAGCGGCCGGTCGGAGGCCAGTTCCGCGCGGCCCAAGGCGTAGCCCAAGAGCCGCGTGGCAAAGGTCTGATGGAATTGTGCCCGACGCGTTTTCAGGTAGTCAAGCAATCCGCTTACGCCGGAAATCTCGACGCCGTCGTTCAGCACGCCGCTGTTATCGATGGACTGGTCGTCGCGGTAGCGCTCTCGCCAGCGCCCGATCGGATCGTACTCCTCTAGGGCGAATCCGAGGGGATCCATCCGCGAATGGCAGTTCACGCAACTGGCGTCGCGACGATGGGCTTCAAGACGCGCCCGCAACGTGCGACCGTCGGACTGAACGTCGTCGGCCGCAATCGAGCCGGCGTCGGCGGGGGGCGGCGGGACCGGCGTGCCCAGGATACGTCGCAGCACCCAATCGCCCCGCTTCACCGGACTCGTGCGCAGGGGCGCCGACGTCACCGTCAGCACGGCGCCCAATCGCAGCAATCCTCCGCGATGGAGTTTGCCGGTTCCCTCGATCTTCACGGGCTTGATCGATTCGACCGCCGGCAGCCCGTAATGCCGCGTGAGCTGCGCGTCGGCAAACGTATAGTCGGCGAACAGGATTTCGTCTACCGGGCGATCTTCGCGTACGACGTAACTGAAGAACGAGATCGCCTCGTCGTACATAGATTGCTTGAGCGAGTCGGTGAACTCGGGGAAACGAGCGCCGTCGACGCCACGATGTTTGTCGAAGCGGTAGAAGCCGAACCACTGGCCGAAGAACTCGGTCGCGAAGCGGCGGGCTCTCAGATCGCGCAGCATCCGCCGAGCCTGGGAGGCGAGCGTTTCGGGTTCTTGCAGTTGTCCAGCCGCGGCGGTCCGGCGGAGCGGTTCGTCTGGGATCGACGACCAGAGAAAATAACTCAGCCGGTTGGCGATCTCCCACTCAGACAGCATCGCGGCCGCGGGCGAAGGCGAAGGAGCTTCGGCCCGGTACAGAAAGGCCGGCGCCACGAGAATCCGCGCCAACAGCAATCGCAGGGCCTCTTCGTGTTCCATCCGGTCGTTCCGCAGGCGCGAGTAGAAGCCACGCAGCCGTCCGCGCTCCGCCGCACTTAAGGGACGACGCCAGGCACGCTCGGCGAACTCCAGAGCTTGGTCGACGTGTCCCGGCTCGGCGGCCGAAAGCGCCTGCCGCGCCCGGGCATAGTCGCTGTGCAACCTCTCGACATACAGCCGAGGTTCGTCGGGCAAGCTCGCAATCCAGGCCCCGTCGAGGTCGGCCCCGCGACGGTCGTCGGGCAAGTCATATTTTCGCGCCACCACGCGATAAAACTCGTCGTGGTAATCGAAGGCGGTCAGCAGGTCGACCCAGGCCTGGTCCAGCCGCAAGCGCGTTGCGTCGTCGAGCAGGTGGTCAACAAGAAACCGGTCGTCGCGGTGATATTTGATCTTGGCGTGAAAATGGTTCCGCTCGGCCGAGTTATAGGTGCCGTCGAACGGGGCCGGGATCGGATCGCGGTCGGAAGGAGCCGGCTCACGGTGAGAAACCTCCGGCAACGCGCGGGCGAACTCTTCGATGCCCGGTTTCAGCCAGCGGTACGTCGACCCTTCCGGATCGGCCAGCAGCACGGAATAGGTGCCGGTCGCCGCGACTGTCTCGCCGGGATTGATACCGTCAGAGACGGTGCAGCGCACCACGCCCTCCTCGCCGTGCTTTACGTCCAGCATCACATCGACGACGAGCTGACCGCTCGTCGCGCCGGCCGGCACCGAGAACGGAAGAACCATGTCTTCGGTTCTTCCCAAGACGAAATCGTCGGTCTCGAGCTTAGCCCCCGCCGGGTGACGTCCAAAACTCAGCTTGCCGACTACGTCACCCGACAGAACCGTGCGCAGCGGTTCGTAGGGCGTCCACTTGCGATCGCGGCGAAACCGCATCCGTGGGTTGTGCCATACCACGAGCGGATTCGACTGCGCTTTGGCCACAGGCAGCACCGACAACTCGATCGTGGCGCGATCCGCTCCCTCCCGCCAGTCCAGGGTGGCCTTAAACGAGCTCTCCTTCGTCAGTTTCACCGCTCCGTCCGTCAGCACCGCGGCCTCTTCTTCGTCTGACGACTCCGATGCCAGCAAGTGCTGCCAGTATCGCAGCCGCCCGTACAACTCGTTGCAGTCCTCGCGCACCGCCTGCACAGATGCGGCACCCGGTTCGGGCAAATTCCGCCAGCCCGCGACGATCTCGCTGAGAGGAAACGCGTGCGTAGGCGCGGTCAGGACCGAATTGATGTACGCCGCAAACCGCGGCTCCAGCCCGTTCTCGCGGGCCAGGTCGTCGAGCGTCGCGTCGGGCCGCCCCAACGCCTGGCGATGGCGGAATTGCCAGGCGACCAAAAGCGACTTCGGATAAACGTCCAAACCGAACGGTTTGCCCCCCTCGCCGGCGGCCGTGCGGAAGCCGTGCGAACGATAGATCTCTTGGATGCGGCGGATCGACGAGAGTTCTCTCCCGGTCTTGCCGGGGTCGATGTCGAACTTCAGCGGGCCCGAGCCGATCACGGCGTGGGCGGCGACTTTCTTGGCCGATTCGAGATAGCGCTCCAGCGTCGCATCGTGGATGAATTGCGCGTCGCCCGCGTTGGTAAAACCGGCGCCGCCGACCGCGTCGCTGACGAAGTCGCCCGGATCGACCAGGTCGACGCCGGTCAGGTCTTCGATCGAGTAGGCCAACTCGGCGCTCGTCAGTTGCCGCAAGACGATCTCTCCCGGATCGCCCGCGTTCTCGTCAATATATGTATGCAGGCCACGGCTGACGGCCTCGATCAACTCCTCCCGCTGTGCTGCGGTCGGCTGCGGGGCGTCGGGGGGCGGCATTCGCTCGTCTTTCAGCCGCTCGATCACCTTTTCCCACGTACGGAACTGCGTGGCGAACTCCGGTTCGCCGCGCAGCCGCTCCAGATCAAGGTGTGCTTCAGGGCTCATGCCGCCGTGGCATTCCGTGCAGAGCTCCTTCACCAGCGGTGCCGCGTCACCAAGCCCGGCGGCGCGAGCGGTGCCCGACCATACGACCGCCAGAGCGAAGCAGGCGCATGCGCTGAGAACGCGGCCATCGCTTTGGCGCAAGGGCCGTCGGCTCCACAGGCGGCGCACGGCAGTCGTCGGGTTAGCCTTCCAGCAGAAGAGCGAGATCATCAGCGGTCCTCGCGGTGCGTCGTCGCGTGTCACCTTTGCCGGTGTCAGCGGTCCGAACCATCAACCAACGTTGATCTTAGATCATGGGACCGAAGTAATACAGCGCGTAGTGATTCCATTTGCCCCATCTGGCGCTTCCCGAGGGCAAGGCCGGCAACTTGGACTTTAGGACGCGCAGCCATAGATTACCGACTGCGTCTAACCCCGTAACCCGGCGGTTTCAGTTCAGCTTGAGAGTACGGCTATGATGAACATTGACGTTGCTACATCCAGTCTCCCGCTCCTCGCTGTGTCCATCATGGTATTTGGGATCGTCAGCAGCATCTTTTGGATGATTGTCGGCTGGCGAGCCATGCGGGCACACGAACGTATCGTGGCCGAATTGCAGGCACTGAGGGAAAGCCTCACAGACCGAGCCAGTTAGCCCCATGCCTCGCCCTTATGAAGCGGCCATTGCTCGCTAGAATTCAAACAGCAGCACGGGCGAAGATTTCGGCCAGCGAAGGGCGAGCAAGATGTCGGACGAGCCATCCAATCCCGCCGTCGTTGACGGGCAAGCGATGAAGAGCGTGCTTCGCCGGTCGCTTCTGTCACTGCTCTCCTTCCTGCTCGTCCTGGGCCTGGTTCAGTTCCTGCCCGGCGGAATCGGATGGTGGCAAGGGTGGCTCTTCTTCGCCGTCTTCCTGCTTGAGGTGGCTTTAGGTGCCCTCTACCTCTGGCGAAGAAACCCCGAGATTTTCGTGGCCCGAAGTAAGATTCACAGCGGGACGAAGCCCTGGGATAAGGTCGTGATGTTCTTCTTGCTTTCGTCGCTCATGGCGATTTTTCCGGTCGCCGGGTTGGAGAACCGCTTTCGGTGGTCGTCGGTGCCGACGTGGGGGATCGTATCCGGCTACGTCCTGTTCACTGTCGGAATGCTCGGTTCCATCTGGGTGGAAGCCGTCAACAAATTCGCTGAACCCTCCGTTCGGATCCAGACGGAGCGTGGTCACACCGTGGTCGACACGGGGCCTTACCGGTTCGTGCGGCATCCGATGTACGCGACCGCCTTCCTGCTGTTCTTCGGCTTCGCTCTGGCACTCGGATCTTTCTGGGCTTTGGTTCCGGCGGCTGTGGCATCGCTGGTTCTCATCGTGCGAACGGCCCTGGAGGACCGGACGCTGCAGAACGAACTGGCGGGGTACCGGCAATACGCACAGCGGGTTCGCTACAGGCTGATTCCCCACGTCTGGTAGACAGCGGCTCGATAGCGAGATTCACCCCCGACCGCCTACAATCCACGCCAGGACCGAAAAGGCAACGGGGATCGGCGCAGCGAAGGAACACAACGTGAGCACAACCCACGACGGATATCGCCGACTGAGGGAAATCGCCCGCCGTGCCATGATCGAACGCGGGCTGGCTCCCGATTTTCCGGACGCCGCGCTGCGGCAATTGGCTTTGATTCAATTACCGGCAGACCGCGGCGGGGCAGCAGACCTGCGCGAACGGCTTTGGTGCTCCATCGATAACGACGATTCACGCGATCTCGATCAACTGACGGTCGCCGACGAGTTGCCCAGCGGAGAAACGAAAGTTTTCGTGGCCATCGCCGACGTCGACGCGTTGGTCGCCGCCGGCTCCGCAATTGATGGGCACGCCCAGCGCAACACGACTTCGGTGTACACGGCGGCCCAAATCTTCAGCATGCTGCCGGAGAAACTCTCGACCGATCTGACGTCGCTCTGCGAGGGCCAAGACCGCACCGCGGTGGTGACGGAGATGGTCGTTGCGCCGGACGGATCGCTCGTCGGCGGCACCATCTACCGGGCCGTCGTGAGAAACAAGGCCAAGCTGGCGTATCACGGCGTGGCCGACTGGCTCGACGGAAAAGCCGCCATGCCCGCCAAAGCGGCCGCCGTTTCTGGAATGGCCGCGCAGCTTCGGTTGCAGCGGCGCGTCTCGCAGGCGATGAAAGAACGGCGGCACGAGCACGGCGCGCTCGACTTGCGGACGCTTGAGCCGCGTGCGCTGGTCAGCGACGGCCAGATCGTGGGCCTGGAACAAGAGCTCAGCAATTGCGCCCGGGAATTGATCGAAGACTTCATGATCGGGGCCAACGGCGTTTCGGCCCGGTTTCTCGACGAGCGCCGGTCGCCCAGCCTGCGGCGGGTCGTTCGCTCGCCGAAACGATGGAACCGAATCGTCGAGGTCGCCGCCGAACACGGCGGGACGTTGCCCGCCGAGCCGGACGCCGCGGCGCTGGCCAGATTCCTGCGGGCGCAACGCGAGGCCGACCCGCTGCGGTTTCCTGATTTGTCTCTGACGATCGTCAAGCTGCTGGGGCGGGGAGAATACGTGGCGGAGTTGCCGGGCGAAAAGCCACCGGGCCATTTTGGCCTGGCGGTTCGCGACTACACGCATTCCACGGCCCCCAATCGCCGCTATCCCGACCTGATCACGCAACGTCTCCTTAAAGCGGCGATCAACGCATCCGCCGTTCCCTACGGCGAGGACGAACTCGATTGGCTGGCCAGTCACTGCACGCAGCAGGAAGATGCCGCCAGCAAAGTCGAGCGGCGGGTGCGTAAATCGGCCGCCGCGTTGTTCCTTTCCGGGCGACTAGGAGAAACCTTCGATGCCCTGGTGACAGGCGCGGCCGAGAAGGGAACCTGGGTTCGAATTCTCGATCCGCCGGTGGAAGGGAAGCTGGTGGCAGGTACCCGCGGACTTGACGTCGGCCATCGCTTGAGGGTCAAGCTGGTCAGCGTCGACATCGATCAGGGCTTCATCGATTTTGTGCGAGTTCAGCGGCGGTCGAGGTCGAAGGCTTCGATCACCGCCGCCCAGCGCGCTCGCCGACACGAAGTCGACGAGGATGGGGTAATAAGCTCGCCTCCCGAAGACGGCTTAGTTGGCGTTGCCTTACATCATCCCCGCCAGCTTACGCAGGATCCATTCGCCGACGATCAGCCCGGTGAACAGCGTCATTAACAGCCAGTGGTTCCAGAGCGGAATCGGCGGCAGAGGGTCGGTCTTGACTTGCCGGCCTTCAGGCAGGTCTTTGAGTAGCCTCCCCGCCGTCGAGACGTTGTACGAGCGACCGCGCGTCTCGGAGCTGGCGCGGTGCAAGGCGGCCACGTCGGTCTGCAACTTGGCACGCTCTCCCGGCGGCGCGACGATGCGAAAGTCGGCCGACGGCGCCTCGCCGGGCAAGGTAGGGGACGCGACCCAGGCATGGTAAGTGCCGTCCACGGAGCGTGTGAGAGTCCCTTCAAACACGCCGCGATTGTTTGCGTTGCGGTGCAACTGCAGGCGTTCGCTCTTGGCCTCCTCACGCTCCACGATTACGGTCACGCCGTCGTCCTCGGCCGGCGCCTGACGATCGTCAAAGAAACGCACCCGCAAGAGCACGTTTTCGCCGCGCCGATATTCCCGGCGGTCGCTCGTCAACTCGGCCGAACGGTCTTTGCCGAGGAGTTTTGAGCGGCTCAGGTAGCGGATCGTTTGCACCCAGTAACGGGCGAAGTAAACGTCTCCCACGCGGAACCGCCAGCGCCACGTTTCGTCCGTGGCATGAAAAATCACCTTGCCGGCGCCGGCGTAGTGCATCACCACCAGGGGCAACTGCTGGCCGGCCGCGGTGGCGCGGAGGGAATGCTGCGCCCAGACGCGCGCGGCCGGCTTGAGAGCCGGCACGGAGAGCAACCAATACAAAGGTGGCAGCTTTTGCCAGATTTCGGCCGACTCGGCGGGCGTGTCGCCGAGCTGCATCGTCGGGCCAGCCAACCCCGCTTCGGTCGGTTGGAGCTGAAAGGGTTCGTTGACGATCTGCTCCGGCTCAATTCCGGCCGCGCTCTCGAAGTCGATCGGCAGCAATTCAGCCAGGGGCGAGTCGCGATAGGCGAGTGGGGTGTAGCTCGACCCGCTGATGAACACCGCCCCGCCCCCCTTTTCCTCGACGAACGCCCGGATATTCTCCAGCGCCGTGGCGCTGAGGAAGGCCGGGTTTACGTCGCCGAAGAGG
Organism: Pirellulales bacterium; assembly: GCA_035550375.1. Classification (GTDB taxonomy): domain Bacteria; phylum Planctomycetota; class Planctomycetia; order Pirellulales; family JAICIG01; genus DASSFG01. Next base: position 45,347 of record DASZPH010000019.1, on the reverse strand, counting down.
AGCACGTCGTACTCGAACAGCTCTTCGCGCCGCACGGGGAAGACGGCCAGCGCCGTTTCGTCGAGCTGAGCGTATTCGGGATCAGCCTCCTGCAACACCGTGCGAAGCTTCACGGTGGTGTCCCGCTCGAGCAAATGCTTCAGGTAACGAAACTCGTAGCTCGGATAAGACTGCACGAGCAACACGCGGACCTGCTCCTTCCGCACGCTCACGTGACGCTCCTGGCGGTTGTTGTCGCGCTGCGTCTCCTCGGCCATGCGCTCGACTTCGACCACGTAGTCGTATTCGCCGATTTCGGCCGGTCGGTAGGCGAGCCGGCCGCGCTCGATTTCGCCGTCCTTCCCTAAGGTAACCGTGGTTTCCGCCAGCGGTGCGGGATCATCCCTGAGTCGCAAGACGACCTTGACTTGCCGCCCTTCCAGGCCCACGCCCGACAGCTTGAACTCGAAGTTGACCACGTCACCCGCGAACACCACCTCGTCCACGAGCAGGTCGTTCAGCTCGACGTCGCGAACGGGCGTCTCGCTCCCCAGCGCGACCGTAAAAAGGGGCACGCCCTTGCGGCGGGCTCGCGAGGCCGCGTCGCCGAGCGTGCGCCCCTCGGTATTCACCCCGTCGGAGAAGATCAAAACGGCGCTGGGGGGATTTCCGCGCAGATCGTCGATGACCGCCTCGACGCCCTCGCCCAGCCGGGTGCTCTCGCCCAGGGGTTCGAGCCGGGCCAGCGCGGCGCTCATCTCGGCCGCATCGCCCGACTGCGGCCTCGCAGTGCCGGCGACGAAGTACAGCTTCAGTTTATAACGGCGAGCCAGCTCCTTCAGCAGAGCCGCATCGTTTGCCAGCAGAAGGCTCTTGGCGACGTTCAACCGGCTTGCTTCCGCCAGCCCGGCTTGCTTGAGCTGGCGGGCGATGGCCTGCTGCGCCTTCTCGTCCTCGTATCGGTCGATCGTTCCCATGCTGGCCGAGTCATCGACGACCACCACCAAATAGGCCAGCCCGGTGCGGCTCAACGAAAGTACGTAGCCGGCCAGCATGATCAGCAGCAATCCGACAAGCGCCAGCCGCACGAAGGCCAGCCCCCAGCGGTAACGCCTGCCCGCCGTTTCGCGCTGGTACCAGAACAGAATCCACGCGGCCGCGATAAACAGAAACGAGAGGGTAGCCCAGGCGGGCCAGGGCCAGGAGTGATCGAGCGACCAGGACGTTCCTTCGCCGGTGCCTGCCGCCGGAATTCCGAGCCATTGCTCCAGCCACCTTGGCAGCGTCCCATTCATGCCGCTCGTCCTCCCAGCCAGCTTGCCAGGCTGGTCTCAAAGAGCATAAGCGCCAGCGCGGCGTAGAGCAGCCCGTGGTGCAGCGCGTCGCGGCGGACGATGGACGAGGTTGGCTCTTCGGCGGCAACCTGGCCGTCGAACGATTCAAAACGGACGCCCGGCCATACGTCGTCGCGCAGGTCGTCGAGGCTGACCCGAGCCAGATCGCTCTCGGCCGTGTCGACGTTGGCCGCGAACAGCTCTTGCCGCACCAGCGGCGGGCCGTAATCCACGCGGTAGAAGCCGCTTCGATCGACGCCGTCGAACGTCCAGCGGAGGGCGCCGTCGCCGGTCTCGACGCGCACGCTCTGGTGGTCGCCGGCGGGCGTCTCGATCGTCACGGCCGTTTCCGCCAGGTGGTTGGCGATCGCTCCTGAAAGGGTCTGGCCGATCTGAACCCGCCGCTCCTCCATCCGGCCGCGCACGGCGGCGGCCACGAGCTCCTGCGCGACCGGCACGTAGCTGGGCCACATCGGCCAGGCGGTCCACGAGGCGTCGGCCGACGTGGCCACAAGAATCGAATGGCCTTGGCCCACGCGCGTCTCGACGATGGCCGCATCCCCGTTTGCAAAGGCGAGCGCGGTGCTCGCCGATTCGACGGGCCGAAGCCTGAAATACTCGTACGTCGGCGCCGTGAGCAGCCCGGCGCGGTCGCGACCGCGGAACGGCGAAACAATGGGATGGCGGTATCCCAACGGGTTGAAGAGGTAAGGTTCGTCGCGCGCGAGAGGCGCCAGCTCAACCAGTTTCGCCGGGAGCAACCCCGGCTGACTTCCGATGGCGTTCTTCGCCTGGCCGTCGTGTCTGGCCGCGTTGGGCCGGCCTGGTTTGCCGTCGAACGGGTCCCGCTCGGCCGCAAGCTGCGAGTTGTAACTCTCAGCGCGGACCTGGTCGCCCAGGAAGATCACCAAACCGCCTCCCCCGCGAACATAGCTCTCCAGCAGGCGGCTCTCGGAAGGGGTGAACCGGGCCACGTTGCAAAGAAAGATGCAATCGTACTGATCGAGGTCCGTCTCCGAGAGCGCCCGTTCGGTGACGATCTCAGGGCGGACGACGGATCGCTCGTCGGTCAGACCGCCGGGCGAGAGGGCGACGACCAGGTAGTCGGTCGCTCCGCGAAAGTCGCCCCCCGCGGGTTTGCCGTTGACGCACAACACCCGCAGGTGTTCGACCGCCGGCAGCGCCAGCCAGCGGTGGTTGTCGACGTCGAGTGAGTCGCCCGTGGCCCGGACCTCGACCGAGTGATCGCCCGGCCCGTCGAAGCGGTAGGGGAAGGCGACGGCGGCGCTCTCGCCGGCCGGCAGGTCGACCTGCGATTCACCGGCACGCCGGCCGTCGACCACCAGCTCGACGTGCTGGCGTTCACGGTTCTGCCGGCCGAAGTTGTGCAGTTCGGCCTCGAGCGTGGCGTCGCGAGCGAGCGTCACGAAAGACTCCAGCGGCCGCAGGCCCGTCACGGCCACGTTGTCCACCCCGTCTTGCCCGAGGTCGGCAACAACCAAGGTGGCGGCGGAGGCCAGCCGCTGGCTGCGATCGCGAAACTCGCCCACGGCCGCCGGCGTGCGCAAGTCGGGCATCCACGTGTTGCGGCCCAAATCGGTGAGGAAGAACACCTCCTCCCGGCTCAGCCGGGCGTACTCGCGTCGCGCCGAGGCCAGGATCTCCTCGACTTTGGCCAGCGTGGCGGGCAGGTCGGCGTCGCCGTCGAGAACGCGCAGATTCGCCAGCTCGTCGAGGAAGTCGCGCCGCTCGAAAACGGGCGTACCGACCACGACGCGCGGCGGCGAGGCCAGGAGCACCAGCGTGAAACCGTCTCCCTGGCTGCTCTCGGACACGATCCGCTGGGCCAGTTCACGGGCCCGGTCGAAGCGGGTTTTGTCGTTGGTTTTGCAGGCCATCGAAAACGAGGCGTCGAGCGCCAGCACTTTGTGCGTCCGACCGCCGGAGAGAAGCGTGATGCCCGCGTGGCGGAGATACGGCTCGGCCAGCGCGCAGGCGACGAGCACCAGAATCAGGGTGCGCACGGCCAGCAGCAGCCACTGCTCGACGCGGATGCGCCGCGAGTTCTTGCGGACGGCGGCCAGCAGATACTGCATGGCGGCCCACTGGGTCTGGCGATATCGCCGCCGCGAGAGCAGGTGGATGATGAGCGGGGCGGCGGCCGCGAGCAGCCAGCCGAGCATCGCCGGGTGATTGAAAAAGGCCAGAATGACGGAGTGGACGAGCATTAGCGTGTCTTGGCCAGCCGCGCCGTGAGGTAGGTGGACAGGGCCAGGTCGAGCGACTGATCGGTGCGCATCTGCACGTAGTCGATGCGATGAGCGCGGCAACCCTGACGCAGCTCACGCACGAAGCGATCGAACTCATCGAGATACGCCCTGCGCAGCGAACGCGGATCGGCGAGCACCTCGGGCCACCCCTCCAACCCCTTAAACAAGGTCGGCTGCCGGAAGGGGAACTCCAGTTCGGCCGGATCGAGGACGTGAAACAGGATCACCTCGTGGCGGCGGTGGCGCAGGTGCTTGAGCCCCGCGAGCATCGAGGGGACGTCGTCAAAAAAATCGCTGAGCACGATCACCACCCCTCGCTTCTTCAGCCGCTCGGCCAGATCGTGAAAGATCGGCCCACTGGCCGTTTTGCGCTCCGAATGCGCCTGGCTCATCGCGTGCAGCAACTGCCGCAAGTGAGAAGGATTGCTGCTGGGGCGAATCAGGGCCCTGATTTCGCGGTCGAAGGTCACCAGCCCCACGCTGTCTTGCTGTTGCAGAATGAGGTAGGCCAGCGCGGCCGCGACACATTGGGCGTAATCGAGCTTGGTCAGGGGCGCCGCGTCGCTCTTGTAGCCCATGCTCTCGCTGGTATCGAGCACGAGGTGGCTCACCAGGTTGGTCTCTTCCTCGTACTGTTTTAGATAGAACTTGTCGGACTTGCCAAACACCTTCCAGTCGACGTATCGCAGGTCGTCACCCGGCGCGTACTCTCGGTGTTCGGCAAACTCGATCGAAAAGCCGTGATAGGGACTGCGATGCAGGCCCGACACGTAGCCTTCCACGATCAGCCGGGCGCGCAGCTCAAGGCCTTGCAGCTTGGCAAGCGTTTGCGGATCTAAATACTTCTGATAATTTTCCAAAGACATTGTGCGGCTATTGTTCCGCCACGACGCGAACCGGCGGTGTCGTGCGGCCGTCTCGCCTGCCCGCCGGTTCTCGGATGGGCTCCAGGTCGGTTTTCGCTCCGCGCAGGGATGCCCTTTCGCGCGGAGCGAAGGCGACTACGCTCGAAATACTTCTGATAGTTTCCCGCTGACTGCGGCGTCTTCCTCGGCCGGCGTAATGATGTCGATCAGATATCGCACGATGTCGTCGGGCTTTACGCCTTCCGCCTCGGCGTTGAAATTCGTCATGATCCGGTGCCGCAAGACCGGGGCGGCCACCGCGCGGATATCTTCGCAACTTACGTAGTGGCGGCCGTGCAGCACCGCGCGGGCCTTGCCTCCCAGCACCAGGTACTGGCTGGCCCTCGGGCCGGCCCCCCAGCTCACATAGGAACTGATGAACTCAGGCACCTCCCCTTTTTCGCGGCGGGTGAGCCGGGTGAACTTGAGCGCGTAGCGGCTGACGTGCTCGGCAATCGGCACGCGGCGGACGATCTGCTGCAAGGCGAGAATCTCTTCGGCCGTCAACGTCGGCGTCACCTTGTGAACCACGTCGGCCGTCGTCCGCCGCACGATCTCCAGTTCTTCGTCCTCTTCGGGATAGTCGACAAAGATGTTGAACATGAAGCGGTCGAGCTGCGCCTCGGGCAGCGGATAGGTTCCTTCCTGCTCGATCGGGTTTTGCGTCGCCAGCACGAAAAACGGTTCCGCCAGCGTGTGCCGCTGGCCGCCGACTGTCACCTGGTGCTCCTGCATGGCTTCCAGCAGCGCGGCCTGCGTCTTGGGCGGCGTGCGGTTGATTTCGTCCGCCAGAATCACGTTGGCAAAAATCGGCCCCGGAAGAAACTTGAAGTCCCGCGTCCCCGACAGCTTGTCTTCTTGAATGACCTCGGTGCCCGTGATGTCGGCGGGCATCAAGTCGGGCGTAAACTGGATGCGGCTGAATTTGAGCGACAGCGCGTCGGCCAGCGTGCGAATCATCAGCGTCTTGGCCAGTCCCGGCACGCCCACAAGCAGGCAGTGGCCGCAGGCGAACATGGCGATGAGCAGTTCTTCGATCACGTGTTGCTGACCGACAATCGCCTTCGACAGCTCGGCCGTGATGCGGCGGTACGATTCGCTCAGCTTTTCAACCGCTCGGAGATCGTCGTCAGGAAGCATGGCGTGGTTTCTGGGGTGGGTGGCTTGGATTCTCTAGGTTTTTCGATTTTCCGATCCCTCGCTTGGCCGGCGAGGCGTCCGGCGATTCTGCCTTCTACCGTCGACCTTCTCGCTCGCGGGCGGCATGCGAGGCGTCTGCTTCGGCGGGTTTGGCGAGGGGAGAGAAGGATTCGGGGTGGAACATCGTGATCCGGTCGTGAGAGGCGATCAGCAGCGCGTCGCCCGCCGCAAACAGGTTGCCGCCGACGGCGTTGCGCGCGGACAAGCTGACCGGTTCGAGCTGACGGTCGGCCCGCTGGTCGAAAACGTAAATCTTGTCCCAAGTGGGCCAATAAACCTTGCCGTCGGCCAGCAGGCCACGGCCCAGGCCTTTGGGAGACCCACCCTCGGGAAACGATTCGGCGGCCGTTCCAGGAGGCGAGACGATTTTGCCGCGCAGCGCGTCGATCCACCACAGTCTGTCGCCGCTGGCCACGAGTCGGCCGTTCATCACGCCGAGCAGGTGAATTACGTCATAGGGAAATGAGGTTTGCCAGACGAGCAGCCCGGTTGTTGCGTCGAGGGCCAGAATCATCTCGCTGTCGGCCGGAGCAGCATAGACCGTGCCCTGATGGTACAGGCAGGGCGTAAGGTCGCGATAAGAATGCTTCGGCCGTTTACCCAACTCCCCTTGGCCGGCACGCGGGTAGCGCGTGATCCATTGAACCTGGCCGTCGCGCGTGCTGATGGCTGCCACCGCGCCGAGGTTCGTGTTGCAATACAGCGTGCCATCGTCGAGCGTGAGCAGATTGTGAGTCGTTTCTTCCTGACCGGGCGCGGAGGTTTCGGCTCCGCATACCAGCCGCCGCCATTTCAGCCGCCCGAATTCGGGATCGAAGCAGGCCACGTACTGCTGCGGCCTCGCTCCGCTGCGCCGCATGGCGACGTAAACGCCGTCCCCGTCGACAACCGGCGAGCCCTCGAAGGACCAGCTTCGATCGTTCTCGTCCTCGTCCAGGCGATCGGAAACCTCCCAGACCAGCTTTCCCTCGGCGTCGAGGTCAAGGCAAACCAGGTAGCTGTGCCGTGCAAAGAGCAGGGGTTCATTGATCCGGCTCGTTAACGGGCTGCCCATCCGCGCGTAAACACGACGATTTCGCACCGTCATGGTGAAGCGCGGGACGCCGACACTCATGCTTACCCCACGAAGGTTCTCTCGCGCCGGAACGTCTCGCTTCCTCAGCCCATACGCGACCGGGTTGTCGCCCCAGGCCGGTTCGCCCGTGGCCAGGTTGTAAGCGCGGATTTCGTCGGACGTGTTGACCAGCACCAGGTTGTCGACGATGACCGGATGATAGCTGAGCAACTGGTTGCGCCGCTCCGCAACACGGCGCGGTGCTGAACCGGTCGCCTCGACCGCCGGTACTTCCGGCAACATCGCTTCCCAGGCGATCGCGCCGGCCAGAGGGGCAACGGGAAGCACCTTGTTCCGCTGCGTCGAACCGGCGAACGTCGGCCAATTCCGGTCGACTTTCGCAGCCGGCCACTCACGGCTTTCGGCCAACAGTTTGCCGAGAAACTCCGCATAGTTCACCTGGCGGCCGCCTAACTTCCCCTCGGCCGTACCGCAATCGCGGGCAAACTCTTCGAGCGATTGCCGGGCGGCCAGGGCGTCGCCAGCGAGGACCGCCGCCAGCACCAGGCGGGCGCGCACGGCGGTCGGATCGAGATCCGTGTCGGGATAGAGCAGCCAGGCTGGCGAACCGTTCGTCTGCACGACGGGCGGGGCAAGCCGGGCCCAGAATGCGGGCGGCAGGATCTTCTCCCAGTAGCCGCGCGCCATTCCCGAATTGCCCGCTTCGAGGGCCAGGTCGCCGAGGGCGAGCAGGGCGTCGTCTCCCCAACTGCTGCAGAAGAGCTGCTCAACCACGTCTCGCAGACGGCGGGCGTCGCGCTGGCGAACTCCCTCCTCGTACCAGCGGCGGGCCTGCGGGTCGACGCGCCGGCGATAGAGATCGAGCGCCTCGGCTGGCAGCGAGGCGAGCTGCAAGTGGCAATAGTCTCGCACGCTGACGAAGCGTCGCGGCGAAACCGCCAGGACCTTGCCGGCGTGGCTTTCGGTGACCTGCCGCAGGATGTCAACCGCCTCGTCCCACTGCTGGTCGGCGATCGACGCTTTCACCCGCTCGAGGTGCGTTCGTGTGGCCGAATCGGCCTCGTCGACTTGAATCGCGCCGGAAAGGTCGTTACGGGCACCCCAGGGAGCTTGGGCGGCTGCTTCGCGGCGGACGATCTTGGGCGGCACAACCGTCCAGCAGATCACCAAGAGCCCGACGGCTCGCCAGCCCATTCGCCACGTCCTTCTCAAAACTAATTTCAGGCCGTTTCCGCAACGTTAGTATAGGCGCCGACAAGATTTGGGGAAAGAACGGCCGCGAGGCTCAAAGCAGCCCCGGCACTCACACGGGGTTGGCCAGCACGGGACCCCATCCGCACAAGGCGGATGGGGTCTGCGACCTTTTACGTAGGCACGCTCACCGGCGCGATATGCCAGATGTCGCGGCAGTATTCGGCGATCGCCCGGTCGGAGGAAAACTTGCCCATTCGGGCCACGTTGAGGACCGACATGCGAGACCAATGGTCGTGGTTAGCAAAGGCGGCCGCGACCGTCTCCTGGCACTCCACGTAGGAACCGTAGTCGGCTAACACCAGGTACGGATCGCGCTCCAGCAGCGAATCAACCAAAGGTTTGAAGAGCTCCCTGTCTCCCCCCGAAAACCTTCCCTCGGCGATCAAGTCGATGGCCGCGTGCAGCTCGGGATCGCACTGGTAGAGATCGCGCGGCCGATAACCCTGCGCCTTGCGGCGGCGCACATCCTCGGTCGTCAGGCCGAACAAAAAGAAATTCTCGGCGCCCACTTCGTCGCGCATCTCGACGTTGGCGCCGTCCAGCGTGCCGATCGTGAGAGCTCCATTGAAGGCGAACTTCATGTTGCCCGTTCCCGACGCCTCCATGCCGGCCGTTGAGATCTGTTCCGAAAGATCGGCGGCCGGGTAAATCCCGTGCGCCGTCTTGACGTTGAAATTCGGGAAGAAAGCAATCGTCAGGCGCCCGGCCACGTCGCGATCGCGGTTCACCACCTGGGCCACCGAGTTGACCAGCTTGACGATCAGTTTGGCGAGAACATAACCAGGGGCCGCCTTTCCTCCGAAGATGATCGTTCGCGGCGCCATCTCCATCTGCGGGTTGCTCTTCAGGCGGTGATAGAGCGTCACCGCGTGCAACAGGTTGAGATGCTGCCGCTTGTACTCGTGAATGCGCTTGACCTGGACGTCGAAGAGGCTGTCGGGATCGGTGCGTATTCCGGTGGCAGACTCGACGGCCCGAGCGAGCCGCGTCTTGTTGGCGATCTTGACGGCCCGCCAGCGCTGGAGAAAGGCCGGGTCGCGAGCAAACTTCTCCAGTTCGCGCAGTCGCTCGCTGGAGACAATCCACCGGTCGCCGATGGCCTCGGTGATCAGTTGCGACAAGCCCGGATTGGCCCAGAGCAGGAAGCGCCGTAGCGTGACGCCGTTGGTTTTGTTGGAGAACTTCTCCGGCCACAGATCATAAAAATCCTTGAGAACGGTTTCCTCAAGCAGGCGCGTGTGCAGCGCCGCGACGCCGTTGACAGCGTGACTGCCGACGCAAGCCAGATGAGCCATCCGCACGTACCGCTCTCGCCCTTCTTCAATCAGCGAGAGGCGGGCCAGCCGCGCGGGGTCGCCCGGCAGGCGGGTCTGCACGTCGTCGAGAAAGCGGCGGTTGATCTCGTAGATGATCTCCAGATGCCGCGGCAGCACGCGCGCGAAAAGCGCCAAGGGCCACTTCTCCAGCGCTTCGGGCAACAAGGTGTGATTGGTGTAGGCAAACAGGCGGGTCGTGATTTTCCACGCTTCCTGCCACTCGAGATGATGCTCGTCGACCAGCAGCCGCATCAGCTCGGCGATGCCGATGGTGGGGTGCGTGTCATTGAGCTGCACGACGTATTTTTCCTGCAGCTTGTCCAGCGTCGTCGCCCGCTGCAGGTAGATGCGGATCATGTCCTGCAACGAGCAGGAAACGAAGAAGTATTGCTGCTCCAGCCGCAACTGCTTGCCGGCGGCCGGCTCGTCGTTCGGGTAGAGCACCTTGGTAATGTTTTCGGAGACAATCTTTTTGTCGACGGCCCGATAGTAGTCTCCCACGTTGAAGGCCTGGAAGTCGAACGATTCGTGGGCCTCGGCTTTCCACAGCCGCAGCAGATTGACCGTGCCGACCTGATAGCCTTGCACGAGCGTGTCGCAGGGCGTGCCCATCACAACCCGGTCGGGCACCCAGCGCACGCAGTATCGCCCGCTGATGTCGGTGTACGGCTCGGTGTGTCCTCCCAGCTTGACCTCGAAGGCGATTTCGGGGCGCGTGATCTCCCAGGGATAACCGAGCCGCAGCCAACGGTCGCTCTTCTCCACCTGCCAGCCGTCGACGATCTCCTGCTTGAAGATGCCGAACTCATAGCGGATGCCGTAGCCGATGGCCGGGATCTGCATGGTCGCCATCGACTCCATGTAGCAGGCCGCCAGCCGGCCCAACCCGCCGTTGCCCAGCCCCGGCTCGTCTTCCTCGTCCAGCAGCTCGTCGAGATCTTGTCCCAGGTCGGCCACGGCCTGGCGCATAGCCTGGTCGATGCCCAGGGCGAGCAGGTTTCGGCCCAGTTGCGGCCCGATGAGAAACTCCGCCGAAAGATAACACACCGTGCGGCTGGCCTTCTCGAAGTAGGTCGTCGCCGTCTTCACCCAGCGACGAAGCATCAGGTCACGCACTGTGTAAGACACGGCCAGAAGGTAATCGTGCCGGGTGGCAATTTCCGGGAACCTGCCCAACATGCGGAACAGGTTCTCTTCGATGGCCGAGCGCAGTTCGTCCTTAGTATGCGTCATGCGTTCTTTCTCCCTCTCGCTTCGGGAGAGGGCCGGGGTGAGGGCGGTGATTGGGCGTTCGGCCTCAGACTTGCTTTCGGCGTCCGACTTGCTTTCGTCCAGAAGCTGCTCTTTTGCACTTCCCGCCACTACCGGCAGGCACACGCCTGCCGCTCGCCTTTGTCGCTAAGATCCGCCTCCCACCCATTCGCCGTCGGGCGGAGATTCGAGGGCGGCTTGCGGCGCAAGCTGCTTCCACTGGTAAACCAGCGCCAGGAAGGCGGGCACCAGCACGGGGCGAACAACCAGCGTATCGAGCAGCACTCCCAGGCTGAGAGCGAAACCCAATTCCAGAATGGCGCGCAACGTACCGAAGGTCATCGAGACGAAAGTGCCGGCCATGATCACGCCGCAGCTTGTGATGATGCCGCCCGTGCGCACCACCGCCGCCCGCAGTCCTTCGATGAGCCCCCGCTGCCGCTGCTCTTCGAGCACCCGCGTCATGAGATAAATGTTGTAGTCCTCCCCCACGGCCGTAAGGATGACGAAGAGATACAGGGGGACTTTCCAATCGAGCCCGCTGAACGGCTCATACAAAGTCCCAAAAACCAGTTCCGTGGCCCCGATCGTCACCAGGTAGCTGAAAAGGACCGTGACGATCAGGTAAGCGCAGACCAGGGGGCGTTTGAGGATCACGATCAGCACGCCCAGCACGGCAATCACGACCAGGCGCTGAATCAAAACCTGGTCGCTGTGCGTCACGGCCTGCAGATCGCGAACTCCGGCGGTCGTGCCGGTATAGAGGAAGGTTGTGCCGTACCAGTCCGACGTTTCGTCCTCAGACAACTGTTGCAGCCGGTCATCGATGCGATCGAGAAGGTCGGCAGCCTGCAGCGAGAAAGCGTCGTAGCGCGAGATCACGTCGAAACGGGTGACCTCGCCGGCTCTATCGGGCGACTGCGCCAGAAAATACGCTTTGGTCCGCGGATGGCGGAGGACGGCCCACTTCGGGCTGAGGGTCGTGCCCGGCTTGTCTCCCAGCGGCTCGCTCAAGCTGCGCACGCTGTCGACGCCGCGGATGTTAAACAGCGCCTTGGTCAGGCTGGCGATTTGCTTGCCTGACGCGCGGCTGGTGAAGTCGGCCCCCGGTTTCTCGGCCAGGATGGTGATGGGCGCCATCTCCCCGGCGGGAAAGTGCTTCCGGAGCAAGTCCGTTCCCACAACGCTGGCGCGGTCCCTCGGCAGTTCCTCCAGAAGATCGTAACTTATGGACACAAACCAGCCGCGGTAGGCGAACGGCGCCATCAGCAGGCAACTCGTAAGGAGGATCAGGCCGGGTCGGGCGATGATGCCGCGGCTGATCGCTTGCCAAAGGCGGCTCGTCGCCACGCCCTCGGCTCGGGAGCCCGTCCAGGCCGCCGCGGGAACCGGATTAAATGGCCAGAAGACAACCCGGCTCAAAGCCCGCAGCAGGGCGGGGGCAAGAGTCAACGAGGCCAGGAGCGTCACGGCAAGGCACAGGGCGATTGCCGGACCGCTGTTGCGGTACTTGCCGAAATCGGCGAAGGCCATCGTCGCCAGACCGAGGATGGTGGTCATGGCGCTGCCCACGAGGGCCTCGCCCACGTTCGCCAAGGAGTTTTCCACGGCCTGGGCGCGGTCAACTCCGCGTTGCAGCTCTTCCTTGAACCGCGCGATGAGAAACAGGCAGAAATCGGTTCCCGATCCAAACAGAATGACGACCACAAAAATCTTGGTCGTCTTGAAGACTTTGAAATCGAGCCACTCCAGGCCGGGCAGGTGACGGGCCTGGGTGAGCGCCGCCACCAGCCCCAGCGAGACGGCGACCGAAACGCCGATCGTGATCATGGGTATGGCGACGAGCACCGGCGCACGGTAGACCAGGAGCAAAATGAGCACGACCAGGATGATCGTGGCCGTCTCGGTGTTGGCGATGCTCTCTTGGGCAGCGGTGAGCATGTCGCCTCCGACGGCCGCCGAACCCGTAACTTCCAGGCGCAGGCCAGACGGGAAGCCGGGCGAGAGCCGAGCCTCGTCGACCACGTCTTGAAGTCGCTTCAGGACGCGGATGTTGTCGACCGCCATGAATTCGTTGCGGATCAAGACCACGATCAGGGCCGCGTGGCGATCGCGGCTGGTAAGCTTTTTGCCGACCACCGCCGTCCACGGGGACCAGACCTCGACGACGGGCAGGTCTTCGTCTTCGGACGCGGCGAGCCGCTTGGAAAGATCGACCAGCACGCTGCGGTCGTCGGAGGTGAGCGGCCCGTCGGCCCGTTCGCAGACGATCACCATCTGGCTCTTCGCGCGATGGTTGGGAAAGGCCTCGCGCAAGAGGTTCTCGCCGCGCACGCTCTTGGTCTCGGCGGGCAGGTAGGCCAGGTCGCCGTCGTGGGTCACGTCGTCCCAGCGCGGCGCGGCAATTCGCACGGTAGCAGCCACGACGACCCATGCCACCACGACCGCCACCCACCAGCGCGATACGAACTTCGCCAGACGTTGGTACATTTCGTGGCCGGGGTCGTTTTGGGAAAGGCTCGTTTCCGTCACCGGCGGGCTCCGCGTCACCGGATCGTTCTTGGTTGATGGTACCGAGCCGGGGCCGCGCAGGGAACAGGAACACGGCGTGGGGAGGCCCTTGTCCACGAGGTTCCTTACGGACGCTTAAGCTGGCCTGGTAGACTCTGGCGCGCATGAGGAGGCTGCCAGCCGTGCCAGAAGCGCCATCGCCTTTCAAAAAAATCTCTCAGCGTGGGCCGATTTCTGTTGAGAACGCACCGGCGGATCGCTTAGGTTCGGTTCTGGACCGCGGCACGGCGCGCGGCCGACGCACTGATAAGCATGGGAGGTTGTGGCATGGCGACAATTACCAGGTTCGACTTCGGCCAGTTCGAGGCTTACAACGCGGACGCGTCCTCGGTGAGACCGCATCCGCAGCAACGGTTTCTGACGGGCATGGAGGGCGCGCAGGTGGCGCCCTCCTCAATTTTGCCGCGGGTCCAGGTCACACCCCTCGACGACAGGCTACAGCCGTGCGGTACGCCGTTTTTGGCCGACGCCGAGCGACGCTCTTCGGACACGATCGCGGTGTGGTACGCACGCCCGGTCCACGTGCCCTACCTGGCCGTCGACCTGCCGGCCGCAGAGGGCCAGCATGAGCGGGTGATTCTCCGCGTGACACGCTGCGAATCGTTCGGTCTTGACTACGTGATCGGCGGCGACGTAATGGGGAGCTAGCCAAAGGCGGCCTCGGCGTTCCGTGACGGGGAAGCGGTGTCAACAACCACCCTTCTCCGCCTCGGATCGTCGGAGCCTCGGGCGGACAAACCCCGAATTCGGCCTCTTATTTGGGCATCCTCGCCCTCAGCTCTTCGAGCACGGGCGACTCTTGCAGACGCAACGGCGTGGTGGTGTCGACGCTCAGCGTGTCACGGCTTTCGAACGGCTCTTCACGCGCCTGCTGCGCGGCATAAAGCTCCGGCCGCGCCTCCGACAGACTCCCGGCGGCACGCCGCTCGATGCGTTCCATCGCCACCTCGGCGGGGCAGGCGCAACGCACGACGAGCGGCACCGCTCCGGCCGTACGAGCCAGCCCGACGACCGCCTGACGTTGAGCGGCCGTCAAAAAGGCGCCGTCGAGCACGACGCTCACCCGGGCGCGCAAAAGCAAGTCGGCCCGATGCAGGAGCTCGTTATAGATCTGCTGGCGATGCTCGGGCGAATACAGCCCTTCGTTGTACGCCGCGGGAGCCGCCGAAGCGCCCAGCAGTTCGCGACGAATCGCGTCGGTGCTGAGCCAGTCGCTCCCCAGTAGCTCGGCCAGCGACGAGGCGAGCGTCGATTTGCCCGACCCCATCAGCCCGCCCACAACGATGGCGGTGGGCGGGCCGAGCTGAGCCGCGCAGCGATCGGCCAGCGCAAGGTACGCCCGCGCGCGCTGAGCCGCGGAATGTGCCGGATCCTGCGCCGCTGCCAGCGCGGCGACCTTGGCCCGCACGCAGGCTCGATAGCATTTATAAAAACTCTCCAGCGGGGCCGAGAAATGATCGTGGCTCTGCTGCCGGTAGGCTTCCAGAATGCGCCGGCCCACGCGCTCGGCCCCCAGGTGTTCGCACTCCATGGCCAGAAAGGCCAGTTCGTCGGCCACGTCGATGCGCCGCAGCTCCGCGTTGAATTCCACGCAGTCGAAGACGATCGGCGTACCGTCGAGACAGATGTGTTCGGGCCGAAGGTCACCGTGCCCATCGACAATTCGTCCATCGCAGACCCGCGCTTCGAACTGCGCCTTCTCGAGCGCGAGGAATCGCAACTGGGCCGAGTGACAGCGCTTTACGAGTTCGGCCGGAAGGCCATGCCGCGCCGAGAGAAGTTCCTCCCGATTGCTTCGCACGTGGCGCTCGATGGCCGCCCGATAATCGCCCGCCTCCACAAAGATGGGCGAGAGCCGGTGATAAAACCCGGCCAGCCAGCTCGCCAGCCGCTCGCTCTCCGCCTCGCTCAACCGCCCGGTGCGAATCAATTCGTCGAGCATCTTGTCGGCCGGCAGCCGCCGCATTTTCACCAGCCAGTCGACCGTTCGGCCGCTTCCGCCGATGACGATTTTTCCCTTGGCGTCGATTGTTATGGGCAAGACGCCCAGATAAACGTCGGACGCCAGCCGTTGATTCAGTTCACATTCCGCCTGGCAAGCCCGCCGCCGGGCCTCCGGCGTACCGTAGTCCAGAAAGTCGAAGCGAACGGGCTTTTTCAGCTTGTAGACGAATCGGTCCGTCAGAAACACCCAGGATATGTGCGTTTCCACTAGCTCGACCCGGCTCGGCCGGTCGGGATAGGCGGAGGGGTGAAGGAGCAAGTCTACCAAGGCTCGGGAGAGCGGTTCTTCGGCGCACTGGCATGTTCCCCCCGCACCGGCTGGAGCGTTTGTTTCCCTGAGAGCGTTTGCCATGTCACGATCCTGCAAGAGAGCCTCGATAGGGGAACCGAAAGCAGGTTGGTTTATTCCCGTTGGACCTCTGAAGCAAAACCGGGGCCGTTCTGGAGGAGGCCTTCCAAACAAGCCACATCTCCAGCACGCACTTGCCCTTATCTCCGCGGCGCTGTGCGTTAAGGCACAAACCGAATCGACGACGCACACTGTATTCGGCCGACGGCAGGACGAGCTGCAAGTCCGAAAGTTGAATCGGTGCGGCCGGCGCGCGGGTATGATATGGAGGGTCGCCGGCCCCGTCATGTACCACGTCCCCCCCGGAGAGGGCTGATCGCCAATGCGAAAGTGCGGCCTTGCTGCAGCAATTGGACTATCGCTGTGTTGCGCGGCAGGATGCCAGGACCATAATCGCTATGAACTGGAGCTTCGGCCTGAAGGGGCCGAAATCGTTCGCACGTTGACGGTGTGGCGTGTGCCGGAGAATCGCGCCAAGGACCGCTTTCCGGCGGCGGAATTAAAGAAAATCGCCTCGCTCTATCCGGCCGAAATCCCCGCCCCGGCGGGGCGTCACATGTTCCGTGGCCGCTTCGGGGCGGAGTTGCCTGACGACGTGGGGGGCTCGGGCAGCTATCACAATACGGCGACTTCGATGGGCGTTGCGGCCGTCTATGTGGAACGCTTTCGCGGCAGCGACGATGTGGAGACGCATATCGACGATCGGCGGCAGGCGGCCGACGAATTGACCAACCTGCTGATCGGCTGGTTGCAGCGCGAGATCGGCCGCGATCCCAACTTTGGCCGCATTCGCCGGTTCCTCGACGGCGACTTCCGCCGCGATCTGCGAAACCTGAGCCATTACTGGGCGATGGCCCGCGTGAGCGGCCACCAGGAGGCCTCTCTGCACCAAGAGTATTGGGTGCGGGCCGCGATGTACCTGGTCGAACGGGGTTATTTTCGCCTGGATGAAGTCCCGGCGGCCGTACATATCGAGGCCACGAACGACGCCGCGCAACAGGTCCGCTTCGTCATCGACCTCGTGGCACGCAAGATTGCCCCGGAAGAACAGTCGTCGATTTCTCGTTCGCTGAGCTTTCTGGTCGATACGTCGCGGGCCACAGATTCGCTCGATGCCTATCTGCGCTCGACGCCCGGTTTCCGCCGCCGGGAACAAGACTGGCGCAAATTGCAGCGGGCCAACCCCTCGGCTCCGCCCCCGGATCCAAAAGACGTCGTCCTCGAGCTGGTAGCGAGGCTCTTCTTTGGCCTCGACCTGATCAGCCAGAACGACGAGCTACGCGTCGCGCTGGACGTACCCCTGAAGCCGTTCGCGACGAACGGCACCTATCTGTCGGCGTCGAACCAGGTTGTGTGGACATCTTCGCTGGGGCGAGGCAGCGAGTTGCCGGTGCTGACCTACGCCGCCTGGAGTGTCCCCGACGTGCAATTCCAGGAAACGCACTTCGGTGACATTGTGCTGACCGGCGAAGATCTGGCAAACTATGTGGCATGGTACACGGGGCTGGAATCGGGCGAGCGCGACGAGTGGGACGAGTTCTTGTCGCAGCGCCGACCGGGGGCGGGACTAAGCGAGGAGGTGCGCGGTTTCACCTTTTCGCGCCCCGGCAGGCCAACGCCGGCCGGTGCCGTGGCGGCTGGGGCCGACGTCGCGGACTACGCCAAAAAACTGCTGTTGCCAAACTTACCCCGATCGGCCAGAGGGGGTTAGGGCCGGCTATCCAACTATCCGTTTCGCCGTCCGTAACCGGCAACATCTCCTCTGCTACCACCGCAAGCAACTAAGTTTCGGAAGGGAATCGAATTCATGATACGAACCGTAATCGTCGTGCTGATTTTGGCGGGGCTCGCAAGCCCCGTGACGGCCGCCGACTCGAGCGATTCGATCGGCCGCAAAATCGACGGCTTCACGCTGCGTGACTTTCGCGGCAAGACCCACGAGCTGGCCGACTTTCGCGACGAGCAGATCGTGGTGGTCGCCTTCCTGGGCTGCGAATGTCCGCTGGCAAAGCAGTACGCCCCCCGGCTAAAGAAGCTGGCGGCGGAGTACGGCCCGCGGGGCGTCGCCTTCCTGGGCATCGATTCCAACAGCCAGGACACGATCACCGAACTGGGGGCCTACGCACGCATCCACGAGATCGAGTTTCCGCTGCTGAAGGATCCGGGCAACATTGTGGCCGACCAGTTTGGCGCCAAGCGCACTCCGGAGGTGCTCGTGCTCGACGGTGACCGGACGATTCGCTACCAGGGGCGGATCGACGACCAGTACGTCGTGGGCAGGCAGCGAAGCGAACCCACCCGCCGCGACCTGGCGGCGGCCCTCGACGAGTTGCTGGCGGGTAAACCGGTGAGCGTCGCCAAGACGGAGGCCCCGGGCTGCCACATCGGCCGCGTCCCCACGCGTCGCCAGACCGGCGAGGTCACCTACTCGAATCAGATCGCCCGCCTGCTGCAACAGCGCTGCGTCGAGTGTCACCGGGCGGGCGAGATCGCGCCCTTTCCGCTTACTGACTACGACGAGGTTGTGGGCTGGGCCGAGACGATGCAGGAGGTGGTTCACGAGGGGCGAATGCCGCCGTGGTTTGCCAATCCCGAATACGGCAAGTTCTCCAACGACGCCCGCCTGACCGACGAAGAAAAGCGGCTGCTCGACGACTGGATCGCGGGCGGCTGCCCCGAGGGCGACCCAGCCCAATTGCCTCCGCCGCGCCAGTTCGCCGTCGGCTGGCAGATTACTCAGCCCAACCAGGTGATCTACATCAGCGAGGAACCCGTGACGGTGCAGGCCGAAGGGACGGTCGCCTACCAGTATTATTCCGTCGACCCGGGCTTCACCGAAGACAAGTGGATCAAGGCGGCCGAATGCCGACCGGACAACCGGGGCGTGGTCCACCACATCGTGGCCTTTTTCATTCCGCCCGGCGAGAAGTTGCGCGAGGGGCTGCAACGTGTGATGGTTGGTTACGCACCGGGCATGCCCCCCGTCGAGTTTGACGACGGCGTGGCGATGTTCGTTCCGGCCGGATCCCGCGTGGTCTTTCAGATGCACTACACGCCCAATGGCTCAGAGCAGAAGGACCGCAGCTCGATGGGGCTGGTGTTTGCCGACCCGGCCACCGTCAAGGAACGGGTTGGCGGCGGGGCGGCGGCCAACCGCTTCTTTCAGATTCCGCCCGGCGACAGCAACTACGAGGTGCGTTCCCACCACAGCTTCGACAAAGACGTGCGGCTGTTGACACTCACCCCGCACATGCACCTGCGCGGCAAGTCGTTCCGCTATGAGGCCGAGTATCCCGACGGCACGCGTGAGGTGCTGCTCGACATCCCGCATTACGACTTCAACTGGCAGTTGCGCTACCGCCTGACCGAACCGAAGCTGCTGCCCAAGGGAACGAAACTTGAATGCACGGCCCATTTCGACAACTCGGCCGACAACCTGGCCAATCCCGACCCGACGAAGCCCGTGCGCTGGGGCGACCAGACCTGGGAAGAGATGATGATCGGCTATTTTGCCACGTTGCCGGTCGAGCCAGACGTAAACGAGCCGGCCGCGCCGGCAGCAGGCGGAGGAGAGTAGACCGACCGGCTGCATGGAGGCTGCGTGAAACGTCGGATCCGAAAGAGCCTGCCTGAGCACGAAGCCCGCGGCGGGAGGTCAGCCGTTTCCGGCGCACCCTCCGGGGTAACTCGTCTCGATCGTCCCGTCACTTCGCCCTTCGACCCGCCTGCCAAGCGGGGTCGCCGGCGCGCCGCTGCGGTCCTTGGGCTGGTTGTCGCCAGCGGCCTGATCTACTACAGCGGCGACCAGCGTCGTGCGGTCTCCCCTGCCGCTGGCGATTCGCTGCTTGGCAACCTCGGCGCGTCGCCTGACGACCGGGCGACAATCCGCGTTGCCACGTTCAACATCCACGGCGGCGTCGGCGACGACCGTCGTTTGAATCTCGCCCGCACCGCGGAAGCTCTCAAAGAATTCGATCTGGTCCTGCTCAACGAGGTCCACGGCCCCTCCCTTTGGCAAACCAAGGGACAGGCGGAGCAACTTGCCCAACTGGCCGGCAAGCGTTGGCTCTTTGCTCCGACTGAAGAACGCTGGTGGCATCACCGCTTCGGGAACGCCGTGCTGGCTTCGGCCAACGTCGGCCATTGGCACACGATCGGACTGCCCGCCCACGGTCGCGGCCAGCGCAACCTGGTGCTCATGTCGGTTCAGCACGGCGGGCGGACGATTCATGTGGTGGGAACGCACCTCGACCGTAGCGATCCGCGCGACCGGGCTGAACAGTTCCGGGCCGCCACCGGCCTGTTCCTCAGCCTGGCCGAGCCGGCCATCCTATTGGGCGACCTGAACACGACGGCCGACGAGGATTGCCTGCGGACTCTTCTCGACCGGCCCGACGTCCACGACCCTCTGGGCGAAACTCGCCGTGGCGCCGTTCCACCTCGGATCGACTGGCTGCTGACCCGCGGCCTCAAGACCGTCAACGCCGGGATCGTTGACAACGGCGCTTCCGACCACCCGCTGATCTGGGCAGAATTGGAATAGAAGCCAACCCGGTCGACTGGCGACGGCGCGACGGCCGGCCAAATGGTCTGCCTGTAGCTTCGCCGCAGATATAGAATGATAGTTGCCGTACCCCGGAATTCGCCGATGCCCAAGCTCTCAGGCCAGAAGCTTTACGTCGCGGCAGTGCTGCTCGTCAGCCTGGCAGTGATCGGCTATGCCGTCTGGCCCGAGGCACACGCGGGTCCCAGGCGGCTGTCGCTGCGAGACATTCCTTTCAACGGCACCCGGGCCTACGAGTACCTGCGCAAGGCATGCTCTTTCGGCCCGCGGCCGAGCGGCTCGAAGGAGATGGAAGCCCAGCGGCGTTGGCTTGTCGACCACTTCAAGTCGTTGGGAGCCGAGGTATCGCTGCAGTCGTTCAACGCCCGGCATCCCGTCAACGGGTCGGCGGTTCCGATGGCCAACGTGGTCGCCCGCTGGCACGCCGACCGCGGCCGCCGCGTTCTCTTTTGCGCCCACTACGACACGCGTCCCTTTCCCGACCGGGACCGCCACAACCCGCAGGGCAAATTCGTCGGCGCCAACGACGGGGCGAGCGGCGTCGCGGTGCTGATGGAGCTTGCCACGCGGTTTGCTTCACTGGCAGGTGATTTGGGTGTCGACGTAGTGCTCTTCGACGGCGAAGAATTTGTCTTTAGCGACAGCGACGAATACTTCCTGGGCTCAAAGCACTTCGCCCGCGAATATGCCGCGGCCCCTCCCGAGACGCCCTATCAATGGGGCGTGCTGTTAGACATGGTCGGAGATGCCGAGCTGCACCTGTTTCAGGAAGAAAACAGCGCGACTTGGACCGACACGCGGCCGCTGGTCGACGCGATTTGGAGCACGGCGCGGCGGCTAGGGGTAAGAGACTTCATCGCCCGGACCGGGCCCTATGTGCGCGACGACCACCTGCCGCTGCACGACATCGCCGGGCTGCCCGTGTGCGACATCATCGACTTCGACTATTCCTACTGGCACACGCAACAGGACGTGCCCGAGCGTTGCTCCGCCCTGAGCCTGGCGAAAGTCGGCTGGGTTCTCGAAGAATGGCTCAAGAGCGTCGCCGCGGAGAACGCCCGCTAGAGGGACTTCACGGGTCGGCTTGATTGTCTGGCAAAACGCCCACCTCTATCGAATCGAGAGCCGGTAACGGCCGTCACGCCGCTCACCCCAGCAACCGCTGGATGGGCCGTCCACTTTCGGCCAGGCGGACGATTTCGCTGGGGAGGTCGGTCCGCAATCGCAGTTGGCCGACGTCGAAAACCGTGTGCGTGATGGTGGCCATGAGGTCGCGGATCGTGATCGGATCGGTGGCCGGCACATCGCCGTTCTTGGCCGACTGACCGACGACCTGTCCCATGTTGAGGCCGCCGCCAGCCAGCAGCAGCGGGCAGATTCCGGCCCAGTGGCTGCGGCCGCCGTTGTTGTCCAGTCGCGGCGTGCGCCCGAATTCGCCCGTGATGACGATTAGGATGTCTTTGGTGAGCCCGCGCGCTTCGACGTCTTCCAGAAAGGCGGCGACAGCCTGATCGAGTGGCGGGCCGAGCATTTCTGTTCCGCGCAGCACATTCGGGTTGTTGCCGTCGCCGTGCATGTCCCAGCCCGAGCTGGCGACGGTGACGAACCGGCAGCCCGCCTCGCACAAGCGCCGGGCGGTCAGCAACTGCGTGCCGATCTTCGAGGCGCCGCTGAGTTTGCTGTCCTTGTGCCCATAGACGATGTGCGACGTCGTGTCGTAGCGGGCGAGCGTGTGCGGGTCTTCCTGCGACAGATCGAGCGCTTTGCGGACGCTGTCTCCGGCGAGCACGTTGAACGCCTGTTGCGAAAACCGGTCGAGCCCCGCAATCATGCCGCTATGGTCAGCGTTGCGGTTGAGGCGGTCGAAGGCCGAGAGAAGGCGGCGGCGGTCGGTCAGGCGATCGGCCGGGATATTCAGTTTCAGGTTTTCGACGCCGGGACCGCTCCCCGTCGGCGTGAACGGGGCGTATGCGGGGCCCAGGCCGCCGGGTGCGGAGCCTTGTTGTGCGCAACTCAGAAAAAAGTTGATATAGAATTCGTCCAACTCGGGGGCTTGCAGGAAGGCGTAGGCCGGGGCCCCCGTGACGGGATGGTTCATCCCCCGGATGCGGGCGTGAATGGCGCCAATACTGGCCCCTTCGCCGACCATTTTGTTGTTGCGAGGCTCGACCGTTCCTCCGGTAAGCATGCGGATCGTCTCGGCCTCGTGAATTCCCGCTCCGTCGGGCTGGAAGGAGCGGACAATCGCCAGCCTATCGGCATGTCGGGCGAGTTGCGGGAACATGCCCGCGAATGTGACGCCGGGAAGGTTCGTGGCGATCTCGCCCGTGACGCTGCGGACTTCCGCCGGGGCGGTCATCTTCGGGTCGAAAGTTTCATACTGGCTCGGGCCGCCAGCGAGGAACAGGAAGACGACTGATTTGTCTTTGACGGAACCCGAGCTGGCGAACGTATTCTGCGCGCGGAGCAACGTGGGCAGCGAGAGCCCCGTGGCCCCGAGAACGCCAGCCCGCACGAAATCACGCCGGGAAACGCCGTTGCAGTTTCGGGCAGAAGTTTGGAAGGAGACGTTCAACATCAGGGGATCCTCGTGGGTTCCGTCTAGCCGATGTTATTGCAAGCTGATTGTAAACCTGGCCCACGCATGCGGCCTAGGCATCCTCGCCACCTTCAATGGTTGCTGCTCGGAGAAGCTCCTGGCGGATCGGCTTGCTTGTTGGGCGAAGCTGTCTGCAATTGGCGGTAGAGCCGGTAGTAGCCGAAGTCGCCCACGAGTTGGAAGGCTTCGATCTCTTCGTCCGTCAGTTCGCATTCCTTCGCCAGACGGTTCCACTGCGGCGGCTCCGGCACAACCGCGTAGGTCATCAGGCGATCTGCGCCGGCCGGCGGACGGCGGCCCCGCGGAAGGCCGACCTTGTAGAAATGGTACCAGAGGTTCCGATGATCGGCCTCCGTCCAACACACGCGATAGCCGAATTGCCCGAGTTGCTCGCCAAGCAAGTAGTTGACGACGGCCGAAGGCCGGTAGTTCGCGGCGTAATAGCAGTAATAGCCGTCTTCGAGGGGCCACCCCGAGCTCTGCGGCCAGGGATGCTCGGCGGCGAACTCGTCGCGGTGCTGTTCGAGCCGTTGCGGGTAAGTCCACAACTGCGGCCAAACGGCAGCCGACACGGCAGCCAGTGCCACGGCGGCGACGGCTTCCGCCGAGGCGAAGCTGGCGAATCGACGGCGCACCGCCAGGCTCAATTCCGCCAGCAACCAGCCGCCGGCCAGTGCAAGGAAAACCAGCAACGGGCAGTAGACTCGTTCAAAGGGACTGATCCTTAGCAACCCGGTCAGCAGAAAGGCGCCCAAGGTCACCCCGCCGCACAAAAGGGGCATCGTCCAGTCGCGCCGTCGCTCGGACTCTTTCGGCCCGACCCAGCCCAGAAGCCCTAGCAGCACCGCCGGCGCAAACCAGACGAAATCGTGGGTCGCCGGACGAAAGAAATTGCCGGCGATCGTGGGCAGGTACGACCACGAAGAGGGGGACGACGACTCCGACACCTTCCTGATTTGATCCAGGATCGGCAGATAACAGACCGCCGCCAACGCGGCCGCGAGAGCCCACGCAAGCGCTTCCACAACGGTCAGCTTGCGGGACTGCCTGATGGCTGCCATCCCGATTGCCAGTCCGCCGATCGGGAGGAAAAAGAGCACGTTCGTCGGCAGTACGTATAAAAAGCCTGCTCCGAGGAGCACGACGGCCGTGAGTCGTCGCCAGGCGAAGCCCGCGGTCGGCGAGACGGAGAGCGAGGCGAGGCAGGCCGCGAGAAACATCGACATGCTGTATCCCCGCACCTGAATGGCGAAGATCAGAAACATCTGGTTCAGCCCCAGCAGCGCCGTGCTCAGCACGGCGCACACGAGTCCGCCCAATCGCAGGGCCAGCCGAAACACAACCACCAGCGTGCCGAGCATGAAAAGGAACGACGGCAGCCGAAGGACAAAGTTGCTGTCCGAGACGCAATAAAATGGCCATTCGACAAGCGAAAACAGAACATGGTTGTTCGGAACATGGTAGTCGCTGACGATGAATGCCGGGCCGCTGCGCAAAAAAATCTCGATCGTGTAAATCTCGTCGTACCAAAGGTCGAGGTTGAGCCGGTTGGCGCAATGCACGAACGGCACTGCCGCCGCCAGGACAAACCAGTGCCAAGGTCGCAGAGGAGAGAGAACTTGATTTCGCTTGCTCGAGCGAGGCATGCTCTTCAGACGGACGGCGGACGAGACAGGCAGATCAGGAACGCACGAAAAATGACTTCCGCGTTTCTCGGACCGCTCTCCTTTTCAGCATTCCGTGGTGCTGCCGTCCACAGCGACAAGGGGCTTCCACCCCGGCCATCCCTGCTCCGCCGAGCAAGCCCCGGCGGCGGTCAAGCGGATCAAATTCGAGTCGAACTTCAGCCGTTTTTCACTCGTCGAACCACACGCTTTGCGCGGTCCTGACTTGGGGCTGGCAACTCCGCCAAGCCCACCTGTGAGGCTAGGTTCCCGTCTGGCACGTGTCAATCGTCCGAGGACGGTGCCCGGTTGCGTGGGGCATCCGCAGGCCGTCGCCGTACGCGTAACATCGCACGGCATGTCGCCATTACTCCTACCAATCCGACGCGGCGGAGGGAGGCTACGGCTATCCGTCCTACGGATGCTCCCGCCGCGGCGGGTCGGGATCGGTGCTCGATCGCAGGCTGATCATGGGCTCCACGCCCTACGGCCCCGCCTTCTGGCGAGCCGACCGGAAGATCGAACGTATTCCAAAACAAAAACCGCCTGGCCTCGTGCATGAGGCCAGGCGGTCTGGATTGCGACAATCAATGCGGCCCGCAGGCCGGTTAGAAGTTGATGACGAAGTCCGTGTAAAGGGCAATCTGATGGTTCAGCTTGCCGTTGTCAAACGGCCTGTTGCCATTCACGTCCGTGGCACCATGATACCAGTCCCAGCGGAGGTCGGGCCGAACCGTCAGGTTGGGCAGCGGCGTCCAACGCGGACCCACCGTTACCTGGTAGAAGTTGCCGGCGAAGCCAGGTCCAAGCGGCCAGCCGCGAGCGTTCGGGCTGCCGGGCGACGGGACGGCAGCGGCCACTCGGAAGCCCTCTTCGTCGCGGAACCACTCGCCCCCGATGCCCCAGCTCACGAGGTCGTTCTTCTTGTAATACAGGTACTGGTTGACGCCGTACCAACGGGCCGTTTTGCCCGTCAACGTAGCCTGACCTTGCACGCCGAGGTCGCTCTGGATGACCCAGGTCAACTTGTCGCTGAGCTGCTTGAGCGGACGGGTGTAGACCAAGGTCTGGAAGTAACGTTGGGTGAACGGCCGAGCGGCGTTCTGCGTCGGCTCATGGCTGTAGACCTGGACAAAGGCCAGCGAATCGTCGGCGTTGCCGTTGATCGTGGCCGTGCCGAGGTAGCCGCCCCATTTGTTGAAGCTGCTGTCGAAGGCGTCCCAGCCGTGAATCAAACCGGCCCCCAAGTTGACCTTTTCGGTCACCTGATAGTTGGCAAGGAAGCCGGTGTGAGTGAAGGGTTCGCCGTATTGATAGGTGTAAGGAATCAAATTGAAGAAGTTGTTGAACGTACCGACGGTGTAGAAACCGACCGGCGAAATGAAGTGACCGACCTTGACCTTCAGGTCGTTGTAGGCCACTTCGGCATAGAACTGCGGAAGGGCGAGGCCGTAAAACTGTCCGCTATTGAGCCTCGTCTCGAGGCCGGCTTCGGTGTCCCACCGATAGTTCGTGCCGTAAAGGGCATCAACGCGGTAGCCGATGTCCCAGCCTTCGCCCTTGGTGTCGGTCGGCCTCGTCGAGTAGAGATACAACTCCTGCATGTCCCACTCGTTGGCACGGTCCATCCACGTCACAGGGCCGTTGAAATTGTTGCCCCGATAGGCATTCCAGACGTAGCCCTGGGCAATCCAGCCAGAGAGCAAGATGATGTTTTTCTTTTTCAGGCGAGGCGCCAAATCGGCGAGCGCAAACGGTTGGCCCAGTTCATAGAGGCAGCAGCCGCGTCCCCAGCAACCCAGGGGGCCGCTGCAGCATTGCCGGCATGGCGTCTCTTCTTCGCCCTCCGCGCAACCGGCTTCCTCTTGC
The DNA here is from genome assembly GCA_035550375.1 of Pirellulales bacterium. Lineage (GTDB taxonomy): Bacteria > Planctomycetota > Planctomycetia > Pirellulales > JAICIG01 > DASSFG01. The sequence continues at coordinate 19,143 of DASZPH010000019.1, read as the reverse complement.
TCACCGCAGGGCTCGCAGCAGCCCATTCGCTCGGTCTTTTGCCTGGCAAAGGAGGCGGTGATCGCGCCAGGTCGTACGAAGTCCCCATTCCTCTGCGTGGGTTTCTTGTATGCCGGTGGATTTGCGGCCTGGCCGCCGTCGAATTCGAGGGAGCCCTCCTGAGTAACCTGTTGCGGCGGAGAGCCTGTCTCGCCCCCCGGCGCTTCTTGGGCAACGGCAGGGCTAGCGGTTAGCAGACCCACCAGCGCGGCCGCCACCGCCAGTCGTGAAGTGTCCATGACCCGATACTCCATTACCATTAGACGCGTTAGTTGCCGCGCGCCCGCCAGGTCCAGGCCTCGACCGCGGAAGTCGCGGGCCTCGATGTCGCGCAGGAGAGAACGCCTCTCGCCGAATCCGGTTCGGCCAATGTGAGCTATCGACTGGAAAATCTGTAAGAATCGAGAGAAAGGCCCCTGCAGCCTGTGGAAGGCTGCGGCTGAGCACTCGTTTGGTGCCCTTCGCGCGGGTCAGTCAAACTCTGCGGGTTCGTTCAGGCGGTTTAAGAACAAAGGCAACGGAAAAAGGGCAAACCTTGACGGCGCTCGTTGGGGCCACCGGCCGGCTCGGTTATACTTTTTCTGGCGGGGTTTTGCCGCCAGACCCTCCTAATCGTGGTACAGCCGCCTGGATGCAGGCGGGACGCCCGCGCCGCAAACGAGGGATAGCTCTTACTCCAAAGGTCTCGCCTTGAAGCCGCGCGCACTCGCATTCATCACGGCTCTGCTGATAACGCCCGCAACGAATTTAGCGGCAAAGGCTGCCTCGAACGGACCGATCGACTTCGCCCGCGACGTTCGGCCCATCCTTTCCGCCGCTTGCTTCCAGTGCCACGGGCCGGACGAGAAGCAGCGCAAGGGCGACCTACGGCTCGACACTGAGGACGGCGCCCTAGGGGTCCGCGACGGCCATGCTCCCTTCGTCCCCGGCAACCTTGAAGCGAGCGAGGCGCTGCGGCGCATGCGGTCGCCAGACCCGGATGAACGAATGCCTCCCCCGGACTCGGGTAAGGCGCTCAGCGAGGCCCAAATCGATCTGGTCAAGCGGTGGGTGGAGCAAGGCGCGCCCTGGTCGAGCCATTGGTCGTTTGTTTCCCCCCGGCGCCCGTCTTCGCCGCAATGGGGGGGCGATGCGGCGGCGAGTTGGATCCGCAATCCGATCGACGCTTTTGTTCTTTCGCGGCTGAAGCGGGCCGGCCTTACGCCCTCGCCCGAAGCCGACAAGATCACCCTCATCCGCCGGCTGAGTCTCGACCTGGTCGGGCTACCGCCGACGATCGAAGAGACCGACGCCTTTGCTGCCGACGACCGATCAGACGCTTACGATCGCCTGATCTCGGCGCTGCTCGATACCCCCCACTATGGCGAACGCTGGGGCCGGCTTTGGCTCGACGGGGCACGTTACGCCGATTCCGACGGCTACGAAAAGGACAAGTCGCGGCAGGTCTGGGCCTATCGCGACTGGGTCATTGCGGCGCTCAACCGCGACCTCGCCTACGATCAGTTCATCATCGAGCAGATTGCGGGGGACTTGCTGCCTGGTGCAACGCAGGATCAGCTCGTGGCGACCGGCTTTCTGCGTAATTCGATGATTAACGAAGAAGGAGGAGTCGATCCCGAGCAGTTCCGCATGGAAGCCATGTTCGACCGCATGGACGCCATCGGGAAGAGCATTTTAGGCCTCACCATCCAGTGCGCTCAGTGCCACAACCACAAATACGATCCGCTGACGCAGGCCGACTACTATCGGATGTTCGCTTTTCTGAACAATGCCCATGAAGCGAGCATCGTGGTCTATATGCCGGAGGAAGAGAAGCGGCGCGAGGATATCTTTCACCGCATCCGGCAAATCGAAGCGGAGCTCAAAAGCGGCCGGCCGGACTGGGCTGAGCGAATGAGACAGTGGGAGGCGGCCGTCCGTGGGAACCCGCCGAACTGGGTCGTCGTCGAGCCGGCTGTGGACGAGATTTCGACGGGCGGGCAGAAGTATCTGCCCTTGCCCGACGGCTCCTTGCTGGCGCAGGGCTACGCGCCGACCAAGCATCAGGTCAAGTTGACCGCCCGGACCAGCGAGCAGGGAATCACCGCGTTTCGCCTGGAACTGCTCACTCACGACGATTTGCCTCTGGGTGGTCCGGGCCGTTCCGTGCAAGGGACGGGGGCGCTCACCGAGTTTGAGGTCGAGGCGGCGCCGGCCGACGATCCGCAAAAGGTCGAGAAGATCAAGTTTGTCGCTGCCAGCTCTGACGTCGAGTTGCCTGAGGAACCGCTGGAGGCGATCTACGACGACCGCAGCGGCAAGCGGCGCGTGACGGGCCCGGCCGCCTTTGCCATCGACGGCAAGGAGGAGACCGCTTGGGGAATCAACGCCGGTTCCGGCCGCCGCAACCAGCCCCGCAAGGCGGTGTTCGTAGCCGAAAGGCCCATCACGCATCCGGCAGGCACCTTGCTCACCTTTTACCTCAGCCAGAAACATGGCGGCTGGAACAGCGACGACAATCAGAACTGCAATCTGGGCCGCGTTCGGCTGTCGTTGACGACCGCAACTGGCCCCGCGGCCGATCCTCTGCCCGCGCGGGTGCGGCAGATCGTGGCGGCGCCGAGCGAACAGCGAACGGACGAGCAGACCGACGCCGTCTTCGCTTACTGGCGTACCACCGTCCCGGAATGGAAAGAGCAAAACGACGCGATCGAAGCTCTCTGGAGAGAACATCCGCCCGGGTCGTCGCAGTTGGTGCTGGCCGAAAGGGGCGCCGCGCGCGAGACCCACATGCTCGAGCGGGGAGATTTTCTCAAGCCGCGAGACAAGGTCGAGCCGGGCGTTCCCGCCTTTCTGCACCCGCTTGCCGCCGGATCGTCGCGCGACCGGCTCGGCTTCGCGCGCTGGCTGGCCGACCGCAATTCGCCGACCACGGCGCGCTCGATCGTCAATCGAGTCTGGCAGGCCTACTTCGGCGTCGGCCTGGTGAGCACCAGCGAAGATCTGGGGTCGCAAAGCGAGACGTCGTCGCATCCCGAGCTGCTCGATTGGCTGGCCGTGGAATTCATGGACCACGGTTGGAGCTTGAAGTGGCTGCACCGGCTGATTGTCTCTTCGTCGACCTACCGGCAGTCGTCGCGTGTGACGCCGGAACTGCTTGCCCACGATCCGGCGAACCGCCTGTTGGCCCGTGGCCCGCGGTTTCGCGTCGACGGCGAGGTGGTTCGCGACATCGCGCTGGCCGCCAGCGGCCTTTTGAACCCGGCGCTGGGCGGGCCAAGCGTCTACCCGCCGGCCCCCGATTTTCTGTTCCAGCCGCCGGTGAGCTACGGTCCCAAGATCTGGAAAAGTGAAACGGGCGACAACCGATATCGGCGCGGGGTCTACACCTTCCGCTACCGTTCCGTGCCCTACCCGGTGCTGCAAACCTTCGACGCGCCCAACGGCGATTTTGCCTGCGTCCGCCGCGTCCGGTCGAACACGCCGCTGCAGGCGCTGGTGACGCTCAACGAGCCGCTCTTCGTCGAATGTGCCCAGGCGTTGGCGCTCAAGACGCTCGAACTGGGCGGCGCGAGCGACGAGACGCGCGTCGAATACCTCTTTCGCCGCTGCCTTGTGCGGCGGCCCAGCGACGTGGAACGAGGGGAACTGCTCGACTTGCTGGCGCGGCAGACAAAACATCTCGCCGAGGGTTGGACCGACGCGGGGACGATCGCCAACCACGATCCGTCGCGTCCGGCCGTGCTGCCGCCCGGCGCCACGCCCAGCCAACTCGCCGCCTGGACCTTGCTAAGTCGCGTGATTCTCAATCTGGACGAAACAATCACCAAAGAATAAGCAAACTTGCTCTGGGATTGATAACGATGAATTGCCAAGACCATTACTATGCCGGCGCCGATCCGAGGCGGGTTGCCCGCCGCTGGTTCCTCCAGCAGTGCGGCGTCGGCCTGGGTGGCATCGGGCTTGCCGAATTGCTCGCCGGCGGCGCCCGCGCCAACACGGGAGCCAACCCGCTAGCAGTCAAGCAGCCGCACTTCGCCGGCAAGGCGAAGAACGTGATCTTCCTGTTCATGGCCGGCGCCCCGAGTCATCTTGAATTGTTCGATTACAAACCGCAACTCGCCCGGTTCAACGGCACGCTTCCTCCGGCCGACCTGCTCAAGGGATATCGGGCGGCCTTCATTAACCCCAACTCCAAGCTGCTGGGACCGAAATTCCAGTTCGCCCGACACGGCGCCTGCGGGGCCGAGCTTTCGGAGTTGCTGCCGCGGCTGGCCGGCGTAGTCGACGACATCGCCATCGTCAGGTCGCTGGTGACCGACGCCTTCAACCACGCGCCGGGCCAGATCCTGATGAGCACCGGCTCGCAGCAGTTTGGCCGGCCCAGCCTGGGCGCCTGGGTCACCTACGGCTTGGGGAGCGAATCGCAGGAGTTGCCCGGCTTCGTCGTCTTCAGTTCCGGCAAGAAGGGTCCCAGCGGCGGTAACAGCAACTGGGGGAGCGGCTTTCTGCCCACGATGTATCAGGGGGTGCAGTTCCGCGGCAGCGGCGACCCGGTGCTCTACCTGTCGAATCCGCCGGGCGTCGACGCGGCGATGGAGGCCGATTCCATCGCGACCCTCGGGCGATTGAACAAGCTGCGACTGGAAACGACTGGCGATCCGGAGATTGCCACCCGCATCCATTCGTTCGAGATGGCGTTTCGCATGCAGACGAGCGCCCCGGAGTTGATGGACTTGTCGAGCGAGTCGCAGGACACCCTCGACCTGTACGGCGCGCAGCCCGGCAAGCCGTCGTTTGCCAACAACTGCCTGCTGGCGAGGCGGCTGGTCGAGCGCGGCGTGCGGTTCGTCGAAATCTTCCACGAGGCCTGGGACCAGCACGGCAACCTCGTGAAAGACCTGCGCCAGAACTGCCTCGACACCGACCAGGCGAGCGCCGCGCTGATCCAGGATCTCAAACAGCGGGGCCTGCTCGACGAGACGCTGGTTATCTGGGGGGGCGAATTCGGCCGCACGCCGATGGTACAAGGCGGCGACGACGGCCGCGATCACCATCCCAACGCCTTTACGATGTGGCTTGCCGGCGGCGGGGTGAAGCGAGGCCTGACGCTCGGCGAAACCGACGAACTGGGCTTCAACGCGGTGCGCGATCGCGTCCACATACATGATCTGCACGCGACGATTCTGCACCTGCTGGGCTTCGATCACACACGCCTGACGTACCGCTTTCAGGGACGCGACTTCCGGCTGACCGACGTGGAGGGGAACGTGGTGAAGGAGTTGCTGGCCTAGTCCCGCTAGCGAATCGTTGCGACGATTCTTGGCCGTTCTCAAATCGCGCCGGTAGTTGTGGAAGCGGCCGGCGAGGGGATTTGAACTTTCCGGTTCGGTGATGCAGTTGTCGACGTCTCGGCCGGACACTAAGTGTATCTCTAGTCCGCCAGCGCCTGCATGATCGCCGGCTCGCCAAGGTGCTTGGCCCAAAAACGCGGCGTCGTCCAGGGTGGGTCGTCGGGGAGCTCGATGGTGGCGCCGCGGGCGAGGAGAAACTGCACCATGTCCAGGCGGCGATGCACGACGGCCCACGTCAGCGGCGTGAAGCCGAAGAAGCCGTCGCGGGCATCGATGTTTGCCTTGAACTCGAGCAGCACCTCGATCGCCGGCTTCGTCTCGGGGAACCCCGTCAAGAAGTGCAGCAGGGTGCAGCCGGTGCCGTCTTCATCGGTGACGTCTGGGTCGGCGCCGGCTTCGAGGAAGACGCGCAGCAGCTCCGGTTTGCCGCTGGCGCGAAATAGTGACCAGAGACAGATGTCTTTCGGGTTGAGGCCGTGATGCAGTGCCAACCGCAGCGCCCGGGCGGCCTCCTTCGGCCGATCGGGATTGGGAATGTAGATGGCCGACAGGGCCAGCCTCGGGTTCTCGTGCAGGACGGCCGCCAGGGTGACGATGTCGCCCTCCCAGGCCAGGCAGTGAATCGGCCTCACCCCGCCGTAAGAGGCAATCAGGTTCGCCATGTCGCGGTTGCCGTGCCCGATGGCCTCCGACAAGGCCACCTCGGCGGCGTCGATCATGGCGTTGGGATCAGCGCCGTGCTCGAGCAACATCTGCACCATCGCCAGATCGTTGTTCTTGACCGCGGCCACGAGGGGAAAAGTGTGATAACCCTCGGCTTCCTGGGCGTTGGGATCGGCGCCCGCGGCCAGCAGCAGCGCGACGATGTTGCGCCGGCCGAACTCGGCCGCGCACGACAGCGGCCGCTTCTTGCAGGGGGCCTGAAAATGGACCGCCCCAGCGTCCGCCGCCAGCAGCGAGCGGACCCTGTCGATGTCGCCCTTGACGCAGGCGAGATTGATGTCGTAAGGCGCGCCGCGGGCCAACAGCAGCTCGAACATTTTCCAGCGCGGACGGCGGTAGGGAAACAGCGTGACATAGACCGGCGTGTAGCCGAGGTGGTTCGGGACATCGACCGCGGCGCCGTGGTCGAGCAGAAAGTTCATGAACTCGGCGCTGTCGGCCGTGTCCTCCGCCTGCGCCGCCCGGTGCAGCGGCGTGTTGCCGTGCTCGTCGGTGGTGTTGATGGCCGACGGATCGCGCCGCAGCTCGCGCTGGATGGCGGCCAGGTCGCTCTCGCGCAGCGCGCGCCGTAAGGGGTCTTCTGAGAGGGCCAATCGCTGGCTTGCCTCGATCGCCTTGTCGATGAGCGCCACGACTGGGCCGAACCCGCGGGCGACGGCGACGTCCACGGTTCTCAGCGGAAGGCCCCAGAGAGTTCCCCCCACGACCACGTGCGCGTCGGCGCCGTGCTCGAGCAAGAGCTGCACGATGCCGGCGTGGCCGTCGCGGACGGCGTAATGCAGAGGTGCGAGCGGTGCCCCGGGAACCTGGCTCGCCAGCGACGGCGTCTCTCGCAGCAGCTTGCGCACCGTCGCTTCGTCGCCGCTGGTGCAGGCGGCAACCATGCGCGCCGCCGTCGTGTTCGCGTCGGTCATGGGTGTGGGCCTTTCGATTTCGGGGGCTATCCTGTAGCCCCGTGTTTGAGAGGAGGCTCTTCAATATCCGCGAGTTCGAGTTTCCGTGCCCAGGCCAATGGAGTCGCCCACGGTTCGTCGTCGGGCAGGTTCATCGCGGCGCCGCGCTTGAGCAGGAACTCGACCATCTGTCGGCCTCGAGCATGAGGAGGTCCTTTGAAGAGGAAGGGGTCTCATCAAGGTGGCGACGGGGCGGGCCGTACGCTTGTCAGGGACCCTTTCTCTGTCTCCGTCCTGTAGATGTAGACCACACCGAGCACGGCCCCGAAGCTTTCGAGGGCGAAGTGCCCGTAGTTCCCGCTGCCTTGAAACAAAACAAGTTCGGCGAGGCTCACGCGCGACAGCACGTGATTCCAGAGAGATAACGGAACATGCACGGCGGCCAGAATGATCGCCGTCGTCAGGCGAAAGCGTGGCGCGATCGTCGCGCCCGCGACGATGAAGGCCGTCTCCCTGAGCGTGTAGAAGACCTGCATGAACACCAGGCGTTCAACAACGGCAAGCGGCGCAGGAGGCGGCACGTGCAATGCGGCGCAGACGAGTGCAGCCAAGGCGGAGCAGGCGAGCGCCAATACGAGAGCCCACCGCAACCAGCGGATCAACGCTTTTGCTGTTGTAATCGTCGCGTTGTTGCCCACCGACCCCGGAGGTGCTTCCCACAACGATAACTGCAAAGGCGGTGCGCTTGCCACGGACCGCTTAGTCTTTTCCGACCAGAAGACGTAGGCCACACCGAGCATGGCCCCCAAGGTTTCGAGGGTGAAGTGCGTGTAGTTGATGGTCCACGACCACCACGGACCGCCCGTCGCCAGCACATGACCCCAGAAAGCGAACGCAAGGTTCAGAGCGGCGAAAACGATCGCCGTCGCGAGGCGAAACCTCGGTGCGACCAGCGCGCCCGCGACGACGAAAGCCGTCTGCCTCAGCGGGTAGTCAAACATGAAGACCAGGTTTTGAACAGCGGCGAGCGGAGCCGGCCGGCGGGCATACGCCCCCGGAACCAATGCTGAGTAGACGAGCGCGCCCAAGGCGGAGTAGACGAGTGCCAGCACGGCAGCCCACCGCAGCCAGTGGATCGCCGTTTTCACTGCCGTAAGCGCGGAGGACGACTTCATCGTGCGAGGCTTATTCCTTCCCCCCGCGCTCGGCGATCGCGGCGAGCGCCGGCGCGTTCAGGCAGCGTCGGTCGGGGTATCGGCGTGCGTAGCCGACGGGCGTGACGTCGCGAAGCGCGTCGGTCGGCGCCGTGCCGTTAAACTTGTCCTCCTGCCGGAAGGTCGCCCGGGCGTTGGGGTCGGCGCCATGGTCGAGGAGCAGCCTCGCCTTGGAGTCGGCTTTCGCGCCCATTGCCGCGGCCAGGTTGACGACGGTGTGGAAGAGCGGCGTGTGGCCCCCGAAACCCTCGGAGTCAATCGAGACGCGGGCATTCACGTCAGCGCCGTGCTCGATCAGCCAGCGCGCCACGTCGATGTCGTCGAACTCGAGCGCCAGGTGCAAGAGCGTGCCGCCGGATACGGGCGTCGCGGGATACGCATCTCCCGGCGCGCCATCGCGGTTGAAGAAGATCTCGGGGTACGTGAATCGGCGCTTCAGGAGCGACGGGTCGAGGTCGAGATGCTTCTGGAGCAGGTCGAGCCGGCCGCGGTGCAGCGCCATCAGCGGAGTGTCCGGGAGCGCGAAGCCAGCCGCCTCGACGATCTCGAAGCAGGCGCTTTTCCGCTTGGCCCCTCGCGAGTAGATACAAGTGAGCATTTCGATCGGGTCGCAATTCTCGGCTGCATGCAGGTCGGCGCCGTGGTCGAGCAGCCATTGCAAGGTCCGCGGCGCGAAGGCCTCGAGCGGGGCAAGGATGATGGGGTAGCTTCCTCCCCAGAGCGCGTTCACGTCGGCACCGTGGGCGACGAGGAGCTCGGTCATGGGAAGTTTCGTGTCGTCCAGCGCGGCGCGCATCAGAGGTCCGTCGCCCCCCTGGTGAATGTCGGAGCCGTTCTCGATCATCCACCGCGCCATGGCCAGCCGCGTCTCGTTGGGCGGCACGCGCGGCACGCGGCACTCGGCGACCCACGTGAGCGGCCCGTTTTTGCCGTAGCCAAGCGGAGCGCGGTGGAGCTCCGGGTGGCCCGTCATGAGGCGCTTGACCTCCTCCAGATCGTTGGCGTCGATGGCCAGCTTGAGCTGCCCAACCAGGTCGGGGTCTTCGGGAAGCTCTCGCGCGGGTTCTTGAGAGTGGGTAGACATGACGACCTTCTTTCCGGAAGTTTGGCCAACTGCGGCAGGGTTTCTCTCCTGCGCCGTGACGCGGCGATTCGCGTGCAGTGCAAGCATCCCGAACAACGCCGGGAGCAACAGGAAACCGGCCGCCAGGCCGAGCGCGGCGCGGGAAAGTTTCATCGTACGATCGTTCGGGTCGAGGATCCGCCGAATTCGGTCGACCAGGTGATTCTCGGCCATGCACGACGCCTGCGCGACCGGCGCGGCGCTGGCGCCGGCCAGCAGAAACAGCGCGCCGGCGTAGTCGAGCGCCCGCCCCGTGTGTTGCACGACGATCTGGTCGCAGCAGTGCTCGCGCTCGCGTCGGACCCAGCCCGAAAGCACCCAAACGGCAGGGTGGAAGAACAAAGCCGATTCCACAACCCGCTGGAGCAGGTTCACCAGGTTGTCCCACCGCCGCACGTGGGCCAATTCATGCACGAGCGCGAACTCGACCTGTTCCGGGCCCCAGCCGGTCACTAAGACCGACGGGAGAACGATCAACGGTCTCGCGATGCCGAGCACCAACGGGGCTGCCACGTGGTCGCACACGCCGACGGCCACATGACGAGTGACTCCAAGTGCGTCGGCCAGGCGGCCACAGAGGGCCGACAGTGCGTCGTTGAATGCGGGCTGGCTGCGCCGGCGGAGCTGCTCCGCGCCCCAGAGCCCGGCCGCCATGTAGACGAAGGTCAACGGCGCGCCGACAAGCCATACGCCGGGCAGGATGTCCACCATCCAGTTTGCCCACCTCAACAGGCGCGGCGGCTGTGCACGAGGGCTCCGCTCTGCGGCGCTTTGACCGACGAGAACGGTTTCTCGTGGCTGGGCCACGGGCGCCGCTGGCGACCGGGTGCCTTCCATCGCCGGCACACCGCGCGCGGCATCGGCCGCAAACAAGGCGGCGATGACCGCCGGCGCTGCCGCCAGCAGCGTTAGCGACGCCAGCGCGTAAGCGTAGCGGACGTCCGGATGGGCCCGCCGTAAGAGCTGCCGGCCAATTGCCGCCACCGCGGCGACCAGGCTCCCCACCCAGATGAAGTGCAGCATCGTCCACCCGGCCAGGCGCCACGCCGGAAAGAGTGCCGGGAGCGAGCCGATCATGATCGGGTTTCCCCTTTCTTCGGTCGGGGCTTCTGCTCTCCCTCGTCCAGCAGCCGCCGGATTTCCTGCCGGTCTTGCGCGCTGAGCTTGCCCGCCTCGAGCATGTGGGCAACCAGGCCACGCGCCGACCCTTCGAAGGCCAGGTCCACGAGCCGGCCGATCAGTCCTGCGCGCGCCGCCTTGCGTGTGATCTTGGCCGACCAGGTGTAGCCGCGCGGTCCGTCGCCACGCTCGACCAGTCCCTTGTCGCGCATCAACTTGAGCATCGTGGCGATCGTCGTCGTCGCCACCGGCCGTTTCTGCTGCAACGTGGCGCGAATCGTGCCCAGATCGCAGCGGCCAACGTTCCAGAGGACGTTCAGGATCTCCAGCTCGCCGTCCGTCGGCTGCGTGCTAGGTGTCCGCGCCATGTTGTTGGCCTTAGTCGGGGGCGGGGGCGACGCACTAATTCTAGCGAATTAGAATACACGTGCAAGACGGCCCGTGGGGACTTGAAAACACCCCGCACAATGGGACAATGAGCAGCACCTATCTTGAGTGGATTCTGCCGTGACGGCCGCACTCGACAGGGGAAGGGACTTCGCGTGTTCGATGCTTTCGCCCCAGAGCTGCTCGTCCTGCTGTGAGCTTTCTTGCCCTTCGCTTGGATGGACCAACAGGAGTCGGAGTCGTCAAGACGACATGCCAGTTCGACACCCGACCTTGGTTCCTCGTTTCAGAAAGGCGTTAGGATCCATGTTGCGATGCAAGAGCTTGGCGGGGACCGTCATGCTGGCGCTGCTTGTTTCGGTGGCCACAGCGCAGGACCAGCCGCGCCTCCGTGGCCTCGATGGTTCGGCCGGCCGAGCTTTCGCCGGGCTCGTAGGAATGGGCGGTAGCCCGACCCTTTTACTGAGCATGCCCGAGGTGCGCAAAGAACTGAGCGTCAGCGATGAACAGGGCAAGGAAATCGACGACGTTTTGGCCGCCCTTCGAGAGTCGCGAGGGGGTTTCAGCTTCCAGGAGTTTCAAAACCTGAGCAATGACGAGCGCCAGAATCGCATGCAGGAGATGCGTGCCAAAGCTGAAGAGGCAGAGAAAGCAGCAGCAGAAAGGCTCAATAAGATCCTCAAGCCCGAACAGCTTACCAGGCTCAACCAGTCGGTGCTGCAGCGCCAGGGTACAACCGCCCTAACTCGGCCCGAGATCACCAACCGGCTGGGTCTGTCACAAGAGCAGCAGGACAAAATCCAGGAAATCCAAGAGGACGTTCGTCCCCGACTGGGCGTGGGGGGACTCCAGAACCTGTCTGATGAAGAGCGCCAGAGCCGGTTCGCCGAGATGCGCGAACGACGAAACAAGGCCCAAGCCGACATGCTGGCGGTGCTGACCAACGACCAGATGACGAAGTGGACCGAACTGAGGGGGGAGGAGTTCGATTTCCCGGCGTTCAGCGGCTTTGGCGGTACCGGGCGCCCTGCAAGCGAAGGCGGTCCAACTGAAGGCGGTCCAACTGAAGGCGGTCCAACTGAAGGTGGTCCAAGCGAAGGCGGTCCAAGCGAAGGCGGTCCAAGCGAAGGCGGTCCAAGCGAAGGCGGTCCAAGCGAAGGCGGTCCAAGCGAAGGCGGTCCAAGCGAAGGCGGTCCAGGCGGTAGTGAGAATGCGACGACTCGGAGGGGTCAAAAGCTTCACCTTCAGCCGGATGCCAATGCAACCCATGTGATCCATTCCATTTACTTCGGAACAGACGGTCTTCCGACGACGCCTTACGACGGAATAGGGGTTTGGAGATTCGTCTCCTTGGGAGCCGCCTGGGTCGTGGCGGTGATCGTCGGCGCATCCGCATTGCACACTGATTTTCTAGGACACTCGTATTTTGGTGACAACCCAGAACTCGTCGACGATCTGCGACAAATGATCGAAAACGATGTTCCTGCGGCCAAAAGAAAACAAATGCACGAAATGTCAATTGGAGAAGACAAGTGGTGGGAGTATCGCTCCAAGTAGCGTGTGCCGCAACGGAGGGTCGAAGGGGTCGAGGATAAGAACGGCCACACTTGCCTAGGCGTCTCTCGTGAACGGCGGCTCGTTTGCAAAACCGGCTATGCCGGCGCGCCTGCGGTGGCCAGAAAGGCGTACAGCGCGTCGCTGGCCTTCGATAGTTCGTCGAGCGATAGCCATTCGTCGGCTGTATGGGCCTGGTTGATCGATCCTGGTCCAAAAACGACCGTGGGGATGCCCGACGGGGCAATCCGCGAGGCGTTCGTCCCGAAGGGCACGCCGATCTTCTCGCCTCGCCCCAGCACCCGGCGCAGGACCGCGCAGAGCCGGTCGGCCAAAGCGCCGTTGTGGGTGTCGGCCAGGGCCACGCCGAGCAGGTAGGGATACTCGTGTTCCACCTCGCAGTCGCTCTTCACGGCGTCACGCAAGTAAGCCAGCACCTGCTCGTAGACCGCCAGCGCGTCTTCGCCGGGCAGCAGCCGGCGGTCGATCTCGATCGTGCAGGTGTCTGGCACCGTGTTGACGCTCAATCCGCCTTGAATGGTGCCCACGCTGAGCGTCGCTTGGCCGCATAGCGGGTGCTGAGGAACCATTTTTCCGACTTCCCCCGCGTAACGCTCGAGGGCCATCAGAACGGGCGCCATGCCGTAGACGGCGTTCTTGCCGCGAGCCGGCTGCGAGCTGTGGGCCGCCAGTCCGTGCGTGCGGCATCGCCAGCGAACCGCCCCCTTATGCGCGACCACCACCTGCAAGTCGGTCGGCTCGGCGACAATGGCCGCGTCGGGCCGGCGCGGAACGACGGAGTTTGCTCCCTCCGCCCATAACTTGGGCAGTTCGTTGGCGCCGCTGTAGCCGTGCTCCTCGTTTACCGTGCAGGCCATGATCACCGTGGGCATGCCGCGAGGGCGTTCTTCCGCCAGGCGAGCCAGCGCGCCCAGCATGGCCGTCATTCCCCCCTTGATGTCGCAGGCGCCGCGCCCGTAGAGCCGCCCGTCGCGAACCTGGGGCTTCCAGGGATCGATCGTCATGCCGTCGACCGGTACGGTGTCTTGATGGGCCTCCAGCATGACGACTTCCTTGCCGCCCGTCCCGTCGAGGCGAGCGATGATGTTCTCTCGGCGAGGCTGAACGACCTGACGCTGCCAGGCCAGGCCGAGCCGTTCAAAGAGGGCCTGCAAGTAGTCGGTGACCTTCTCTTCGTAGAACTCCGGACCGTCGAGCGGTCTGCCCATCGGGTTCACGCTGGGAATCGCCACCAGTTCGCTGAGAGTCTGAACCAGATCGAGAGACATGTTGGGAGTCTTTTGGAGAATTTATGGTTAGCGTTCGAGTTCTTGGGTTCGCTTCACTTGGATGACAACCGGGCCGCAATCTCGTCGGGAATCGGCACGGCGCGGGGTGTGCCTTGCTCCATCCGGCAGCAGACGGCGGTCAGTCGCCCGTCGGCCACTTGCCGTCCTCTGTGACGAAAGACGAAGTGGTACGTTACGCTTTTTTCGCCCACGCGGTCAACGTTCAGCTCCACGTCGAGCACGTCCTCGAACCGGACCGCCCCTTGGTAGTCGCACTGCGCCGAGACTCGCGGCCAGCTCAAGACGCCCTCTGCATCGTGCATCACCACACTCAGGCCTTGCGAGCGGAGGAACTCGTGCTCGACCTCTTCCATGTAGTTGAAGAAGACCGAGAAGTGGGCGATGCCGGCCGCGTCTGTGTCGCGAAACTCCACGCGCCTTTGGCTGCGGTACGGTTCGGTCATGGCGTCCCCTCTCCGACTAGGCGATGGTTAAGGTGAGGGCGGTCGGCGCCGTGGGTCGCGTGCCCGAATCTTCCTCTCTTGGCCAAGGCCGAACTCCGGCGCAACCCGCCCTCACTCTAGCCCTCTCCCGGCGGGAGAGGGGATACGATTTCCAACAGTTCGATCGCCGGGGCCTGGTTGCACTCGATCAGCGCGGTGCGGCCGTAGGTTGTCGCCCCCTCCGGCCGGCTAAAATGTCGCTTCAACTCCGGGCCTAACTCCACGCGGCGCAGCGAGAAAAGTTGCACGCGGCGCAGCACGTTGTGCTCGATCAGAATCCGGCCGAGCGGCGCTTGCTCGCCCCGAATCTTTCCCTGCACCTCGGGCGGCAGATAGGCAAAGCTCACCCGCATGATGCCGTATTGCACCACTTGGTCGTCGGCTTGCCGGGTGAGCAGGATCTCGCGGGCGTAGTGGGTCTCCGTCACCCGCCGCTGTAATACGCGTACGGCTACCGGCCCCTGATGAAACTCTTCCACGGTGACCGTCATGTGATCGTTGTGAGCCAGCAGGCGCCGATACGGCTCCGGCACTTCTTCCACGCCCACTTCGCTGAAGTCGCCCAACGACACGCGCGAGGAATAGAAAAGTCCGGTCAGCGTCTGCAGGTCGGGGATCAGCGGGTAGGACGAACTCGGCATGGCATGTCTCGCCAGGGCGTCTCTCGACATGCGTGCCCCCACAGGGGCACGCGCTGCCGGAGCGACTTCGGCTTGAAGTTTCAAACGTACAATCTGCGGCTGGCGACAGCCGGAATCATGTCGCCAGAAACCCCCGTCATGGGGTTAAGGGTGGGGGCGACAACCTTCGGTCGCATTCTTTTCACGACGCCGTTGCGGACAAACCGGCCAACGGCAGGGCGGGCATCATCACGTCAGGTTCTTTGGTGCCGGATCGCTCCAGAACGCTGTCGACCAGGTAGTACAAAAGCCGCCGCAGGTCGTCGTTCTCCGCTTCGTCCGCGATCGCCTCGGCCCGTTCCTGGTACTTGTCGACCAGCCGCTCGGCTTTATCAAACACGCCGGCCGACGTGTAAAGCTCGCGAACGCGGTGGACGACCGCCTGGTTGCTGTCCGGCGAGCCGACGAGCGAATTCAGTTCTGCCCGCCCGGCTTCGTCCAGCCCTTCCAGGGCCAGCGCCCAGAGCACCGTCGGCCGGCCCCCCACGACGTCGCCCGCCGCGGTGAGCTTGTTGTGATCGTCGCCACGCCAGTCGTTGAGGTCGTTGAGGATCTGAAAGGCGATTCCAAGGTTGCGGGCGAACTGGCCCACCCAGGCGGCGTCTTCAGCCGGTCCTGCCAGCCGCAATCCGGAGAAGATGGCGGCCTCGAAAGCCGGCGCCGTCTTCAGGGCGTAAATCTTCAAAGCGTCGAGCGGCGTCAATTGCTTGTTCAGCGAATCTCGCCACAAGAGTTCGGCCCCTTGTCCCTCGGCAAGCTTCAAGTGCGCGTCGGCCAGGCGATCGAGAATGTCGGCGGCCGCTTCGGGCCCCGTGTTGACCGCGTCACGGCTGATCAGCCGGTAGCCCATGCCGATCAGATAATCGCCGACGTTGATTGCCGTGGGAGTGCCAAACCGGCGGTGCAGCGTTGCCTCGCCGTAACGATAGGGGTCGTTGTCTTCGATGTCGTCGTGCACGAGCGATGCCTTGTGAAACGTTTCGATCGACATGGCGGCCCGCTTCACCCAGTCGGGTACGGCGGCCAAACGAGCCGCGCCATCGCCCATCGTGCCCGCTCCCCCCGTGAAGGCGTCGTACACGGCCAAGGTGATGAACGGGCGGGAGTGCTTCCCTCCCTTTGCCAGGAAGTCGTAGGCAATCGCCTCAGTTCCCGCCACGGGGTCGAGACCGCTTACTCCCTGTCCGTTCAATTGCGCCAGACTCGGACCGCCCCGCAGGCGTGGCGCCAGCCGTTCCAACTCGGCCGGCTCGAACAACCCGGCGGCAGCCCGCATCAGGTGCACATAAGAGCGAGTTTGAACCTGCGGCGGTTCCTCGCGCAGGTTGATCATGTCCATCACCCACTCTTCGTCCACCGACGTGTTGCGGCAGTCGCTCGACAAGAGGGGCACGGCCATGCACGGGATACCGGCCAGCAGGATCTTGTCTATCGCCTTTTCTAGCACGTTCAGGCAGGCGACGCCGACGATGGCGTCGACGTAGCCGCTGACGATAATCTTGAGGACGATGGGCGAACCTTCGGCCACCAGCACCTTGTAGCCCAGTTCTTCGGCGCGCGCGCGGAAATCGGCGATCCGGCAGGCGCCGCACTTGCGACAGTCGAGACCAAACTCGTCGTAATCGGCCGGGCAGCCCTCGGCGTGTTTCAGGCAGTGCGGGAGCAGGAACAGGCGGCGCTCAAAAGGGACGGAGGCTACCTGGGCGGACCAGAAGTGCGTCGCCAGCGAAACCATGGCCCAGCCCAATAATCCCTCGGGCCAGCCGTGCCGGTCGAGAACACCGCGGGCCACCGCCTCCAGTTCGTCTTTGCCCAGCGGGCGCGACTTGTCGAGGCGCGCGGCAACCTCTCCGCACTGGCGGCGAAGTTCCTCGCGCAAGGGGCGCGTTTCCGGCACGAGCTTGAGGTGACTGGTGTTGCGGCGCCGCGACCTGGCCGGCCGCGACTCCGGGGATGAAACGGACTCTGGTTCGACAGGTGCGGTCGCCAAGTTGAAACCTCGAGGTCGATTTTGGATGAAGACGGCCTTAGGTTAGCCGCCTTGGTTAACCAAGGTGGGCGGGGGCGGGCGTCAACGTCGGCTTGGGCGGGCGGGCTCTGCGATCGACCCGGCAATCGGCCGGATACTCCGTTGGGCATTCGGCTGGGATCGGCACCAAGCCGGAACGCAGGTCAAGCCGGCGTACCCCCCGACCTAAAGCCGCAACCGTAAAAATTACAGGATAGAGCTTCTCATAATACCACAGTTTGGCAAAGTAGAAACCGATTGGCGAGGCCTGCTCAAGCCGGCCGCTCTCGACCGCGTCGATCAGCCAGCCTAGCCCACGCTCGACGTGCTGATCATACGCGGAATCGCCCCCAGCCGCCAGCATCGCCTCGACCGCGAGCGCCGTCTCCTCTACGCTCGGCGCGAGCCCCCAGGCGCCGTCAGACCGCTGTCGGGCGGCTAGCCAGGCCAGCCCGCGGCAGGCCGCCGGGTCGGCGGTCTTGCCCAAATCGGCGTAGGCCAGCAGCACGCGGGAAGTGCCGTACACCGGGTTCTCTTCGCGCGGATGATGTTCGTTACCAAACCAAAGTGGCGACCAACTCCCGTCTGGTTGCTGCTGTTGGGCCAGATATCGCCAGCCGTCCGAAATCGCCCGGTTGATTCGCTCGGTCTGAGCGTCTTCGGCGTCCCCGAAAATGGTCCGCCAGGCGTGCAGGGCACGAATCGCATGCGCCGTCAGATCCGTGCCGCTGCGATCAAACGGCAGCTTCCCCCATCCGCGGCAGAACGTCGGCCAGCCCCCGTCGGAGTTTTGCAGGTCGAGCAGCCAACCCACGCCAAGCCTGGCGGAATCGAACGATTCTTCGATCGGCGCCCCTACCTGGTTTCTGCCTCGTGTAAGCGAGGCGAGCGTCAAGAGGGCGCCGGAACTGTCGTCGGCATCCGGCACCGAACCACTCAGGTCGCTCCAGCCCCAGCCGCCGGGCGCCGCGCCCGTGTAGGGGTGCACCTCGCGAGACTGGCAGTCGAGCAGCCACGGCGCGCAGCGCTCGCGGGCCTCGGCGGCGGAGCCACCCACATCCAGCGCGTTGAGCGAAAGGGTCGTCACCCAGGTCGCGAGGTTGGTGTCGATCGGCCAGGAGCCGTCGTCTCGCACCGAGCTAAGAATGAAGTCCAACCCGCGGCGGGCCACGGGATGCCGGGCCTGGCCGATACTGGCCAGGCTCATCACCACGAAGCTCGTCAGCGGCGTGGCCTCCAAAAAACCGCCACTGGCCGGCTGCATCTGCTCCAGCACGCGCAGGCTCTTTTCTACGGCCGCCGCGCGCCACCACCGCACAAGCGGGTTCAGGGGCCTGCCGTGAAAGTAACGGGCCTGACCGATGGCCACCAAGGCGGGAATGGCGTAGCTAACCACCGGCAGCTGCAGAAAACGAAACCAGGACTGAGGAAAGCACGCCAGCTCGAACGGCAAGGACGAGACCTCTTTCCACGAAACCAACCCGGCCAAGGCACAGTTGGTCAGGATCGGCACGGCGAACGTCTTGTCGCGCCCGTAGCGCCGCCGCAAGCCGGGAATTCCGCCGCGTGATTGAATGAACAGATCGGCCCGACTGAGAAGATCGGCGCGATTGGCCGGGACACACGTGAGCTGAAAGGCCGCCCGAACCAACATCGTGGTGGCGATGTTCGACGAACTGCGGTCGGTGTCGCCCCAGCCGCCGTCGGCGTTCTGGCGTTGGACGAGCCAGTCGAGTCCCCCGAAAATCAGCCGGCCGATTCGCTCTTGCTGCTCACGGGCGGCAGCCGAGTCGTCTCGTTCGAGCTGTCGCCGCACCAGGGCCAGGGCGCTTACGGCGGTGGCAGTCGACAGCGCGGAACTCGAGAGCTGGCCTTCCCAATGCCCGGCCCCGTTGCGATGACCTAGAAGCAGCTCACGGGCCGCTCGATAGGCGTCGCATAACTTGTCGTAATCGACCATAGGGTCGCGAAGCGTTCTCCTAACGGATTCTGAACACAGGCCACAAGTGTAAGCACCGCCCCCGAGAGTGTCGAGCAGCCCCGCCCCGTCCCACCCTCAAGGAGGATGGACGAAAGCGGGAGACCGTCTTCGCCTGCGACGGCGTCTCAACAATCGCCGCGGACGGCTCGGCCCCTGTGTGTCTGGCAAATAACTCTGGCGCGCTGGCTGCGCAAGCTGTAGAACATGGGGAAGGAGTGTTCTGTGTTCTTTCGGCAGAATGGAGCGAGCCATGGATTCGAGTTCTTCGAGGGTGGATCGTGCGGCCTTGCGAGAGCG